>NZ_VFVI01000020.1:0-59103 GCF_006442775.1 Mesorhizobium sp. B2-4-6
GTTCATCTGCAAGGCGTGGGTCTCACAACCGGAACGTTTCAAACTCAATCCGCTCCAGCAAATGCCGGGACCAAACACCTAGGCTGGAGTCGAAGCCAATCGTCCTGAAAAGGCTAGCCAGGGCTTGGCACCTGTCGAGTAAGCGACCAGTCTTCAGCAATGACTTCGATGGTGTCGTCCCGAAAAATACAACAGAAACTGCCGCGACTTGGGTCCATCTGGCGACAGAACCTCCCAATCGTCCTCGCCAACCGGCCGGCTATCGCCGATCACCTCGTAGAACTCACCCCATTTGGGAGCCTGCCTGCTGTAAAGGCCTCTACCGGCAAACCAGGCGTGATCATTAGAGGAGTCCCATCTCCAACGACTGCAACCAACGAAACGCAGGGTGCCCGTCCCTCCCTTGCGGGCAGCATAAGCTCAGGAATTCAACAGAAAGGTAAGCTGAACCGTATTGCCCTCGACGGTCAACTCTACATCGGGAGCATTGGGCTCAGCGTTCCAATCTGTGTTCAGGTGATGGAAGGATAGCTGCCTCACCAATCCATCACCACCTTGCCCGAGCTGCCGCTCCGCATCGCATCGAACCCAGCCTGATAATCGTCGATCCCGATCCGATGCGTGATCAACCCCGAGACATCCAGCGGCCCCTGCACGAGCGCGATCATCTTGTACCAGGTCTCGAACATCTCGCGGCCGTAGATGCCTTTCAGATGCAGCATCTTGAAGATCACCTTGTTCCAGTCGATCTCGAAGCCGGTGGGCGCGATGCCGAGGATGGCGATCTTGCCGCCATTGTTCATGGTGTCGATCATGTCGCGGAAGGCGGGGGCGGCGCCCGACATCTCCAACCCGACGTCGAAACCTTCGGTCATGCCGATCGACGGCATCACGTCGCGCAGCTTTTCCTTCGAGGCGTCGACGACGTGCTGGACGCCGAGTTTTCGCGCCAGATCCAACCGCACCGGGTTGATGTCGGTGATGACGACCTTGCGCGCGCCGACGCATTGCGCGACCAGCGCGCCCATGATGCCGATCGGCCCGGCGCCGGTGACCAGCACGTCCTCGCCGACGAGATCGAAGGACAATGCGGTGTGTACCGCATTGCCGAGCGGATCGAAGATCGCCGCGATCTCGTCCGGCACGTCGTCGGGGATCGGCACGACATTGTGCTGCGGGATGGCCAGATACTCGCCGAAGGCGCCGGGGCGGTTGACGCCGACGCCCAGCGTGTTGCGGCAGAGATGCCCCCTGCCGGCGCGGCAGTTGCGGCAATGGCCGCAGACGATATGGCCTTCGCCCGAGACGCGCTGGCCGACCTTATATTCGGTGACCGCGGCGCCGTAGTCGGCAACGGTGCCGACGAATTCGTGGCCCGTCACCATCGGCACCGGCACCGTCTTCTGCGCCCACTGGTCCCAATTGTAAATATGGACGTCGGTGCCGCAGATCGCGGTCTTCTTGACCTTGATCAGCACGTCGTTGGGGCCGATCTCCGGCACCGGCACCTCTTCCATCCAGATGCCCGGCTCGGCCTTGGCCTTCACCAGCGCCTTCATCATGTTCGACATTCTTTTGCCCTTCGAATCTCTAGATGCGGAAGCGCTTTCTGGGCGCCGGCCGTTCAGGAAATGACGCCAAGTTCCTTGCCGATCGCGCCGAACGCCTCGACCGCGCGGTCGATGTCGGCGCTGGAGTGGGCGGCCGACATCTGCGTGCGGATGCGCGCCTGGCCTTTAGGCACCACCGGGAAGGAGAAGCCGATGACATAGATGCCGCGCTTCAGCATGCGCGCCGCCATCTCCTGCGCCAGTGCGGCGTCGCCCAGCATCACCGGGATGATCGGATGATCCGCGCCGGCCAGCGTGAAGCCGAGCCTGCCCATCCTGGACCGGAACCGATCCGCATTGGCATATAGGCGCTGGCGCAGCGCGTCGCCATTGCGGATCAGGTCGAACACCCTGATCGAGGCGCCGGCGATCGCCGGCATCAGCGTGTTGGAGAAGAGATAGGGCCGCGAGCGCTGGCGCAGCCAGTCGACCACCTCGCTCTTGCCCGACGTGTAGCCGCCGGAGGCGCCGCCCAGCGCTTTTCCGAGCGTGCCGGTGATGATGTCCACCCTGCCCTCGACGCCGCAATGCTCGGCCGAGCCGCGACCGTTCCTGCCGACGAAGCCGACCGCATGGCTGTCGTCGACCATGACCATGGCGTCGTATTTCTCGGCGAGGTCGCAGACGCCGTGCAAATTCGCGATGATGCCGTCCATCGAGAACACGCCGTCGGTGGCGACCAGCCGGAAGCGGCAGTCCTTCGCCTCCTTCAGCCGCGCTTCGAGATCGGCCATGTCGTTGTTGGCGTAGCGGAAGCGCTTGGCCTTGGAGAGCCGGACTCCGTCGATGATCGAGGCGTGGTTCAACGCGTCCGAAATGATGGCGTCCTCCTCGCCGAGCAGCGTCTCGAACAGGCCGCCATTGGCGTCGAAGCAGGAGGAGTAGAGGATGGTGTCGTCCATGCCGAGGAAGGACGAGATCGTCGCCTCGAGCTGCTTGTGTTCCTCCTGCGTGCCGCAGATGAAGCGCACCGAGGCCATGCCATAGCCGTAGCGGTCGAGCGCGTGCTTTGCCGCGTCGCGCAAATCCGGGCTATCGGCGAGGCCGAGATAGTTGTTGGCGCAGAAGTTCAGCACCTTTTCGCCGCCGACCTCGATCTCGGCGGACTGCATCGAGGAAATCACCCGCTCGGACTTGTAGAGCCCGGCCGATTTGAGGCCCTGGAGCTCGCTGTCGATGTGGGAAAGGAATGCTTTGCTCATGGTCCGGCCCTGTTCGGTTCGAGGCCGGACTGTCGCGCCATGGCTGCAAAAAATCCATCGCAAAAGCGACCGCTTCGGTGGCGCCGCGAAAGCCCGGTCGCAATCCTTTGCGAAGGCGCGGCCGCGATACGATCAAAAATGGGGTGAGCGGGAAAGGACGTGATAACCATCTTGCGAGCTTTGCCGCGCCGCCGCGCATGCCGCCAGCGCCCCTTGCCGACCTGTTAACTCTTTCAAGGCAAGCGTTTTCCCGCCACGAATCAGGGCAGGAATCCGTCGACCGGAGGGGTCAGCAAGTTATGTCGCAGCAGCCAGTGCAGAGCGTTTCACGCAAGCTGATCCTGCTCATCAAGACCGGGTACTGGCTGGCGCTGACGATCATCGCCGCCATGGTGGTGGCTTCCTTCATTCTTCTGCAGCAATTGATGGCGCAGCAGCAGCACAACCATGCGCTGCTCGACATCGTCTCGACGCAGAAGGCGCTGTCGCAGCGCATCGTCTTCCTGGCCAGCGCCACCGGCGGCGCCTCGCGCGACAAGCAGCCGGCACTGGTCACCGCGCTCAAGCAGGCGACGGGCGAGTTCGAGACCAACTACGACCGGCTGCTCAAGGAGACCGGCGCCGACCCGCTCTCGCCGGCGCGCAACGACCCGAAGTCGATCGAATACGTGCTGTTCAGCAAGCCTTTCCACCTCGACTACTTCTCGGTCGGCCTCGTCGCCAATGGCGACAGGCTGGTCTCGTCCTTCGCGTCGCAGCTTGGCATGCAGAACGACGGCTACAAGGGCGGCGGCGAACGCGTCGGCCTCGACGCCTCCGTCGCCAACGCGACAATGTCCGGCTATGCCGCGCTCGGCCAGCGCATCAGCGCCTTCGCCGACGAAAAATCAAGCAACATCCTCGACCTGCATCGCACGCTGTTCTTCGCCACCCTCGGCGTCATCGTGCTGGTGGCGCTGTTCATCTTCCGGCCGATGTCCAACGCCATCCTGCGCAAGACGCGCGAACTGGTCGACGCCCGCAACTCGATGGCCTTCATCGCCGTGCATGACGGCCTGACCGGACTGCACAATCGCACCTTCCTCACCGACCATTTCGACACGCTGATCAAGGGGGCGCACCGCCGCCGCGAGCGCCTTGCGGTGATCCAGCTCGATCTCGACCGCTTCAAGCAGATCAACGACACGCTTGGCCACGCCGCCGGCGACTATGTGCTGGTGGTGACGGCGCAGCGCATGCGCGATTCCTGCCGCGCGTCGGATCTCTGCGCCAGGCTCGGCGGCGACGAGTTCGTCATGATCCTCAACGGCGCCGGCACCACCGAGGACATCCATGCGCTGGCCAACCGCATCCTCGACGAGATCAACGAGCCGATCACGTTCCAGGGCACGACCATCATGCCCGGAGCCAGCGCCGGCATAGCGGTCTATCCGGTCGACGCCGACAACGCGCAGGACCTGCTCGTCCATGCCGATCTCGCGCTTTATTCCGCCAAGAAGCTTGGCGGCGGCAATTTCTCCTTCTTCTCCGAGGAACTGCGCCGCGAGCTCGACTATCGCAAGCAGCTCGAACAGGACATCCGCACGGCGATCGCCAATAAGAGCTTCGAGGTCTATTTCCAGCCGCAGGTGTCGCTGACCAGCGGCAAGATCAGCGGCATCGAGGCGTTGGTGCGCTGGAGGCACGAGACGCGCGGCATGATCTCGCCCGGCGAGTTCATTCCGGTCGCCGAGAAATGTGGCTTCATGCCGGATATCGGCCGCATCGTCATCGGCAAGGCGATCGAGGAAGCCGCCGAATGGGACCGCGCCGGCATCGATTTCGGGCGCATCGCCGTCAACGTCTCGGGCACGGAGCTGCGCGAGCCCGATTTCGACGCCTTCTTGTTCGGCACGCTGGAGCGCGTGGGGCTGGCGCCGCAGAAGCTGGCGCTGGAAATTGTCGAATCCGTCATCCTCGACGACGAGAAGACCGGGATCGCCGCGAAGCTCCGCCACATCCGCGCCGCCGGCGTGCATCTCGAACTTGACGATTTCGGCACCGGCTATGCCTCGCTCAGTCACGTCAACCCGAACGAGATCGACCGGCTGAAGATCGACCGCCGCTTCGTCCAGAACATCAACGAGAACGGCGACAACAGCAAGATCGTGCGCGCTATCACCGAGCTTGCCCGGGGGCTCGGCATTTCGATTGTCGCCGAAGGCGCGGAGACCGAAGCGGAGCTCGACTCGCTGATGGCGATCGGCTGCGACCAGGTGCAGGGCTATTCGATCGCCTTCCCGATGCCGCAGGACAAGGCGCGCGAATGGCTTTTGGCGCGCAGCCCGAAGAAGGCGAAGCTGAAAGTGCTGCAAGGCAGCTTGGCCTAGCGCGATCGTCGACAAGCTTGACACGCCGGTGTCGGCATGGCCGCCTATTGATCGCAACCGGATCCTGCGGATGCCGCTTCGTTTTATCCTGTCGCTTCTGCTGCTTGTCGCGTCGCCGGCTTTGGCCGCCGATCGCACTGTATATCTCACCTTCGACGACGGGCCGCTGAACGGCACCAACAATATCCTCGACGTGCTGCAGGCCGAGCAGGTGCCGGCGACGCTGTTCATGGTCGGCATGCATGCCGAGGCGAACGCCACCAACCGGGCGCTGCTGCAGCGGGCGAAATCGATGCCGCTGGTGACGATCGGCAACCACAGCTACAGCCATGCCTACAATCACTACCGGCATTTCTACGGCGACACCGAAGGCGTGGTCGCCGACATGCTCAGGGCGAATGCCGTGCTGGGCTTGAAGCCGGCCGTGCATGCGCGACTGCCGGGACGCGACGTGTTCCGGCTGCCCAATTACTCGAAGGACGACAATTCGCTGGGGCTGGCGGAGGCAGGGCGCGAGGATCCGGACTACGAATTCGTCGCGGCGTCGGGCTTCTGGCTCTATGGCTGGGACCACGAATGGGTACATGAGGACAGCGGCAAGCCCGTGCAGAGCGTCGACCACCTGGTCAGCGAGATCGATCATCTGTTCGGCTACGGTCATTTCGCCAAGCCGAACAAGCTGATCCTGCTCATGCATGACGAGATGTTCCAGGACACCTTCGACGGCAAGGCGAAGCTGACGGCGTTGATCGCGGCGCTCAAGTTGCGCCACTACGCCTTCGGCGCGATAGCGGGTTACGACTGAGGCGGCTCAGCGTTGCGCCTAAGTGCCGCAAGCACCTCCGTGAATTCGGAGAGCTTGTCGTCGGGAATACCGGCCCGCAGCCGCTTGTCGAAAGCGACGGCCGCGAGACGGAGCCTTTCGAACAGCGTTTCGCCGGCCTCGGTCAGCGCCACCTGGTGGACCCTGCGGTTTTCCGGATCGCGGCGGCGCGTCAACAACCCTTGCGCTTCCATGGCGTTGAGATGATGCGTCAGCGTCGCGCCCTGGATGCCGATCATGCCGGCAAGCTCGCGCTGGTTGGCCAATTCCTTCGACTTGACCGACAGCAAGGTCAGCCAGACCGGCAGCGTGCCGCCAGTGTCGGCCAGCGCGGCATCGAAAGCCTGCGCCACCACCTTCGAGGTGCGTGCGAGATTCATGCCGACGGGCGGACGGTCAAACGGTGTCATGACCTGACAGTAGAGCACGCAATGGCAAGGTGGAACTCGGCTTCATGCATTGACATCTAATCGTTAGATATCTAACTTTGTCTTATTGATGGCGTAGCTGCGGCGCGGCGGGCGGCAGAGAGGAATGCGGTCATGCAATATGTCTACATCGTCACCATCGGCCTGCACGTCATGGCCGGCGTGTTCTGGGCCGGCACGACCATAGCGGTTGCCCGCGATCCGGAGATCAAGGCTGAGCGTTTCATCCGGCCGCAGCTCGGTGCCTCCGGCATAGTTTTCCTGACCGGCATACTGCTCTGGTATTTCTTCCACGAGGGCGCGTTCGGCCCGATGGAGAAGGTGCTGGCGCTCGGCATTTTGACGGCGCTGATCGCCGCCGGCGTGCAGGGCGCGCTTGTTGCCTCTGCCAGCAGGCAGCTTGCCGGCGCCGACGCTGCGACGCAGACCCAGCTGCGGGCGAAAATGACCAGAGGCGAACGCATCGCCGGCGGGCTGCTGGTCATCACCGTGTTTTGCATGGCGACTGCCAAGCTATTTTGAAATCGCACGGCCGGCGAAACCGACCGGGCGCGGCGCAACGGACCGAAGCGGCAGGTGGCTCTCCTTGCAATGGTCCGTTGCGCGTCTGTTTTTTTGAGCATGATCTCGGGGATCATGCCCCAGCCAATCAGATCCGGATTCCGAACCGGATGCCGTCATAGATGGCGGCGTGGATGTTGCGCGAGGCGACCGCGTCGCCGATGCGAAACATCACGAAGCCGCCTTCGGCATTGCGCGCGGGGAAGATGTCGCCGCCGCTCACCAGCCGCTCATAGTCGACCGCGCCGCCATTCTTCGACAGGGGCTTGAGCGACAGATAAAGATCGTCGAGCGGCGCTGTGCCATGCTCGACCACCACCTGGTCGACGCGCCGCTCGCCACGCCAGCCATCGGCGAAGTCCGATGCCAGCTCGGCGACGAGTTGGTTGCCCTCGCGCCGCACCGAGCGCAGGCGGGTGTTGATGGTGACGGTGACGCCTTTTTCATGGAAAGCGCGCATGTAGGGCACGTGGTTCAGGCCACCCATTTCCGGCGCGAAGAAGCGCTCGGGCGAGACAAGCTCCAGCCTGGAGCCGCTGTTGGCGATGAGCTCGGCGGCGCCCATGCCCTGATGGCCGCCATTGTCGTCGTAAAGCAGTACGTTCTCGGCCGGCTTGACACTGCCGGCCATGATGTCCCAGCTCGAGGTGACGAGATTGTCGCCGGCCGTCAGCGGCGGGTTCTGCGGCAGGCCGCCGGTAGCGACGATCACCACATCGGGCGCCAGCGCCAGCACATCATCCCTCTCGGCCCAGGTATCGTAGCGGATCTCGACGCCAAGCCTATCCAATTCGGCGAGCCGCCAGTCGATGATGCCGATCAGTTCCTTGCGGCGCGGGTTCTGCGTGGCGAGCCGCACCTGGCCGCCCGCCTGGCTGGAGGCTTCGAGCACCATGACCTGGTGGCCGCGCTCGGCCGCCACGCGAGCCGCTTCGAGACCGCCGGCGCCCGCGCCCACGACCACGACTTTCTTCTTCGCTCCTCCGCTCTTTGCGATGATGTGCGGAACGGTCGCTTCCCGGCCGGTCGCGGCATTGTGGACGCAAAGCGCCTCGCCGCCCTCATAGATTCGGTCGAGGCAATAGGTGGCGCCGACGCAAGGGCGGATCTCATGTTCGCGGCCTTCCATCACTTTGCGGATGATATGCGGATCAGCAATATGGGCGCGCGTCATGCCGACCATGTCGAGCTTGCCGGTGGCGATGGCGTGGCGGGCGGTGGCGACATCGGAAATGCGCGCCGCATGGAAGGTCGGGAATTTCGTCGCCGCTCTCACCTCGCCGGCGAAATCGAGATGCGGCGACGAGCGCATGCCGGTCACCGGGATGACCTTGGTCAGCGCTGCATCGGTTTCGATCGTGCCGCGGATGATGTTGAGGAAATCGACCTTGCCAGAATTGGCGAGCCGCCTGGCGATCTCGACGCCCACCTCCTTCGAGATGCCCTTTTCGAAATCCTCGTCGGCGACCATGCGAATACCGACGATGAATTTCTCGCCGACCGCGGCGCGCACCTCGTCGAGCACCATGTCGGTGAAGCGCAGCCGGTTGTCGAGCGAACCGCCGAACTCGTCGTCGCGATGGTTGGTCAGCGGCGACCAGAAGCCATCCATCAGATGGCCGTAGGATTCGAACTCGATGCCGTCGAGGCCGGCGGCCTGGCAGCGCTGCGCGGCCGAAGCATAGTCAGCGACGATGCGCTCGATGTCCCACTCCTCAATGGTCTTCGGGAAGGCGCGATGCGCCGGCTCGCGCACCGGCGAGGCCGACAGCACCGGCAGCCAATCGGCCTTGTTCCAGCCCGTGCGGCGGCCGAGATGGGTGATCTGGATCATCACCTTGCAGTCATGCTCATGGCAGGCATCCGCGAGCTCGGCGAGCCACGGCACGATGCGGTCGTCATAGACATGCAGATTGCCGAAGGCGGCCGGGCTGTCGCGCGAAACGATCGCCGAGCCCGCCGTCATGGTCAGCGCCATGCCGCCCTTGGCCTTTTCGGCGTGGTAGAGCCGGTAGCGCTCCTTCGGCATGCCGTCCTCGGAATAGGCCGGCTCATGGCTGGTCGACATCACCCGGTTCTTCAGCGTCAGATGCTTGAGCTGGTAGGGTTGGAGAAGCGGGTCGTTGCTGGTCATCTTCTTCCTGCCGTTTCAAAATCAAATTGTGCTAATGAGCGCGCCGCGCCCGATTGAACGCGGCGCCAAATGATTGCGCTGCCGCCCGTAGAACCGTCGGCGGCAGCAAGGAGTTGCCCATGACCGACGCCAAGAACCTCACCCAGCTCGGCAAGCACGTCGAGACACCACAGAGCCCCGAACAGGCGGTCCTGGAGACTGTGCCGTTCCAGCGCGGCGACGGCCCGCCGGCGATCGTGCGTTTCACTTGCCCGGAATTCACCTCGCTCTGTCCGGTCACCGGCCAGCCCGACTTCGCCCACATCCTTATCGACTACGCACCCGACCGGACGCTGGTGGAATCGAAGTCGCTGAAGTTGTTCATGACCTCGTTCCGCAACCACGGCGCCTTCCATGAGGAATGCACGGTGATGATCGGCCGCCGCATCGTCGAGGCGACGAAGCCGCTCTGGCTGCGCGTCGGCGGCTACTGGTTCCCGCGCGGCGGCATCCCCATCGACGTCTTCTGGCAGACCGGCGCGCCGCCCAAGGACGTATGGCTGCCGGATACCGGCGTCGCGCCTTATCGCGGAAGGGGTTGAGCTGATCGCCATCACTCGCACTGGTACTGGCTGAGCGCCCACTCGCCGGTCACCGACAGAAGATCGGAGATCTTCCAGCCGCCGCCGATCTTCTTCAGCTTCCATTCGAGGCGATGCTGATGGCCTTCGACGACGAAGGCGACGACCACCTTGGCCTGGTCGCCATTGACGGCCTCGATGGTGCGCAGGCTCTTGTCGATGGCGAGCTTGTCATAATCTGCATTGTCGAGCGCCATGTTGGGATCCAGGCATTCGCCCTGCCCCGAGGCGCGCAGCGCATCGCTCTTGTCGAGCACGGTTTTCGCCGGATCGGCGAAGTTCTTGCGCTGGGCCGGATCGAGCTCAAGCCCGAGATGGTCGTAGAAGGGCTTGACCACCGCCGTCGGCGATCCAGGCAGGACAGGCGCGGGCGGCGGCAGTTCGGCCGGCTTGCTTTCCGGCGCCTGAGTTGCGGCGGGCGGCGAGGTATCGACCGCAGGCGGCGACTTGTCGTCCGCAGGCGCATTGTCGCCCGAGGACGCGTTCGGCGGCGGCGCGCCGAAGAGCCCCTGCGCCGAGACGCCGCCGTTCAGCCCCGCGGCCAGCATCGACAAGCTCGACAGCGCAACGACGAGACGACGAAGCACGGCATCACTCCGTCGAGGCGCCGCATTCCAGCGCGCTGAGCTTCCAGTCGCTGGTCTTCGAGGTGATGTCGGCGATCTTCCACTTGCCGTCCACTTTCTTCAACGACCACACCATTTCGCGTTTGGAGTCATTGCCTTCCGGGAAAAGATTGAAGTTCGCCGTCACCTCGGCCGTATCGCCATTGACGGTCTCGGTGAGCTTCAGCGTCTTCGACAGCGTCTTCTGATCGAAATCCTGGGCGTCGAGGCCGGGGTCGAAATCGATGCAGGACACCTCGTCGGGCTTCTCCTTCTGCGCCTTGTCGTTGGCTTCGAACAGCCTGGTGACCGGCTCGGTGAAGCGGTCGCGATATTTGGCGTCCGCCTCGAACTTCACTTCCGGCACGTAGAAGAACTTCACGGCGTGGGAAGCCGGCCCGGCGAGCGCGGCGCCGGGCAAGGCCATCGACATGGCAGCGGCAAGCACTATCGGCTTCATGCAGGATCTCCGGAGGTTCGGCGGCGTGGTGGCAAGATCGCCACCACGCATCCTGCATATCGGCTTTTTTGCGGCTCATGAAGTCCAGGCGCGCTCAGGCATCCAGCCAGACGTTTTGGAAGTCCATTTCGTAGGTCTGGTGCATCGTGTAGTTCTTCACCTTCTTGTTCATATGGCAGTAGAGCTTCTGCCAGAAGGGCTGGATGATGACGCCGGAATCCTGCAGGATCGTCTCGACATCCTTCATCACCTCCTTGCGCTTGGCGACGTCGATGAGCGACAGCGCCTCCTTGAGCTTGGCGTCGAAATCCGGGTTGGAATAGGCCGTTTCGTTCCAGGCCTCGCCGGTGCGGTAGCCGAGCGCCAGCACCTGGACGCCCAGCGGGCGCATGTACCAGATGGTCATGGAATAAGGATATTTCGTCCAGTCGTTCCAGAAGGTCGAGCCCGGCAGCACCGTGCGCTTCACCTTGATGCCGGCGTCGCGCAACTGGCCGGCGATCGCATCGCCGGTATTCTTCTGCCATTCGTCCTCGACCGTGATCAGCTCATGCTCGAAGTCGGCCTGGCCAGCGTCGGCCATCAGCTTCTTGGCGCCGGCGGCGTCGCGCTCCTTCTTGGGCAGCGGGTAGTATTCGGGATGGATCGGGCTGACGTGGTGGTTCTCGCCGACCGTGCCGCGCCCATTGTAGCCGAGCTGCATCACCTGGTTGTTGTCGACCGCCATTTGCAGCGCGTTGCGCACCCGCTTGTCGTCATAGGGCTTGTGCGTGACGTTGGTGCGGGCAACGAGCGTGGTTGCCGTCGCCACCTCCGATTTCACCAGGTCCATCTTGTCGAGCGGATCGATGAAGTCGGCCGGCGTCTCGAAATCGAGATCGATCTCGCCGGAATCGAAGGCATTGAGAGTCGCGTTGAAGTCGGTGCCGTAATCGATGAATTCCACACCGTCGAGCGGCGCCTCGCCGCCCCACCACTTGCCGTTCTCGCGGCGCTTGACGACCGCCTTCGACCCCACCGAATAAGACACCAGCTCGAAGGCTCCGGTGCCGATCGGCTTCTTGACCGGATCGGCGCCATCCTTGTCGAAGTCGCGGTGCACGACCAGGGCCGGATAGTCGGTGAAGCCCGGGATGATGGCGATATCGGCTTCGTTGAGTTTCAGCTTGACCGTGTGGTCGTCGACCTTGGTGATCGCGCCATCCTTGGCCTTGCCGGTCTTGGCGTCGATCAGCGCGCCGACACGGGCGGCCATGGAATTGCCGGACGCCCCCTTCTCGCACCAGCGGTTCAGATTGGCGACCACGTCGTCGGCGTTGAAGGCGTCGCCATTGTTCCAGGTGACGCCCTTGCGCAGATGCAGCGTGTATTCGGTGGCGTCGTCATTGACGTCCCAGCTTTCGAGCAGCACCGGCTCGAAGGTGAACTGGTGCGTGTAGCGCACCAGCGGTTCGAGCCAAGTGCGAGTGACATTCGCCATTTCGGTCCAGTCATAGGTGCGCGGGTCCTTCTGCGCCTTGACCGACATCGCGACATGCAGCGTTCCGCCCTTCTTGGGCTCATCGGCGAGCGCCTTGGTCGGCGCGGCAAGGCCGAGCATGCCATAGGCGAAAGCCGTCGATGCGCCGAAGGCGCTCGCCAGAGCCAGGAATTCGCGCCGGTCGACACGCCCCGCCCGCGCCTCCTCCGCCATCGCTTCGATAGCGGCCGGGACCCGGTCACCATTGCTTCTGAAAAATGTCATTCTCGTTCTCCCATTGATTTGATCGAGTCTTCGCCCGTTTGGTTCAACTAACGCTGCTATCCATCAACTAACGCTGTCCGGCAGCTTTTCCTCACGCCGCGCGATCAAATCCGCGAGACCCTCGGCAATGCCCTCGTCGAGCTTCGGCTCCTGGTAGTCGGCGAGCATGGCGCGCGCCTTGTCGCGGCCGCGCGTATCGTGGTCCTTCGCGCCTTCGGCGTTCCATTGCTCGAAGGAATTGAAGTCCATGATGTTGGGCATGAAGAAGGCGCTCTCGAAATGCTCGAGCGTGTGCTGCGTGCCGAGGAAATGCCCTTGCGGACCGACCTCGCGGATCGCCGCCATCGCCTCCTTGAAATCGTCGAAAGGCACGCCGCCGGCATATTTGTACCAGCCGACGAGCTGCTCGCAGTCGGTGGCGAATTTCGAATAGCCGCAGGTGAGGCCCGCTTCCAGCCAGCCGGCGGAATGCCAAATGTAATTGGCGCCGGACAGGATCGCGGCATGCATCAGCATGTTCGCCTCATAGCCGGCCTGCGCGTCGTTGAGCTTGGAGCCGACATGGAAGCCGGAGGTGCGCCAGGGCAATTTGTATTTCCTGGCCAGCGCGCCCATCAGATACATCATCTGGGCCGCCTCCGGCGTGCCGCCCATCGGAGCGCCGGTCTTCATGTCGACGGTGACCATGAATTGGCCGTAGATCTGCGGCGAGCCCGGGCGGATGAGCTGGGTCAGGGCCACGCCGGCAAGCGCCTCGGCGTTGACCTGCGCCACAGCCCCGACGGCGGAGGCCGAGGTCGACGCGCCGCACAGCGCGAAGGGCGCCAGGATCAGCGGCTGATTGTGGCTGGCATAGACCCGCATGGCGTCGATCATGGTGGCATCCCACACCAGCGGCGAATTGCAGTTGGTGATCGCCACCAGCACAGGGTTGTCGCGCACGAAGTCCTCGCCGAAGACGATGCCAGCCATCGCCATCGTGTCCTCGGCGCGTTCCTTCGACGTCACGATGCCCATGAACGGCTTGTCGGAATGTTTCAGGGCCGAATGGATGATGTGCAGATGCCGCTTCGGCACGGCGATTTCCATCGGCTCGCAGATGACCGAGCTCGACGAATGCAGCGCCGGCGCCATGTAGGCCATCTTGTGGAAATTGTTGAGGTCGGCGAGCGTGCCGTAACGGCGCTTGTTGTCGAGGTCGCGGATATAGGGCGCGCCATACATCGGCACGAAGATCGAGTTCTTGCCGCCGACGCGCACGGTGCGCTCGGGGTTGCGCGCGTTGAGCGTGAATTCCGCCGGAACCTTCGAGACGAGTTCCATCAGCAAAGCGCGGTCGATGCGGACACGCGTCTCGCGCACGTCCGCGCCGGCCGCTTTCCAGAGCTCGATCGCCCCGTCGTCGCGGAATTCGCACCCAACCTCCTCGAGGATCTTGAGCGATTCCTCGTGGATCAGCTCCACCGCCTCGTCAGGCACGATCTCATAGGCGGGGATCTTGCGGACAAGGGTCGGGAAGGACGCGATCGGCGTGCTTCTCAGCGCCTTGCGGCCAAGACGGCCCCCGCCGCGGCGGTGGGTCTGTTCGGTCAATTCAACGGCCGGTGCGTTCATGGAGCCTCCTTCTTCCCGCCACTCACGTTAGCGAGGCAAAATATGGCTGTGACGCTGGAAAATCCTGATCTTCTGTATAAGCTCACCTTATGCGAAGCCTGCGCCACCTCCTGCCCTCAGCCGGCAGCCTCATCGTCTTCGAAGCCGCGGGCCGGCTGTCGAGCTTCACCGCCGCCGGACGCGAGCTCGGCATGACCCAGGCGGCCGTCTCCTATGCCGTGCGCGGGCTGGAGGAGCAGCTCGGCGCCAAGCTCTTCCAGCGGCGCCACCGCCAGGTGATTCTGACGGAGGCCGGCGAGCGCTTCCATGCCGACGTCTCGCTCGGCCTGTCGCATATCCGCAAATCGGCGGAGGACCTGCGCCTGCAGGCGACGGGCGGGCACGTGACGCTTGCCGCCTCGACAGCCTTCGGCTCGTTCTGGATGATGCCGCGCCTGCAGCAGTTCCGCGACGAACTGCCGGGCGTCGACCTGCGCATCCAGACCGCCGACCGCGATCTCGACATCATCGCCGAGGGCATTCCGCTCGGCGTGCGCGGCGGCGTGCCGCGCGACTGGCCGGACTATCACTCGCTGTCGCTCTCCGACGAGGAGATCTTCCCGGTCGCGGGACCGAGCTATCTCGCCAAATTCGGCAAGCCGAGGACGGTCGAGGAACTGGCCACGCACCGGCTGATCCATCTCGAGGAGCCCTATCGCGAGGCGCCGAACTGGGATGAATGGTTTGCTTCGGCCGGAACCAGCCTGCGCAACGCAGAGCGCGGCTTGCGCATCAACGATTATGCCCTGGTGATCCAGGCGGTGATGGAGGGGCAAGGCATCTCGCTCGGATGGCGGCATCTGGTCGAGCGGCTGGTTGCGTCCGGGCTGCTGGTGCCGGTGACCGACCATGTGATGCGGACCGGTATCGGCTTCCACGTGATCTGGCCGAAGAACCGCGACCTCAGTGACAATGCGCGCAGGGTCAGGGATTGGCTGGTGGCGCAGGCGTGAAACTGCGCACCGCAAGCCGGCGTATAGCCAGTTCACGGTGCGGCCGACAGGTTCACACCGAGCCGTCGTTCTTCAACCCGAGCACATCGATCCTGTCGATGGTCGGCGGTCCGGCAAACAGCGTCTCTGCATTGGCCATCAAGGCCTTGGCGATCTCGCCGGTGAGATGCGCCTCGCGCCCGGCTTCGTCGTGAAAGGCGTCGAAAACGCCGAAGACGCTTGGCGAAAGCTGCAGGGCAAACCAGATCGGCGTCCCGGCCTCCCGGTTGGCAAGCTGCAGCCCGGCCTGCAGGAAGGCGGCGACGTCCTTTTCCTTGCCGGGCTTGGCTTCGAAACGGGCGAACAGTGCAAGCTTGATCATTTCTTCTCTCCTTCGGTGCACGGCCAGATCGACCGTCGCGGAGCAGGGTCGCAGCACTGAAGCGAAAACAGTATTGGCAGAAATGACTTCTTTGATATCATTCTTGCCATGAACATTTCCGTACTTGTTCTCGACGGCGCATTCGACACCGGGCTGGCCTGCGTTCTGGACGTCTTCGGCACGGCCAACGAACTCGCCGCCATGCTGCCGGCGCCGCCCAACCGCTTCGTCACCACCATCGTGGGGGTTAGCGACAGCGTGCGCACCGCACAGGGAATGCAAGTGCCGGTCGTGCCGATTGGCAGCGAACCAGCCCCCGACTGGCTTTTGATCCCTGCGCTCGGCCAGAAAATGCCCGAGCCACTGGGCGCTGCCCTGAAGCGGAGCGATGTCGGCGCGGCGGTCGAAGCGCTGCAGGCTCGTGCCGGCGACGGCACACGCATCGGCGCGGCGTGCATCGGCACCTTCGTTCTCGCCGAAAGCGGCCTGCTCGACGGACGGCCATCGACGACGACATGGTGGTTGGCGCCGATGTTCAGGCAGCGTTATCCCGGAATACGGCTCGACGCTTCGCGCATGCTGGTCAATGACGGCCAATTCGTCACCGCGGGCGCAGCGCTCGGCCATATCGATCTCGCTTTGCTGGTGATCCGGCAGGCAAGTCCGGAGCTCGCTGCGCTGACCGCGAAATATCTGATCGTCGACAGCCGGCCGCTGCAATCTGCCTACGCAATTTCAGATCACCTTGCCCATTCGAATCCGCTGGTCGAGCGCTTCGAACGCTGGGCGCGTGGACGGCTTGCCGACGGTTTCAACCTCGATGAGGCGGCCGCGGCGCTCGGCGCCAGCAAGCGCACACTGTCACGGCGCGTCAACGATGTGCTGGGCAAGACGCCGCTTTCCTTCTTCCAGGACCTGCGCGTCGAACAGGCGGTGCATCTCTTGAAAACCACATCGGACAGCGTCGAGGAGATCGCGGCCAAGGTCGGCTACGGCGATGGCGTGACGCTGCGCAACTTGTTGCGGCGACGGCTGCGCAAGGGGGTGCGCGAGATCCGCGCCGCCAGCTGATCCACCGACGCCGTCATTCTGCCCCTCCCCCACCGGCCGCGAATCCGCCTATAATCCCCTCATGCCCATCTGCCAGCTTTCCGAAACGATGATCAACCAGATCGCCGCCGGCGAGGTCATCGAGCGTCCGGCGAGCGTGGTGAAGGAGCTGGTCGAGAATGCGCTCGACGCGGGTGCCAGCAAGGTCGAGGTCGTCACGGCGGGCGGCGGGCTGAACCTCATCCGCGTCACCGATGACGGCTCGGGCATTCCTGAAAAGGAGCTGGCGCTGGCGATCGCGCGGCACTGCACCTCGAAGCTCTCCGACGACATCCACGACATCCGCTCGCTCGGCTTCCGCGGCGAAGCGCTGCCCTCGATCGGTTCCGTCGCGCGGCTGTCGATCCGCTCGCGCACGGCAAGCGGCGACAGCGCGGCCGAGATCGGCATCGACGGCGGCCGCGTCTTACCGGTGAAGCCGGCGGCGGCCAATCGCGGCACCACGGTCGAAGTGCGCGACCTCTTCTTCGCCACGCCGGCCAGGCTGAAATTCATGAAGGGCGAGCGCGCGGAAAGCTCGGCCACCGGCGATGTGGTGAAGCGCATCGCGATCGCTTTCCCGGCCGTGCGCTTCACGCTTGCCGGTCCCGACCGCTCGACGCTGGAACTGCCGGCTACGGACGACACGCCGGAAGGTCGCCTTGCCCGCGTCGCGCAGGTGATGGGCAAGGATTTTCCCGACAATGCCATTGCCATCGATGCCGCGCGGGAGGGTGTCCACCTCGCCGGCCACGTCTCGATCCCGTCCTACACACGGGCGAACGCGCTGCAGCAATATGCCTATGTCAACGGACGGCCGGTGCGCGACAAGTTGATCGCCGGCGCGATCCGCGGCGCCTTCGCCGACGTCCTGCCGCGCGACCGGCATGCGGTGACCGTGCTGTTCCTGTCGCTCGATCCATCGACCGTCGACGTCAATGTCCATCCGGCCAAGGCCGATGTGCGGTTCCGCGATCCCGGACTGGTGCGCGGGCTGATCGTCGGCGCCATCCGCGAGGCGCTGGCCGGCGCCGGCATCCGCGCGGCGACCACGGGGGCCGCCGGCATGATGGCGGCATTCCGACCGGGGGCGGCGCCCTACTCGCATGCCGGCCCGGCCAACGGCCATCGCAGCTACGAAGCCGCTTATCACGCTTCCGGCTCCGGAGGCTTCGATCCGTTGCGCTCGGCGCAGCGACCACTCGACATGGGCTACGGCGAACCAAGGCCGCGGTCCAACGGCTTTGCCGAAAACGAGCAGGCCGCCTTCGACACCGGCCCGCTCGCCAGCGCCGATGTCCGCGCCGGCATGGCCGAACCGACTGAGGCGCTGCTCGGCATGGTGCTGGGTGCGGCGCGCGCGCAGGTGCATGAGAACTACATCGTCGCCCAAACGAGGGATTCGCTTGTCATCGTCGACCAGCATGCCGCGCATGAGCGGCTGGTCTATGAAGCGCTGAAGAACGCGCTGCATGCGCGCGCGGTACCCTCGCAGATACTGCTTTTGCCCGAGATCGTCGACCTGCCGGAAGAGGATGCCGAGCGGCTGGCCATGCATTCCGACACGCTCGCCAAATTCGGCCTCGGCCTCGAGCGCTTCGGCCCCGGCGCGGTGGCGGTGCGCGAGACGCCGTCCATGCTCGGCGAGACCAATGTGCAGCAGCTGGTGCGCGACCTTGCCGACGAGATCGCCGACAACGACACCGTCGAGACGCTGAAGGAACGGCTGGACAAGATCGCCGCGACCATGGCCTGCCACGGCTCGGTGCGCTCGGGCCGGCTGCTCAAGGCCGAGGAGATGAATGCGCTGCTGCGCCAGATGGAGGCGACGCCCGGGTCCGGCACCTGCAACCATGGCCGCCCGACCTATATCGAGCTCAAGCTCGCCGACATAGAAAGGCTGTTCGGGCGACGGTGAGCGCGCCTGACGACCGGCATCATTTCCTTTTGCGGTATTTTTTGGCCTTGGGACTGAAGGCGTAGTCCTCGGTGTGGCCGGCGCCGCCACCGCGGAAATTCACCGCGATGATGTCCTTGCCGCCCTCCACCCACTTCTGCACATTCATGTAGATGGGGGTCATCAGCATGCCGGCGTTGCAGTCCGGGTCATCGAAGCCGATTTCCTGAACGGCCTTGCTTTTCCGCTTGTTGATGACCCGCAGTCCGGTCATGCAGATGCCGGCGTCGGATTTCGTGTAGATGCCGGAAAACCGATCGGTGGCCGTCTCGGCCCAAAACGGAATCTCGACGGTTCCGCCGAGTTTCAAGTCGCCGGTGTCGTCAAGGCTCGCGACCTTCTTCAGCGTGACGGGGTATTTGTCCGCGCCCTTGCTCCAGTTTCCCGTCGCGGCATCTTCGCCGAGTTCGAGCGAGAACGGACACCCGGTGGTGTCGACGGGTGTCTTCGACCCCCTCACCAACACGCGCTCGAATTCCTTGTCGTCCGCGATTTCGCATAGCGTGAGCCTTTGGCCGTCCGCCTTGCCGTAGATTGCAATGGGGCTTTGCCTGGCGTCGTAGAAATAGCTTCCCTCGACGGTGATGCCGCTGCCGAAGCTGGCATAGCGCTGCAGGGAGAGATGGACCGGGTTCGGTCCGATGGAGCCTTCGTAATTCTCCACCTGGTACCAGCCCGCGAAGGCTTTCCCGCTCAGCAGCAGCAGGCAGAAAACCGTGGCAATGAAGCCTCTGCCCATACCGATCCCCTCCGTCAAGGCGGATCAGGATAGCTTGCCGCACGACCGCATCACAGGGGCCGCCTGGTTGCCAAACTCAACTTGTCGGTTCGAGTCTGGAAGCGGCCACAACCCGTTGAATCAGCGCTTCAAATTCACCACGATGACGCCACCCAGCGCCAGCGCGCCGCCCAGGATGCCGAGCAGCGACGGCACTTCGCCCAGCCAGAAGAAGCCGATCAAGGCGGAGGTCGGCGAGACGAGGTAGAGAAAGTTCGAGGCGCGGGCGGCAGGCAGGCGCGACAGCGCGGTTGCCCAGGCGGCATAGGCGATCAACGAGGGCACGATGCCGAGATAGATGACGGCGCCAAGACCGGCGGTGTTGGCGACCGCTGCCTGCGAAAACGCTTCCGGCAGGAACGGCGACAGGCAGAGCGCGCCGAGCACCATATTGGAGGCGGAAATCGTCAGCGGATGATGGCGGGCAAAAAGCGGCTTCTGGACGATGGTGTTGACGGCGGAGCACAGGGCGGAACCCAGGACAAGCAGCGCGCCGGCGTTGAAATGTAGGCCGTGTCCGTCCGCGACCGCGATGATGCCGATGCCGGCAAAGGAAATGACCGTGCCGAGCCACGCCAAACGCGAGAAGCGTTCGCCGAGCAGCGCCATCGCCATGATGGCGGTGAAGATCGGGCTGACATTGATGATGAAGCCGGCCGCGCCCGCCGAGACGGTGAGCTCGCCGAAATTGAGCATGGCGGTGTAGAGCGCGACGAAGATGGCGCCGCCGAAGCCGAAGCGCCACAATTCGTCGATCCTGGGCAGAGCCGGGCGTTTCACCGCGAGGAAGATGGCGGCCGGAACCGCCGCGATCGCAAAGCGCAGCGCCCCTAACTCCAGCGGCTGGAAGGCGGCAAGGCCGGCGCGGATCGCCGGGAAGGCCGAGGCCCAGCCGATGACCGTCAACGTCACCGCGACCGCAGCGGTGGTGTCCATGCGCTGTGTCTCATTCAACGTGCCGGTGTAAGCGTTCATTGCCGTAACCTCGTCTTTCCGTGTCATGGACGCAGAAAACGCCATTGCCGGGCAATTGACAAACGACCAATTCGAGGGTCAGCTGTGAGTATGGATCACAGCTCTGACCAGATACTGCCGCTTGAAACCTTGCGCGCCTTCGATGCGGCGGCGCGTACGGGGAGTTTTTCCGCGGCGGCTGAAAAGCTTAACCTCACCCATGGCGCGGTGAGCCGCCAGATCGCCAAGCTGGAGGACTGGCTCGGCTTGAAGGTGTTTGAGCGCAACGCCCGCGGCGTGACGCTGACGATCGAGGGTAACCGGCTGCATCTGCGGACCGCCGAGGCTTTCGCGCTGATCTCGTTCAACTCCGACCGCTGGGTCGAGCCGCGCGGCACCGCCGTGGTGCGGCTGGCCTCGATCCCGTCGGTAAGCGGGCTGTGGCTGATGCCGCGCATGGCCGCATTGGAGAACCATCCGACCAAGCTGCGCATCGTGCTCGACGTCGACAACCGCCAAGCCGACCTCGCCGACGAAGGCATCGACCTTTCGGTGCGCTGCGGGCGCGGCCGCATCCCGGGCCGCGTCTCGGTGCAGCTTTTCGAGGAACAGATTTTTCCCATCGCCTCGCCGGAATTCGCCAAGGAGATCGGGCAAGGCGATCCTGCCCGGCTGCTGAAGTTCCCGCTCATCAACGATTCCGACGCGTCGGGCTGGCGCGCCTGGTTCGCGGCGCAGGACGTGGATTATCGCCCGCGCCCGCAGGACCGGCGTTTCGAAGACTATAATCTGGTGCTCGACGCGGCGGCGCACGGGCTGGGTATCGCGCTGGCGCGACCGCCGCTCACGGCGGACCAGGTCCAATCCGGCCGTGTCGTCGCCGTCGATGAGCGCGTTGCGCTCAATCCGGTGTCTTATTGGATGGACCGCCCGGTCGGCCGGCCGCGCGCGGCGGCGGCGGATCTTGCCAGGCGCATCGCCGAACAGGCGGGGCTTGCTCCGGAAAAACTCGAAGCCTTCCTGCAGGACGACGTCTAGAGCAGGGTTAGCGAAGCAGCAGCACCGTGATCGTTGCCGTCACCGCCGAGACGATGGCCGTGACAACCGAGATCGTCCAAAGGGATATCGGCGCGGATTCCGATCGCGGGGCATGTCCAGCCGGGCGGACGGAGGCACCGCGCGGCTGAGGCGCGTTGGCATTGGCCGCGACCAGCGCTGAAGCGGAAGCGATAGCCGGCGAAAATGTGGATAATGCCGGCGGCGCAACCGCGGGCCTGGACGTATTGTCGGTAACCGCTGCCGGTGGCGGGACGAAGCCGCGTCGAGCCTGATCGGTATCCGTCGCCGCCTTGCCCGTCGAGGATCTTGCCGGCCTATCGTCGGTGGCGGCATCGGGCTCCATGACGGCCCGGTAGGCGTCCTCGACCTCGGAAGACGACAGGCGTTGCGATGCCTGAACCGCAGGGCGCGGCAGCGCGCTTTGCAGCGACTGGGCCGCGATTTGCGCCGCCTGCCCCGTCGTGGGCGCGGGCGGCTGGACCAGCGTCTTGATCAAAGCCGCCGTCGCCGGATCGGCCTTGGGCGAGGGCACCGCCTGCGGGGTGAGCGCCTCATTGATCAGCGTGTTCAAGCGGGTCGGTGTGATGTCCATGCCGGGCTTCCGGAACCATTTGCCGCTGCAGCCATATCGGATGAGCATTGCGTCAAGCTTGACGTTGCTTGCGATTTATGGCGATTGAAACCCGATGAACTGCAGCGTCCTTTCATGATGAACCGTTTCGAAGGCCCGGGCGGCAGGGAAGCCCGGATCCGTTATCTCGACGGCGACTTCCAGGTCACCAGTCCCGGCTCTTTCGTGCGCTGTGCGGTGACGGGCGAGAACATTCCGCTCGACGAACTCAAATATTGGAGCGTCGCCCGGCAGGAGCCCTATGTGAGCGCGGCGGTGTCGCTTGCCCGCGAGATCGAGATGCACCCGGAATTGCGCAAGCGGGGATAAGCATGCGAGCCGCGGCCATCGACCTCGACCGCTTAGGGCACTGAAAGACTTCAGAAAATCTCTCAAGATCTTTGTTCGCCTGCTGCTTATCATGCGGCGCGGCGACGCCTCGACTTCCGAGCCGCGCGACAGGGATTGGCATTTCGCCTTCGAAAGCAAGCTCAATGTCGAGCGCGACGAGGTGATCCCGCAGGCGATGCGGCGCGCAGTATAGCCGCAGCCACTTCTTCCCTTCCCGTCGATGGCCCGTCGTTTCAGTGCTGACACTTTCGCCTTTCTGGGGCTATAGACAGCAAAGGGCGACGGGTCCGGGGGTTTATTGTGAAGGTTCTTGTGACGGGTGGGGCCGGCTTTATCGGCTCGCATCTATGCGATCTGCTGCTGGCGCAGGAACGCCAGGTAATATGTGCCGACAATTTTTCGACCGGCTCGGAGAAAAATATCGGTCATCTTCTGGGCAATCCACATTTCGAGTTTCTGAGGCACGACGTTACCGTGCCTCTCAAAGTCGAAACGGAAGAAATCTTCAATCTCGCCTGCCCGGCCTCGCCCGTTCACTATCAGCGCATTCCGATCGAGACGACCAGGACCTGCGTCTATGGGGCGATCAACATGCTCGATCTCGCATGCGCTTCCGGAGCCAGGATCCTTCAGGCATCGACATCCGAGGTCTATGGCGATCCGCAAGTCCATCCTCAGACCGAGGCCTATTGGGGCCACGTCAATCCGATCGGGCCGCGCAGCTGCTACGACGAAGGCAAGAGATGCGCCGAGGCGCTGTTCTTCGACTACTGGCGCCAGTCGAAATTACCCATCAAGGTGGTGCGCATATTCAATACTTACGGACCCCGCATGCACCCGTCGGATGGACGCGTGGTCAGCAATTTCATCGTCCAGGCCCTGCGGAACGACCCCATAACAATCTACGGCGACGGAAGCCATACGCGCAGCTTCTGCTATATCGACGACCTCGTCGACGCGATGGTTCGGATGATGGCAACGCCCGACGATTTCGTAGGCCCTCTCAATGTCGGCAACCCGACGGAAGTCACGATCCTGGAACTGGCCGAACTGGTATTGAGCCTTGTCGGCGGCAAGTCCAAAATCGAGTTCGAACCCCTCCCGCAAGACGATCCCCGCCAGCGCCAGCCCGACATAGATCTGGCGCGAGCGACGCTGGACTGGTCTCCTCGCGTCGCTCTCGACGATGGGCTCGGCGAGACGGTTCGCTACTTCCGCCGCGTGATCGACGGCAATTGACGGCGGGCGCCGTTTTAAGTCTTGTTTTCATGCACGTCGTTGTCGCAAAACCGCTGCGCTTTTGCGCGACATGCATTAGCCCCGCATCTTGCGCAGGCGCCAGGCGTCGAGCGTTTCGTCGATTATGCGTTCGGGCACATGATCGAGCTCGAACACGGCCTCGATATCCAGCACGTCCAGTTGGGCGAGGAACCCGGCGGGCGTCTCGCCATGGCGCAGCCGAGCGGCGTCCTTTGCCGTCGTGACGAGGCGCAGTCCCTCCTGACGGGCAAGCGCCAGGAGGTCGGCAAGCTCGTCCTGGGCGTAGAAATAATGATCCGGGAAGGCTCGCGACAGCGCGACCTCGCCGCCCGCGCCGCGCACCGTGTCGAAGAATTTCTCCGGATGGCCGATGCCGGCGAAGGCCAGGAAGCGCCCGCCGGCGAAGCGCGACGAGTTGGCTGGCTCGACATGCGCCAGGAAGATTGGCCGGCCGGCGCGCGCCGCCTGGCGCACGACGCCATCGGCGGCGGCCCCCTCGCCCATCTTCAGCAAGCCGCTGGTGAAGACCAGTTGGTCGACGACCCTGGCGCGGAGCGGCCCGCCCGGGATGACGCGGCCGTTGCCGATGCCGAAGCGGGCGTCGACCACGACCAGCGCATAGTCGATGTGGATTCGCGCCGACTGGAAGCCGTCATCCATGATCAGGAAGTCGCAGCCATGTTCCTCGATGAGCAGCTTCGCGCCGGCGGCGCGGTTCGCCGTCACCGCGACGGGCGCATGTTCGGCCAGAAGCAGCGGCTCGTCGCCGACATGCTTGGCGGCGTCATGATGCGCGTCGACGACATGCGGCTTGGCGAAAGAACCGCCGTGACCGCGCGACAGGAAGCCTGGCGTGAGTTGCATGTGCCTGGCCTGTTTGGCCAAGGCAATGGCGACCGGGGTCTTGCCGCTGCCGCCAACGGTGAGGTTGCCGACGCACAACACCGGCGCCTCGACCTTCTCGCGCGGGGCACGGCGCATGCGGCGGCCGGCGACCAGCCCATAGACCGCCGATGCCGGCGACAACGCGAAGACGCGCCAGTCCGGCCTTTCCCACCAGAAGGGTGGCGCTTCGCTGGTCATCGCGCCTCCCCCATGCGTCTCGGCTTCGCGCATGGACTTTTCCAAAAACCGGTCCCGATTTTTGGCATCATGCGCTAGCGCCCGTTTGCGCCTTTCAGGCGCGCCTTGACGACCAGAGGCTGGATATAGGGCTCCAGCGATTTCAGCGTGCGGGCAAGCGCGCCGCGCATTTCGTCGACGGTGGCGGCCCCCGCAGCCATCATTTCATGGCGCGCCGCTTCATTGGTCAAAAGGAAATTGACGGCACCGGTCAGCATGTCGCGGTCGCGCACCAGCTTGGCGCCGCCGCTGTCGAGCAGGCGCTGATAGGCCTCGCGGAAATTCTGCACGTTGCGACCGGCAAGCACGGCGGTTTCGAGCATCGCCGGCTCGAGCGGGTTCTGGCCGCCTTCAGAGGTCAGCGAGCGGCCGACAAAAGCGATCTCGGTCAGCCTCAGATAAAGGCCCATTTCGCCGATCGTATCGCCCAGAAGGATATCGGTGTCGGGCGAGATGCGGTCGCCCTTGCCGCGCCGTGCGACCGTCAGCCCCATGCCGGAAATCTGCGCGGCAAGCGCGTCGGCGCGGTCGGGGTGACGCGGCACGATGATGGTCACGAGCCCATGATGGCGCTTGTGCAGGCTGGCATGGACCTCGGCAGCCACCACCTCCTCGCCGTCATGGGTCGAGATCGCCGCCCAGGTCGGGCGATCGCCGATCTGGCGCTGCAGGGTGGCTAGAGCCCGCTCGTCGACGGGCGGCGGGTTGGTGTCGACCTTGAGGTTACCGGAGACGGTGACGGGCCGGGCGCCGAGCGCGCGGAAGCGCTCGCCGTCGACATCCGACTGGGCGATGACATGGGCGAGATTCTCGAACAGCGCCTCGGCAACGCTGGAGCGCTTCTTCCAGGACATGAAGGAGCGGTCCGACAGCCGGCCGTTGACCAGAACCTGCGGCACGTTGCGGGCGCCAAGTTCCAGGATGGTCATCGGCCAGATTTCCGATTCGGCGATGATCGCCAGTTCCGGCCGCCAGTGATCGAGGAAGCGGCTTACCGCTGGCTTGAGATCGAGCGGCACATATTGGTGGATGATGCGGCTGCCGAGACGCTCTTCGGCGACCTTGGCCGAGGTCACGGTGCCGGTGGTCAGGACGATGTTGACGCCATAGTCGAGGATGCTCTCGACCAGCGGCACCACCGCGATCGTCTCGCCGACGCTCGCCGCATGGATCCAGATCACCGGCCCTTCCGGCCGGGGACGGCCGGCAACGCCGTAGCGCTCGCGGCGGCGGACGCGATCCTCCTTGCCGCGCGAGGCGCGCCAGGCGACATAGGGTCCGATCAGCGGATAGGCGGCCGCCCCCGCATAGCGGTAGGCAGTGAGGGCCGCGCGTGCCCAACGCTCGCTCATTTTCCGCCGTCCACGAGGCGATAGGCCTCGGCCGTCGCGGCATTGAGAGAGGCTGTGATCTCCTGGCGCTTGCGCTCCATCTCGGCCTCGTCGGCATCGGCCGGCACGAAGACCGGCGGCCCCACGATAACGGCGGAGCGGCCGAATGGCAGGTTGATGGTGGTCTTGTCCCAGCTCTTCTCCAGCACTTTGCGACGACTGGTGGCGATGGCCGAGGGCAGGATCGGCCGGCCGGAAAGCCTTGCCAGAAGAACGATGCCAAGCCCCGCGTCACGCGGCGTGCCATTCGGAATGTCGGCGATCATGGCAACGTTCTTGCCGGCGACGAGCGCCTTCCTCAGCGCGATCAAGGCTTTGGCGCCGCCCTTGTCCAAATGCCTCGAACTATTGCGGCCGCCGGAGCCGCGCACCGCCTCGATGCCGAATTTCTCGATCATCAGCGCCTGGAGCTCGGCGTCGGCGCTGCGCGAAACCATGGCGACCAGCGGCCGGCCCTCGGGGTAATAGGCAGGGGTCAAAAGATGCTGGCCGTGCCAGAGCGCGATGATGCCCGGCTCAAGATGCGCATGAGCGCCGCCGGCGACCCGGGTCGAGCCTTCGACGAGCGGGCTGGTGACGCGAATCAACCGCAGGAACCAGGCGAACAGGCTGGCGATGAAGTTCTTGACGAAACTCGACTGCGCCAACGGCTCACGGATGCGCCGCCACAGCGTGCGCGTTCCGCCGCGTCTGTCGGCGCGCCGCCGGGTCGGCCCTTTCACCGCTTCATGCTCCATCGACGTCAACCGCCGACCTTCGATTCTGGATCGAGCAAACGGTGCAGATGAACAACGAAATAGCGCATATGAGCATTGTCGACACTGGCCTGCGCCTTGGCTTTCCAGGCGCCAAGCGCGGTTTGATAGTCAGGATAGATGCCGACAATGTCGAGAGAGTCGAGATCGCGGAACTCGGTTCCACCCAGCTTTTTCAGCTCGCCGCCGAACACCAGGTGCAAAAGCTGCTTCTTTCCGTCTTCCGCGGTCATGCCGATCCTTCGCATATTCATGAATTGTGACAGGTCTAGACCAAAGCGGCCGGTTTTGGAACTGCCGGCCGCCTCACCCTTCGTCAAGCCCGGCAATGACGCCGGCAAGCACGCCGAGCAATTCGCCGCTGCCGGCGGCGAGCGCGCCGTGATTGATCACCTCGCCGGCATAGCGCGGCGGCTTGCCGGCACGGTCGAGCAATGCTCCGCCCGC
The DNA here is from genome assembly GCF_006442775.1 of Mesorhizobium sp. B2-4-6. Lineage (NCBI taxonomy): Bacteria > Pseudomonadati > Pseudomonadota > Alphaproteobacteria > Hyphomicrobiales > Phyllobacteriaceae > Mesorhizobium > Mesorhizobium sp. B2-4-6. The sequence goes on from NZ_VFVI01000020.1 coordinate 27,297, forward strand.
CTCGGCAAGGATGAGATCGGCGGCGGCGATGTCCCAGTCATGCGCGCTCGGCTTGACGAAGGCCGCGTCGAGCTTGCCTGCGGCGATCATCGCCAGCCGATAGGCAAGCGAAGGAATGTAGGCCGTCCGCCGCAGCCTTTCCTGCCAAGCCTGCGGCATCAAGTCGACCAGCGGCTTGGGGCCGCCGATATCGACGCTTTCGCCCAGCGGCCGCACATGGATGCGCTTGTCGTTGAGATAGGCGCCCTCGCCCGGCAGCGCCCAATAGGTCTCGCGCTTGGCCGGGCATTCGAGCACGCCGGCGAGCGAGCGCCCGTCCTCGACCACGGCGACGCTGACGCACCAGGAATGCAGGCCATCGAGAAAGCCGCGCGTGCCGTCGATCGGGTCGACGACGAAGGTGCGGCGGGCAGACAATCTGGCATGGTCGTCGGCGGTTTCCTCCGACAGCCAGCCATAATCCGGACGCGCCCGGAGCAAGGTCTCGCGCAGATAGGCGTCCACCGCATGGTCTGCCTCGCTTACCGGCGAGGTACCGCCCTTCATCCACACCTGCGGGTTGTTGCCGAAATAACGCATGGCGATGGCGCCAGCCTCGCGAGCGGCCTCGCGCAGCAGAGCGAGGTCGTCGCGGGCCTCATTCGAAGTCAACTGGTCAAGCGCCGGCAAGGGTCATCCCTTCAATCAGGAGCGTCGGCGCCGCCGTGCCGAAATTGCGGTCGAGATCGTTGGCCGGCACCATGTTGAGGAACATGGTCTTCAGGTTCGAGGCGATCGTGACCTCGGCCACCGGATAGGCCAACGCGCCGTTCTCGATCCAGTAGCCGGAGGCGCCGCGGCTGTATTCGCCGGTCACCATGTCGACGCCCTGGCCGAACACCTCGGTGACATAGAAGCCACTCTTCAACGACGCGATCAGATCTTCCGGCGAACGCCCGCCCGGCTCGATGGCAAAGTTGGTCGAGGACGGCGAAACCGACGAGCCGCTGCGCGAGCCGCGGCCATTGGTGACGAGGCCGAGCTCGCGCGCGGCCGAGGTCGACAGGAACCAGAGGTTCAAGACGCCCTTCTCGACCATCAGCAGCTTCTCGCCCTCGATGCCCTCGCCATCGAAGGGGCGCGAGGCCTGGCCGCGCCGCCGCAAAGGGTCGTCGGTGACGGTGATGGCGGCCGAGGCCACTTCTCTGCCCATCATGTCGCGCAGGAAGCTGGTCTTGCGGGCGACCGCGGCGCCGTTGATGGCGCCGGCCAGATGGCCGGCTATGCCGCGCGCGACGCGCGGATCGAACACCACGTCGACCGGGCCGGTCGCCGCCTTGCGGGCGCCGAGGCGGCGCACCGCGCGTTCGCCGGCCTTGCGGCCGATCTCTTCCGGTGCGTCGAGATCGGCGAAATGCTGGCGCGAGGAGAATTCATAGTCGCGCTCCATCGCCGTGCCCTCACCCGCGATGACGCTGGTCGAGCGCGAGAAACGCGAGGCGACGTACTGGCCGACAAAGCCATGCGAAGTGGCGAGAACCAGGCCTCCCAGGCCGGCGCCGGCGCTGCTGCCCGCGGAATTGGTTACGCCCTTGACGGCCAATGCGGCTGCTTCGGCGGCAAGGGCGGCTTCCTTGAGCTGGTCGGCCGAAACTTCGGTCGGATCGAAGAGGTCGAGATCGCGCAAATTGCGGGCGAGCAGCGCCGGATCGGCGAGACCCTGGAACGGATCCTCGGGCGAAACCTTGGCCATGGCGACCGCGCGCTCGGCAAGCGCCTTCGGGTCGGATGCGGCGGTGGCCGAGACGCTCGCCACGCGCTGGCCGACGAAGACGCGCAGCGAGACATCCTCGCTCTCCGACGATTCGGTGCCCTCGACCTTGCCCAGCCGGACCGAGACGCCGGCCGAACGGCCGCGCACCGCGACCGCGTCGGCCGCGTCGGCGCCGGCGCGCCTGGCAGCCTCGACGAGGGCCGCGACGCGATCGGTCAATTTCGCTGCGTCGAGCTTATCGGTCATGAGGTTGTTCCTGTTTGTTCACGCGGTCTGTCAGGTCGGACCCGCCCGCGCGTCGATTCTTGGGCGCCACGGCACCCATCGCTGGACGCTGAGGCACCATCTCCGGATGCTGACGCACCATCTATTGTTCCATTGCCGCTTGTGCAATGGGCGCGGGACAATCAGGATACCGCGACCAAAAGCGACAGGAAGGGGTTCCGATCGCTGGAAGAGCGTTTCACGCTCTCATGACGGGGGCTTGGCCGCGTGCCCGCTTCGGCGCCGAGCTGACGGGCCAAGTCAGTAGGGTCGAGCCTATGGGGGAAGGATGGAGTATTTCGTCGGTGGAGAGTTTGCCTATGACTGGACCTCCCATCACCTGAAGCTTTGGGAGGAGCTTCTCGGCGACAAAGCCGGCACGGCGACGGCGGTGCTCGAAATCGGCTCGTTCGAGGGCCGTTCGGCGCTGTTTTTCCTGCAGTTCCTGCCAAAATCCCGCATCACCTGCGTGGACAGCTTCCAGGGCAGCGGAGAGCATGTCGGACCTGGCTCGAAGTATGAATCGGACACGGCCGAGGTCGAACGGCGCTTCGACCGCAACCTCAAGCCCTTCGCCGGCCGGGTCGAGAAACGCAAGGGCCACTCGGTAATGGTCCTGCCGGGCCTTGCCGCCGAACACCGGCTATACGACGTGATCTATGTCGACGGCGACCATTGCGCCACGTCCGCCTACAGCGATGCCCGACTGGCCTGGGACCTGCTCGACAATGACGGTGTGATGATCCTGGACGATTACCGGTGGGAGCCGGATCTGCCAATGGCCAAGCGCCTCAAGGCGGGGATCGAAGCCTTCCTGAGCCAGGTCGCCGGAGAGTACGAGCTGTTGCACAGGGGCCAGCAGATCGTCATTCGCAAGAGCGGGATCGTCGCGACCAAGTCATTCACGATCGCCGGACGCGACATCGAGGGACTGGCTGGCGGCGCGCTGTCGCCGCCGCTCGTCAGCTTCGTCGTCATCAACTGGAATTACGGCCGCTATGTCGGCGCCGCGATCGATTCCATACGCCGGCAGGACTATCCGCATTTCGAATGCATCGTCATCAACAACGGCTCGACCGACGACAGCGCGGAGGTGATCGCCCGGCATGCAGAAGGCGATCCGCGTTTCCGGGTCGAGACGCTGGCGCGGAACCATGGCCAGCTCGGCGCCGCCCTGTGGGCTCTGGACAAGGTGAATGGCGGGTTCGTCACCTTCGTGGACGCGGATGACGTGCTGTTCGACAACTACGCTTCGACGCACATCCAGGTGCATATGGCATTGCAACGAAGCGTCGGCTTCACCTCGGCCAACGTCGCGGAGATGGACTCGACAGGCACGGCCCTGACGGCCTCGTACCAGCAACTCCAGTTGAACAGACCGGACGCGCAACGAGGCCTCCGAGGTGAGCGGACCGTGCTGCGGCTGCCGACCGTCACCCCGTCGCGATACCGGCTCCTCGACGCCAGCACGGCGACCATACCGCGGTGGCACATCGGCTGGCTCTGGGCGCCGGGCAGCGCCAACATGTTCCGCACCTCGGTCCTGCGTCTGTTGCGGTTGGACGATGGCGGCAAACCTTGGATGGCGTCGGCCGACGGCTATTTCAATACGATATGCCATGCGGTAGCCGGCAGCGCGCTGATCGACATGCCCTTGTCCGGCTATCGCCTGCACTCGAGCAACTATTTCGCGACCGGTGAAAGCATCGAGGGCATGCGTGGCGGAACAAGAGATTACACCATCAAGTTGGAGCAATTCACATATGAAAGCGTAAGGTTCCTGATCGAACAAAGCGACCGTTTCGACTGGCTTCTGGGGGCAGAGTTTTGGCCTGTCGTAGACCGGGTCACACGGGAAAACCCTGACAAGTTGCGCGACTATTTCAGCAATGAGATCGCGGTCGAGATATTCAAGCGCAACGCGCCGCAATTGAGGTCTGTCTTCGGTGCCAAAGGATTCAGCAGGGAGGTCACGGCCCGGTTTTCCGGCGCTCAGGCAAGATCTATTCTCAAAGCCGGTTTCGGAGGCCGAATTCCAATGCGCGTCCTTCGCAAAACGTTATCCCGCGATCTTCGCGCCTTCCTGAAGAGGAAGTCGAAACGATAATGACCGCGCCGAAAATCAGCTTCCTCATCATCAACCACAATTACGGGCGCTATGTCGGCCAAGCGATATCGAGCGTTCTGTCGCAAACTTATGACGATTTCGAATGCCTCGTCGTCGACAACGCCTCGACCGACGACAGCCGCGATGTCATCGCGGGGTTCGAGAACACCGACCCCAGGCTGGCGTTCGAATATCTGGACAGCAACCTGCACCAGATGGGCGCGTTCCTTGACGTCCTGGATCGCCTGGCGGGGGAATTGGTCTGTATCATGGACGCCGACGATTTCCTGTTCGCGACCTTCGCGGCCTTCCACGCCCAGCTTCATCGCGACTGCCCGACGATCGCGGCAACCTCGAGCGGCGTTCTTGAAACCGATCATGCCGGGCGGCCGCTGTCTTCCGGTTTTGCATGGCTGCTGCACCGCAGGGTGGGCAGGCCCTTCGATCCCGATCGCTCAAATTCAGATCACATGATCTTGGGAGGACGAGAGCGCGAGCTACTTTGGCAACAGTCCACGGTGATAGAACCGCACGAACCCGGCTGGCACTGGTCGCCTGGAACGGCGAACTTGTACAAGCGGCATTACCTTGCCCGATGCAAGCCATCTCGGGCCGTTGTCGGCAATGCCGCGACCGACAATTATTTCATGCCGTTCGTGCATGCCTTGGCTGGTTCGGCCTGTATAGATCTTCCGCTTTCGGCCTACCGAATTCACGGAAGCAACGTGCATGGCGCGCAGCCCTCCATGCCGGGCCTGAGGACATTCAGCAAAGCCGCCCATCAGCGCTCGTGCGCGCGGCGAAGCGCCATCGTGCGCGAACTGGCTTCACGTGCCCGGGATTTTGTCTCCACCCACGGACGTGCTTTCTGGACCCTGATGGATGCCCCCAGCGTGCCGGATGGGGTTCCGTTGAACGCATATTTCAACGACCCTGCAATTCAGGATATTTTGGCCGATCACTTCGACGAGATCCTGGCGGCATGCGGAGAAGCCGAGACGCGGGAAGCTTTGCGCGCCCGCATGGGGCGCAAAGGTTACAAACGATTCCTGGCCTCGCAGAGTCGGGGAAAATCCCGACCTGACTCAAAGGCCAACGGCGGCTGACATCACGCCACCGGCGCCCAGATCACGTCGTCGATCCTTGCGGCGCCCGTCGCCAGCATCACCAGCCGATCGAAGCCGAGGGCCGAGCCGCTGGCTTGCGGCATGTTGGCCAAGGCGGCGAGGAAATCCTCGTCCAGCGGATAGCGCTCGCCATAGACACGCTCCTTCTCGTCCATCTCGGCGATGAAGCGGCGACGCTGCTCGGCAGGGTCGGTGAGCTCGCCGAAGGCGTTTGCGAGCTCGACGCCGCAGCAATAGAGCTCGAAGCGCTCGGCAATACGCGGATCCTCGGCACTCGGCCGGGCGAGTGCCGCTTCCGAAATCGGATAGCCGTAAAGGATGGTGGCGCGCCCCTGCCCCAGCGCCGGCTCGATCTTTTCGACCATCACCCGGCTGAAAAGGTCGGCCCAGTTGTCGTCGGGCGCGGTGCGCAGTCCGGCTCGGACCAGCGCTTCGTGAAGCGCGTCGCGATCGGTGCCGCCGTCGACCGAGACGGTCGCCAGGAGGTCGATGCCGGCATGGCGCAGGAAAGCCTCCGCCACGCTCAGCCGCTCCGGTTCGGCGAAGGGATCGGCCTCGCGACCGCGGAAACGGAAGCTTGTGGCGCCGGCTTTTTCCGCGGCGAGCGCCAGGAAGTCGGCGCAATCGTCCATCAGGCGTTCAACCGTATCGCCGACGCGGTACCATTCGAGCATGGTGAATTCAGGGTGATGCAGCGGCCCGCGCTCGCGGTTGCGCCAGACGGGGCCGAGGCTGAAGATGCGTTCCTCGCCGGCGGCGAGCAGCTTCTTGCAGGCGAATTCGGGCGACGTGTGGAGATAAAGCGGCCGGCGCGATGTGTCGGGCCCGATCGCCTCGGTGGCGAAGGCGGCAAGGTGCGCCTCGTTGCCCGGTGAAACCTGCAGCGCCGAGGTCGTCACCTCGACGAAATCGCGTTGCGCGAACCAGCCGCGAAGGGCGGCGGCGATGGCATTGCGCGCCATCAGCCGGGGCCGGCGGTCGGCATGGATATGCGGCGTCCACCAGGGCGAGGCGGCGGTCATGGGCAGGAAAATCGCGCGGCAGGCTGGCGGTTCGGCGCAAGATGCGCTAGGGCGCACGCGATGGCCGCCGTCGCCGCTTCGCGGAAATCGACGCTTGCAGGCCGACAAACTCGAATGGGATCGAATACCGTGGTCAAGGTCATCGCCAGTTCCTTACGCAAAGGCAACGTCGTCGATAAGGACGGCAAGCTCTATGTCATCCTCTTTGCCGAAAACATCCACCCTGGCAAGGGCACGCCGGTGACCCAGCTCGACATGCGCCGCATCGGCGACGGGGTGAAGGTCTCGGAACGCTACCGCACGACCGAAATGGTCGAGCGCGCCTATGTCGAGGAGCGCGAGCACACCTTCCTCTATTCCGACGGCGAAGGTTTTCACTTCATGAACCCGGAAAGCTACGACCAGGTCGTGGCCTCGGAAGCCGTGGTCGGTGACATGGCGCCCTATCTGCAGGAAGGCATGGCTGTCCAGCTCGCGCAGTTCAACGGCGTGCCGATCTCGCTGGTGCTGCCGCAGCGCGCCACCTTCGAGGTGGTCGACACCGAGCCGGTCACCAAGGGCCAGACGGCGTCTTCGTCCTACAAGCCGGCGATGCTATCCAACGGCGTGCGCACGACCGTGCCGCCGCACATCTCCGCCGGCACGCGCATCGTGGTGATGACGGCCGACGGCTCCTACGTCGAGCGCGCCAAGGACTGAGGCTTACAGCAGCGCACTGACCACAGCTCGCCTGCGACCCAGGCGGGCTCGCGGTCGGTGCCGTGTTCCGGGAATGAATCCGACAGGCCTGGCGGGCTACGATATCCCCTGTGTGCACTCTTGGCGGCAGGTTCCGTTGAACTACTGTCCCGGAAGGGACGATATAAGCACGTATCCGCGAGTTCTGTTCTCGTTGTCGCCGTCGACCGTGTTCATCGCCGCGAACAGGTCGGCTGTTTTCACCCACACGGGCGGATATTTGTAACGAGCGACATCGAGGATCAGGAACCTGTCCGTTTTCTCGTCGTAAGCGGCCAGCGGGGATATATGCCCGCCCTTTTCCTGGCCCATCGCCTTGCGCAGATAGTTGACGATGACGAAGTTTCCGGGTTTGGCAAGGGACGAACTGGCCTGGGTCCGGAACTGCTCGGGACTGGCGTCCGATGCATGGCGGACCTCAGCCTTGATCGGCTGCGTGGAAAGAATGGCCCCGATCTGGTCGAGCGTCATTCCCTGCTTGTCCAGGACCTGGCGAGGCAGAATGGCCTCCGTGCGCTCGTTCAGGACATTATCCTGTGTGAACGTCCTATAGGGTTCGTACTCGGGCGCCGCGGGCGCCGGAATGTTGAGCGCGTTCAGCACCATGACGATGCTGGCCACGCCGCAATAAGCCTGCGTTTTTTGTGTGAGAAAGTTGCTTGCGAGAGGAAAATAAGCTTCCTTCGCCGTGCTCTCGGCGAGAAAGCTCTCACCGGAAGGGGAACTGAATCCCGTCAGATTGTCGGGAAGCTTCAGCGTCTCCGAGAAGGCGCTGGGTGCAATCAATAGAAACGCCAGCAAGAGCGAATAGAAACGCGCGGACATGGTGACCCTCAGCCCGGTCGAGAAGCGTTGAGGGATGCTATCAGCTTTCGGAAGCCATCGCCACGTTGATCTGCCGGCGCGCCCGCCAAGCCGCCGGACAAACCCTCGGCTGCGGTCTGCCGTTCTTGAACGCCCTTTTCCGAAAGCTTTCGAAACGTCTAATATGCCCTCATGCAGGGGACTCGCATCGCTTTTGGTCCGTTCATATTCGATCCCGACATCGGGACGCTCCTTAAAGAGGAGATCCCGATCGCCGTTGGGCATCGAGGGCTGACGCTGCTTGCCGCGCTTACGGCACGACCCGGTGATATCCTGACCAAGGCCGAGCTGATGGATGCTGCGTGGCCGGGCACCGCCGTTGAGGAGGGCAACCTTACCGTCCAGATCGCGACACTAAGAAAGGCTCTCGGTCCGGCTGACAACGGCGGCGAGTGGATCGCCACGGTGCCGCGCGTCGGCTATCGCTTCACCGGGACTGTCGAGCCGGTGGCGAGCGCATCCGGCAAACCGATACCGCCGTCCGGCAAGCCATCGATCGCAGTGCTGCCTTTTGCCAATTTGGGCGGCGATCAGGACCAGCAATATCTCGGCGACGGCATAACCGAGGACATAATCACGGAGCTGGCCAGGTTTCGCTCTCTCCTTGTCATCGCGCGCAATTCATCTTTTCAGTTTCGCCATCGGGCATTGGACATTGCCGAAGTGCATCGCGCACTCGGAGTTCGCTACCTCGTCGAAGGCAGCATAAGGAAGATCGGTGATCGCATTCGGATCACTACACAATTGATTGACGCCGCCACCGGCACCCACCTGTGGGCCCAACGGTACGACCGGGCCACCGACGACATCTTTGCATTGCAAGACGAGATTGCGGCTCTTATCGCCTCGATTGTCGAAGGCCAGGCGGAGGCCGATTCGACGAGCCGCACCAGACGCAAGCCTCCGGCCGATTGGGATGCATACGACTACTACCTGCAGGGGCGCTCGGACTTCCACCGATATGAACTGGACACGTCCGAGCCCCTGTTCGTTCGGTGTGTCGAGCTCGATTCGACGTTCGCTCAAGGCCACGCCTTCCTCGCGCAGGCCCTTGTTGGCAGATTTTGGTACGATAACGATCCGCGGACGCTGCGGAAGGCCTGGGACTCGGCGCGAACGGCGCTCGATCTCGACAGGAGCGATGGCGTCTGTCACCAGAGCATGGGGCTGGTGCTTACGCACATGCGCCAGCATGGCGATGCCGGGGTGCATTTCGAGCGAGCACGCTCGCTGAACCCGTTGGACGTGAACATCGCGGGGGATTACGCAAGCTGGCTAAACTACGGCGGACGGGCAGAGACGGCGCTCAACGTGCTCGAAAGCGCGCTGCTGCGCGACCCCTTCCCTCCGATATGGTTCTGGGAGGTGAAGGGTAGTTCCCTTTTCCTGCTTGGAAGGTACTCGGAAGCCGTCGGTTCGTATCGGGAGGCCGGCGACCAGTTCTTCATTCATGCCTTCCTCGCAGCCTCATACGCACATTTGGGTGAAATGGAGAAGGCGCGCGCTGAAGTCGAGGAAGCGCTGACAAGGAAACCTGAGGTTACCGTTCGAATGATTTCAGGTCTCCCGTTCGCCGACCCAGCCGCGCTCGAGCTTTTCACTTCCGGCTTTAGAAAAGCCGGTTTTCCCGCGTGAACGCCACCACCATCGCGCTTGGCCTCAAGGCCAACTGGAGGCAGTTTGCGCTGCTGATGCTCGGCATCATTGCCCGCAGTTAGGCGGCCGCTTCGACCGGTAAGCCCGCAGCTCTCCACTCCGGCATACCATCCTCCAGCCGGCGCGCGGAATACCCGAGCGAGCGCAGCGCCGCGACAGCCTCGAAGGACATCACGCACCACGGGCCACGGCAATAGGCGACGACCTCCCGGTCCGGAGCGACGGTGGCAGACCACGCCCTGACTTCCCCCAACGGCACATTGATTGCGCCGGGCACATGGCCGAGCGCGAACTCGTCCGCCGGGCGCACGTCGACCAGCGTCACCAGCCCGTCGCGCATCAGCGTGCGGAGCTCGTGGCGCGTGACCGGCCGCATGTCGTCGCGCGCATCGAAATAGCCGCGCACGATGCGGTCGACCTCGGCGAGATGCCGTTCGGCAACGCCGCGCACCGAGGCGAAAGCGGAGAGCACGCTTTCATCCGCGAGTGCGTAGTGGACAAACTTGCCGTCGCGTTCGGCCGAGACGATGCCGGCGCGACGCAGCGCCTGGAGGTGCTGGGAAATGTTGGCGACCGGCTGGCCGAGCTTCGCCGCGAGCGCCTCGACGCTGCGCGCGCCCTGCGCCAAATGCTCGATCATTTCCAGGCGCAGCGGATGGCCGAGCGCCTTGGCGACGATCGCGAACTGTTCGTAGAGCGCCTGTTTCGGATTGCGGATTGACATCGGCCTTTCTGAGACGCATCGTCATTCAATGGAATTATTGAATGACAGTTTCAGCTCGGACTGTCAAGCAGGGCACGCTGCCCGGCACGTTCGCCTGCTCGGAGGAAAAAGCGATGATACTCAGGCAGTTCCTACATAGCGACCCGGTTGCCGCCTCCTACCTGTTCGGCTGCGGCGGCAAGGCTTCCGCGGCCGTGGTCGATCCGCTCGGCGACATCGCGCCCTATGTCGAGGCGGCGCGCGCGACCGGCATGCGCATCCTCTATGTCGTCGACACGCATATCCACGCCGACCATATCTCGGTGGGGCGTACGCTTTCCGAGGCGACCGGCGCCGAATACGTGCTGTTCGAAGGCGCTGCGGCCGACTTCCCGTTCCGGCGTGTCAAGGACGGCGAGGTGCTGGAGCTCGGCAATGTGACGGCGACCGTCATGCATACGCCGGGCCACACGCCGGAACATTTGAGCCTTTTGGTCACCGACCGGACGCGATCGACCGAACCCTGGTTCGTGCTCACCGGGCACACGCTGATGGTCGGCGATCTCGGCCGCACCGAGCTTGCTTCAAACGCCGAGGACGGCGCCCGCGCGCTCTACGCCAGCGTGCGTCGCCTGAAGGAATTGCCCGATCACATCGAGGTGCTGCCCGGCGCCTATTCCGGTTCTGTCTGCGGCCGCTCGCTGAGTGGCAAGCCGACATCGACCATCGGCTTCGAGCGGCGCTTCAACAAGGCCTTCCGCATCGAGGACGAGGGTGAGTTCGTCGCCGCCATGACCGCCGACATCCCTCCTCCGCCGACGCAGGCAGCGCGGACCCGGGCCGTCAACGCCGGGGCGAAATCTTGAGCACAGCGGCGCCCGCCGTCGCGCTTGGCCTCAAGGCCAACTGGAAGCAGTTCGCGCTGCTGGTGCTGATCAACGCCTTCGTCGGCGGCATGGTCGGCATCGAGCGGACCGTGGTGCCGCTGATCGGCGCGGAGGAGTTCGGCGTCGCTTCCACCACGCTAGTCGTCTCCTTCATCGTCAGTTTCGGCGTGGTCAAGGCATGCGCCAACCTCGTCTCCGGCCAGCTCGCCGACACATGGGGCCGCAAGCGCGTGCTGATCCTCGGCTGGCTGTTCGGCCTGCCGGTGCCCTTCATCATCATCTCAGCACCGAGCTGGGGCTGGATTGTCGCCGCCAACGCGCTGCTCGGCATCAACCAGGGCTTCGCCTGGTCGATGACGGTGATCATGAAGGTGGACCTGGTCGGGCCGAAGTCGCGCGGGCTTGCCGTCGGCCTCAACGAGTTCGCCGGCTACCTCGCCGTCGGCGTCACCGCATTCCTGACTGGCTACCTCGCGAGCCGCTACGGCTTTCGTCCCGTGCCGATCTATCTCGGCGTCGGCTATGCGATCCTGGGTGCCGCGCTATCGATCCTGCTTGTGCGCGACACGCGCGAGCATGTGCGGCTGGAGCTGGCGAACCATCCGAAGGCAGCTTCGCCGCTCGGCTTCCGCGAGATCTTCATGCGGACCTCATTTGGCGATCGCAACCTGTTCGCGGCCTCGCAAGCCGGCCTGGTCAACAATCTGAACGACGGCATGAGCTGGGGGCTGTTTCCGCTCTTCTTCGTTGCCAACGGGCTCGGCATCGAGCGCATCGGCATCCTCAAGGCGGTCTATCCGGCGGTGTGGGGCATCTTCCAGGTCGCCACCGGGCCATTAAGCGACCGCTGGGGCCGCAAGGGACTGATCGTCGCCGGCATGTGGGTGCAGGCGGCAGGGCTTATGCTCACCGCCATGACGCGCGATTTCGGCTGGTGGCTGCTGGCGAGCCTGCTGCTGGGCCTCGGCACGGCGATGGTCTATCCGTGCCTGATCGCGGCGGTGTCGGACGCATCGCATCCCTCCTGGCGGGCGCGCTCGCTCAGTGTCTATCGCTTCTGGCGTGATCTTGGCTATGCGATCGGGGCGCTGTCGGCAGGGCTGATCGCCGACGTCTTCGGCTTTTCCGCGGCGATCGGGGCAATCGCGGCGCTGACCTTCCTGTCGGGTGCGATCGTCGCGATGGCGATGCGCGAGACGCGTGCCGCCGCCGTGGTTCCAACATCGGCCGACAGTTGAGACCGCCTCCGTAACGAGGGCCCCGTTTACGTTAATGGAAGCTTGATGCTGCGCGGGATTTGCGTGTCCGCTACAATTGCGGCAGTTGAATTTTCCTCGAGATCGCGCATGAGCAACCCGAACCGCATGCCGTGGGTGGATACGGCTAAGGGCCTGTCCATCCTCCTGGTGGTGATGATGTACTCGGCCTACAACACCGGTGAATACACCGGCGGCGTCGGCTTCCTGCATTATGTCATCGGCTTCGCGACGCCCTTCCGCATGCCGGAATTCTTCCTGATCTCGGGCCTGTTCCTGTCGCAGGTGATCGACCGGCCATTGCGCCGCTATGTCGACCGCCGCGTCGTTCATTACCTCTATTTCTATGTGCTTTGGGCGATCATCTCGATCGGGCTGAAGATCGGTATCTTCAGCGGCGATCCGGCCGGCATGCTCCACGATCTCGCGATGGCCGCCGTCCAGCCCTACGGCGTCCTGTGGTTCATCTACATGCTGGCGGTTTTCGGGATCGTCATACGACTGCTGCGGGAGCTTCGCGTGCCGCACTGGATCGTCATCTTGGCTGCCGCCGCGCTGCAGATGTGGGCGCCGAAGCCGGACAGCTATGCGCTCGAGCAGTTCGCGGCCTATTTCGTGTTCTTCTATCTCGGCTTCGTCCTGGCGCCGCTGATATTCCGGCTGGTCGAATGGACACAGGCTCGCCCGGCAATCGCCGTTGCGGGCCTGCTTGCCTGGGCGCTCGTCAACGGCCTGCTCGTCTATTCGCCGGGCTACGCCGTGCAGCCGGTCGGCATGCAGATGGGCCTGGCGGCATGGCCGCCGCTGCATCTGTCGCTTGCCGTCGCCGGCGCGGTGGCGCTCTGCGTCGCCGGCGGCTTGCTGTCGAAATTCGCCTTTATGGAATGGCTGCGCTGGCTCGGCGAGCATTCGCTGGTCGTCTATGTCGCCTTCACCATCCCGATGTCGATCTTCCGCGGTGTCATGCTGGCAAGTGGCCTTCTGACCGATACCGGCATGCTGAGCCTCGCCGTATTGCTCGTCTCGGTCGTCAGCCCGGTGGTGCTCTATTTCATCATCAAGCGCATCGGCTTCGGTACCTTCCTGTTCGAGCGGCCGGCCTGGGCGCATGTCGACGGGCCGAACGCCGCCAAGGCCTCCAGCAAGCCCATGCCGCGGCCGGCACGCGAGGCGGCCTGATCAGGCCGCCCTACCCATTAGCCCGTTACTTGCCACCGCCGTGTCCCGGGCGCCGCGCTGCCTTGATCTTGCCGCTGCTCCCGCCGCCGCAGAAGAAGCAGCCGCCGCCGTCGGATTCCAGCCCCGACACGCCGGAGGGCATCGCCAGTTCCTGCAGCACGTCGCCTGTGTCGGGATCGACGCGCACCAGATCGCCCTCCTCGCCCTCCCAGGTGGCATGCCAGAGCTCGCCATCGACCCAGGTGACGCCGGTGACGACGCGCTTCGATTCGATCGTGCGGATCACCTTGCCCGTTTCAGGATCGATCTGATGGATCTTGTGTGCCCGGTATTCGCCGACCCAGAGCGAACCCTCGGCCCAGGCCATGCCTGAGTCACCCCTGTTGCCGGGGGCAGGAATGGTTGCGACGACCTTGCCGATCTTCGGGTCGACCTTGTGGATACGATCCTCGGCAATCTGGTAGAGATATTCGCCGTCGAAGGCAGTACCGGCATGCGAGGCGACATCGATCGTACGCACGATCATGCCGCTGTCGGGATCGAACGCGTTCAGCTTGTCGCCACTGGCGAACCAGACATTTTCGCCATCATAGGTAACGCCGTTGACGCGCTCGACGCCGGGGAACGGTCCGTATTCACGCAGGATCTCGGCAGCGGCTCGTTTCATTTTCCAAATCTCCATCGGTCTCTTGTGTCAGCTTCGACTCTAGCCGCCCGGCTGCAAACCTGAGAGTAACAACACAGTCGCGAATTTACCGAAGCCGGCACCTTAAAGTTCGACGCAGACCTTGCCGAAATGCTTTTGGCTCTCATACGACCTGAAGGCCGAAGCAATTTCGTGCAGCGGAAAACTGCGACCGATCACGGGCCTGAGGCCATTGACCGTTATCGCCCGGATCATGTCTTCCTGGTCAGCCCTGTTCCCGATGGAAATTCCACTAACGCGGATCTGATTGGAAAACAGCGCCGGGATCGACACTTCTCCGGCGAAGCCGGTCAACACCCCGATCAGAGCGATGTGACCGCCTATCCTGCAAGCCGTTATCGACTGGGCCAGCGTGCCTGGACCGCCGACCTCGACTACATGATCGACACCGCGCCCATCGGTCAGGTCCCTCGCCTTGCTCCCCCAGTCCGGCACGGCCTTGTAGTTGATGAGAGCATCGGCGCCGAGTCGCCGTAGCTTTTCGAGTTTCGCATCAGAGGAGGATGTAGCAATAACACGAGCACCAGCCATCTTGGCGAACTGCAGCGCGAACAGCGACACGCTGCCCGCGCCAAGGATCAGCACCGTATCGCCGGGCTTCACCTGACCGCACACCACCAGGCCTCTCCAGGCAGTGACCCCGGCGCAAGTGAGTGTAGCCGCCTCCACGTGGGTGTAACCCGCCGGCGCTTTCGTGAAAGCCTGCCAGGGCATGCACGCATACTCCCGCGCATAGCCATCGAGATCGTCGCCCAATTCGCCCCGCTTGTTCGCGCGCGAAGCCTCGCCGCCCAGCCAATCGGGCCAATAGCAACTGACGACGGCATCGCCAGCCTTGAATGCTTCGACACCGTCCCCGACAGCAACCACCTCGCCCGCGCCATCGGATAGCGGAATACGACCGTCGGCGCAGGGCTTCTTGCCCGTGACAACCATGCTGTCGTGGAAATTCAGCGAGCACGACCGGATCCGGACCAGCAACTCTCCCGGTCCGGCTTCGGGCCGATCCTCCTCAACCAGTTCCAGTTTTTCCAGGCCGCCTGGCGCCCGCAATCTGATCAGCTTCATGACGTCTCCTCGATCCAGCATCGGGAACTAGTCGCTGGGCAGCGGGCCCGGGAGTAACAACACAGTCGGGAATCCGGTCACCGGCGGCATCATCCAACGGCGCGCCCGGCCGCGGCCGACGGCCTGCACCTTGTGTTCGGCCGAAAGCTGCTCCAGCGCGCGCTGGACGGTGCGCGCGCTGGCGCCAAGCGCGATCGCCAGAGCCGAGCTCGACCAGGCCTCGCCGTCGGTCAGGAAGGCCATCACCGCACCATGCTCCGCCTCGACCGGCGGCGCCAGCACGACGACTTCAGCGGCGCTGGCCGGCGTGAGCGTGAAACCGGCGGCCGTCGCGTTGATTTCTGCCAGCCCGGCGAGCTCGGCGCGCAGCCGTCCCATCTCGACCCTGAGCCGCGCGCGATGCGATTCATCGGCGTGCCTGGCGCGAAAGGCGCGCCTCAGCAGCACTTCGCGCGAGGCATCCGCCGGCCATGCCTCGGCAAGCGTGCGCGCCAGCGCGAACAATACAGGCCGGGTCGCAAGCGAAACGACCGCGTCGGCCTGGCGCACGACGTTGCGGCAGGCATCGACGACCAGCGCGCCCGAGGTCAGCAGCGCTTCGACCTCGTCGAGTAGCAGTTCTTTCTCGGCGCCGCGCGCGATCAGCCGGCCGACCGGCGTGTTCAGCACCAGGGATGCCGCTTCGACTTCGGCCTGCAATGCCGGGATGTTGGCTTGATAGGCGGCAAGCGATGCCCGGCCGAAGGCCGAGCGCGCCGCCTTGGTCCTGAGGCGGCGGACGGCTATGCCGGCGGCGGCCAGTTCGTGCGCGACGCGCGCCACCGGCGGCAGCGGCGCCGGATCGAAGTCCGCCAGCAGGCGCTCGGCTTCGTCGAGGCGGCCAATCAGGATGAGGCGGCGCGCCTCAAGACTGCCGGCATAGGCAGCGTTCAGCCGGTCGCCACGCGCGGCGAGCGTCGCACGGGCGGATCGCAGAGCCTTCTCCGGCCAGCCAAGGTCGCGCGAAACCAGCGCGATCTCGGCCTCGGCGACGACGCAACGCGCGCGCGCTACCGCTTCCCTCGGACTGAAGGCGCGGGCGGCGTCCTTCAGCAAGGCTTTGGCCTTGGCGAAATCGCCGAGCTGCGCCATCGCGATGCCGCGCAGCGCCAGCGCCGGCGCATCGTCGCGCAGCGCGACGCGCTTCAAGGCGCCGAGCGGATCGCCCGCGGCAAGCGCGCGGCCGGCGGCGTTGATCAGCGAGTCCATGCCGCCGCCTCAAAACCCGCCGGAGCAAATCGCGCCACACTTGTAACTCTCACCATCGCCGGATGCGGCCCTATGTCTGTCCCCGTCACCCCCAACCAAACCCAAGAACGGGACAAGAGCAATGACCCAACACATGAAGACACCGCCGGTCGTTTCGCAGGAAGCGTGGGAAGGCGCCTATGAAGAGATGTTGGTGAAGGAAAAGGCCGTCACCCGCGCCCGCGACGCTCTGGCCGCCGAACGCCGCCGCATGCCGTGGATGGAAGTCAAGAAGGACTATGTGTTCGAAGGCCCGAACGGCAAGGCGAGCCTGCTCGACCTCTTCGAAGGCCGCCGCCAGCTCGTCGTCTACCGCGCCTTCTTCGAGCCCGGCGTCTTTGGCTGGCCCGAACATGCCTGCCGCGGCTGCTCGCTCGGCGCTGACCAGGTCGGCAACCTCGCCCACCTCAACGCCCGCGACACCACGCTTGCCTATGCCTCGCGCGCGCCGCAGGCCGACATCCAGCGGCTGAAGGAGCGCATGGACTGGAAGATGCCCTGGTACACCATCACCGACAGCTGGGATAAGGATTTCGGGGTCGACGAATGGCATGGCCACAACGTCTTCATCCATGACGGCAAGCGCATCTTCCGCACCTATTTCGTCAACAACCGTGGCGACGAAGCGTTCGGCACCGTGTGGAGCTATCTCGACGTCACGCCACTCGGCCGTCAGGAGGTGTGGGAGGACTCGCCCGAGGGCTATCCGCAGACCCAGACCTACAAATGGTGGAACTGGCACGACAGCTACGAAGCAGGCGCCGCGCCCGACCAGAGATGGGTCGAAGTGTCGGATGCCGGTGAAGCCGCGTTCCGCAACAAGAACGCCTGAGCATGAAGCGGAACCGGCGGCGTGGAGTTGCGCCGCCGGAGCCGATCGCTTCGCCCTTGTTCCTATGGGCTTGAAACCTGCCCGCTTCAGAAGGTGGATATCATGAGCATCGACTCCCCTCGCCGGGCCGGCCTGAGCGGCTTCGGCCTCGCCGACTGGCTCTGTCTCGCCGCGGCGCCCACCTTCGCAGCAATGGCGTTGCTGACGGCTGCCTATGGCGGGCACGATATGATGTGCATGTCGGGCGCCTCGACGCTCAGCGGCATGGTGCCGATGTATCTCCTGATGGCAGCGTTCCATCTCGCGCCGTGGCTGCGGCTGGCCGCGCGGCGAGGGTGAGATCTTCGTTTGAGCGCCGTATTGCCTGATCACCGCTGCGAAATCGAGTGTCCGGCCCGTTACCCTCCAGGTCTTGACGAAAATAGACGCGCCTGAGACACGGGAGCAAATGGAGACATTTGCTCCATGGGAGATGAGCAGGCGGTGGGCAAGCTGTGAAGCGCGTTTTTCGATTACTTGCCGCTGCGATCATGGCGTCCGGCGTGACCGGGTGCACCAGCATTTCCTACTATGCGCAATCCTTGGAAGGCCATGTCGGGATCATGGCCGCGCGCAAGAATGTTGCGAAGCTGATCCATGATCCTTCGACGCCAGAGGCGTTGCGCGGCAAGCTGACGTCGGCCAGCGCCATACGTCGCTTTGCCACGGAAGAACTGGCGCTGCCCGACAACAGCAGCTATCGCAGTTATGTCGACGTCGGCCGGAACGACGTGACCTTGGCGGTCTTTGCCGCGCCGCAATTCTCTCTCGCGCCGGTAACATGGTGCTTTCCGGTGTTCGGCTGCGTTCCCTACAAGGGTTATTTTTCGCGCAAGGACGCGCTCGGAAATGCCGCTGAACTGCAGCGACAGGGGCTGGACGTCTATGTGACGGGCATCACGGCCTATTCCACGCTGGGCTGGTTCAGCGACCCGCTGCTCAGCACCATGCTGCGTCAGAACGACAGCTATCTGGCAAGCCTTGTCTTCCATGAGCTGGCGCATCAGAAAGTCTATGTGAACGGCGACTCCGCGTTCAACGAGGCTTTCGCGGTTGCCGTCGAAACCACCGGTACGAGGAAATGGCTGCGCGCCATCGGCAATCGCGCCGGATTGCGCAGTTACGACGTCGATCGCAAGCGCAAGGCGGATTTTCTCGGACTGATATCGAAAACCCGTGACGAGTTGAGCCAGGTCTATGGAAGCCCGCGCAGTCCGGAGCGGATGGCGGCCGCCAAAGCCGCCACGATCGACAGGTTGCGGATACGCTACCGGCAAATGCGCGGCAAGCGATGGGCCGGATACCGCGGATATGACGCCTGGTTCGATAGCCCGATCAACAACGCAAAGCTTGCCGCGACCGCCGTCTACAGCGAAGAGGTTCCGGCGTTTCTTCGCTTGCTCGACTTGTGCTCCGGCGACTATCCAAGGTTCTACGCCTCCGTTCGGCGGATCGGGGCCTTGCCCGCGCCTTCCCGTGCAGAGGCGCTCAGAACCGTGGCTGCGTGTCATTGACCATGTAAGGAACTCGGCATCCGGAGGCCGCGCGGACATGTTGGACAACTATGAGGTGGACAGGTTCGGCGTGATCCACCAGATCGACTTCACGCCGATCAAATACGACAAGAAATACATCTCCTACTACGAGGACCTGAGCGACCGGACCATCAAGCTCGGCTATCAGCGGCTTGGCTGGGTGCTCGGCATCACCGGGGAGATTCCTCGTTCCGTGCTGGAAATCGGATATGGCACCGGCACATTCATCGAAGCCGCCAGGATAACCGGCGTCGCCGATTGCGCCGGCTGCGAGATCGCTGAATTCCCCCTGCCCAAGGGGGTTCGCTTCGTCGATTGGGATCAGGCCCTCGCCGGCACCTGGGACCTCGTCGCCATGTTCGACGTGCTCGAGCACATCCCGGATCTCAGTTTCCTCTCGCGCCTTCAGACCCGTCACCTGGCCGTCGCCGTCCCCTATTGCCGCTGGCGCGAGCTCGGCGCCGACGGCGATACATGGTTCGCCAAGTGGCGCATGCGGCTGCCCAACGAGCACCTGCACCATTTCGACCGCGACTCGCTGGTAGCGCTCCTCGCGGCCAGCGGCTTCGAGTGCGTGACGCTGAACTGCTTCGAGGACGAATCAGGCTGCGGCCCGGCGAAGCGGGTCCGAACATTCTGTCGGGCTTCTTCAGGAAGCCAAAGGCCCCTGAAGCCGGCTGAGCGCCAATAGCGGACTACTCCGCCCAGGCGAGCTCGCCCAGGTGACGACGGACCCAGTTCATCTCCTCAGAAGCCGTCCGTCCAAAATGCCGCTTGAAGTCGCGGCTGAACTGAGCCGCGCTCGCATAGCCGACCGAAGCCGCGAGCTGAGCGATCGTGCCCTTGCATACGATCATCAGTCTTGCCTCGTGCAGCCGCATCGCTTTCGGAGTGGCTCCGTTCGGCGTTCGGGTTACAGCCGCCTGCCCCGGCTCTTTCCGGACGGACTGGGCCCGGGCGCTCTATGCCTGGGAAAAGACGGGGTCGGTCGCGGAACTGGCCGAGCGCATGACCACGGTTCTTGCCACCCGGTCTCAGGTATCCGAAGGAGCGCGGGAACAACCCACCCGCATTGCCTTCCGCGCCGGCTCGCACAATAGTCGGCCGATGTTCGAGGCGATTGCGAGTCACTGGTCGACGCTTATCCTGATCCTGTCGCTGGCGATGGCGGCGGTGGGGATCGTGCATGCCATCATGACGAAGGAGGACGTGCGCGCGGCCACCGGCTGGGTGGGCGTGATGCTCTTGTCTCCCTTTCTCGGCGCGATCATCTACGCCATCGCCGGCATCAACCGCATCCGCCGCGCGACGATCAGCGCCATGCGTCCCGTTTCCAGCGAGGCGGCCGCCGCCAGGCACGACCGCGACGTCGCGCTCGAAGCCTTGATCAGTGCCGAATACGGCCAGCGTTTTACCGGACTGAAGACGCTTGGCGACAGGGTGGCGCGGCGTCCGCTCACATCGGGAAACACCATCGCCGTGCTCAAGACCGGCGACGAGGCCTATACGGCGATGTGCCGGGCGATCGACGCGGCGCAAAGAAGCGTGCTGCTCGAAACCTATATCTTCGACAATGACGCGGTGGGCGCGCTTTTCGTCCAGTCGCTGGGCAATGCCGTCAAGCGCGGCATCACCGTGCGGGTGCTGATCGACGCCGTCGGCGTGCGCTACTCGGTGCCCAGCATCCTGAAGCAGCTCAGGGAAGCTGGCGTCACCGTCGATCTCTTCAACGGCAACATCGTCATGGGCCTGAGACTTCCTTATGCGAACCTCAGGACCCACAGGAAGATCCTGATCGTCGACGGCACGCTGGCGTTCACGGGAGGCATGAACATCCGCAAGGGATTCTCGGCCGAATTCGCCGGTTCCGACAGTTCGCGCGACACGCATTTCGAAGTCACCGGGCCGGTGGTGGCCGATCTGTTCTCGGTTGCCGCCGAGGACTGGCGCTTTGCCGGCAACGAGGCCCTGAAAGACGGGCCCTGGCAGGTCGAGCGCGCGGTGCCGCCGCCCGGACAGCCGATGCTGGTGCGCGCGGTGGCGACCGGACCGGACGCGTCCAACGAAACCAATCTCAAGCTGCTGATGGGCGCATTTTCGGTGGCCCGCAAATCGATCCGCATCATGTCGCCCTATTTCCTGCCGGACCGCGAATTCATCAGCGCGCTGACCACGGCCGGCCGGCGCGGCGTCGAAATCGACATCGTCGTGCCGGCGGTGAACAATCTCTTCCTCGTCGACCATGCGATGACGGCGCAGTTCGACCAGGTCTTGAAGCACTATTGCCGCGTCTGGCGCCATGAAGGCTCGTTCGACCATTCCAAGCTGATGGCGATCGACGGCGTGTGGGCCTATGTCGGCTCCTCCAATCTGGACGCCCGCTCGCTCAGGCTGAATTTCGAGATCGACATGGAAGTCCTGGATGAAAACTTCGCCGCCGAGATCGACGCCCGCATCGCGGCGGCCATCTCCACGGCCCAGCCGGTGACGCTGCAGACGCTGAGGGAAAGGCCGTTCATAATCCGCGTCTTCGACCGTTTGCTGTGGCTGGGATCGCCCTATCTTTAGAGCAGGAAATCGAGCGCCGGGATCATGGAGATAGACGACATCAAAGGACGCAGCCTGCCCGAGACCGTGCTGCTCTCGATCCGCGGCAGAAGCGCGCGCAAGGCGAGGGCGACGCCGCGCAAGCGCGTCAACGGCGCCGAGATCGTCGTTGCCTCCTACAACGTCCACAAATGCATCGGCACCGACCGCAGGTTCGATCCGGATCGGACGGCGCGCGTCATCCGCGAAATGAGCCCCGACGTGATCGCGCTGCAGGAGGCCGACAACCGCTTCGGCGACAGGGCCGGGCTGCTCGACCTTGCCCGCCTCGAACTGGAGACGGGGCTGGTGCCGGTGCCGGTCAGCGGCAACGGCAAGGGGCATGGCTGGCGCGGCAATGTGCTGTTGTTCAAGCGCGGCAGCGTGCGCGACGTCCATCAGATCAAGCTGCCGGGGCTGGAGCCGCGCGGCGCGCTGGTCGCCGAGATCGATCTCGACGAGAAACGGTCGCTGCGCGTCATTGCCGCCCATCTCGGCCTGCTGCGCCGCTCGCGCTCGGAACAGGCCCGCGTCGTGCTCGACATCATGAACAGCGCCGACGAAAGGCCGACGCTTTTGCTCGGCGACCTCAACGAATGGCGGCTCGGCAACCGCTCGGCGCTGAACACGCTGCACACGACCTTCGGCCCGACGCCGCCGGCGGTGCCGACTTTCCCATCCGGCCTGCCGGTGCTGGCGCTCGACCGCATCATGGGCAACCGGCACGATCTGGTCTCGGCGGTCGAGGCGCATGACACGCCGCTGTCGCGCGTTGCCTCCGATCATTTGCCGCTGACGGCCTTCGTGCATCTTTGAGATAGGCTGCCCTACCCCTCCCTTAGCCAGACCAGCATCTCGCCGGGGTCGCGGTTGTCCCAGGCGAAATAGGGAACGGCCTTGAGCTTCGTCTCCTTCGTCGCCGGCGGTTCGGGGCGATAGAGATCGTGACCCCAGTTCTTCGTTTCGGCCCGGCTGCCGATGGCCGAAAGCGTGACCACGCCGCCGAGCAGGGTCGGCTCCTTGTGCGCCTCGAGCTTGGCCGTGCGCGATAGCGCTATGCGATGCAGCTCGCCGCCATTGTCGGTTTCCTCGACGCAGTAGATCAGTGGGCCGCGCGCCAGCGCGACGCGGCCGATGTCCTGCCGCACCTGCGGGTTGGCGAAGAGGCGCGCCATCGACATTTCGAGATCGAGCTCGACCTTATCGCCCTGTCGCCATTCGCGGCGGATCGCGGCATAGCCGTCGGCCGTCGCCGCTTCGAGATCGACCAGCTTGCCGTTGATCCGAAGCGCTGCCTTGCGGCACCAGGCAGGCACGCGCAGATGAAGCGTGAACGCAATCGGCGCCTCCGGCCCGACCTCGATCGCGACCGCGCCATCCCAGGGATAGTTGCAGGTCTGGACCAGGGTAACCTGCCGGCCGGCGATCTCGAAGCGCGCGGTCGAATCGCCATAGAGGTGGACCGCCAGCGCATCGTCGGCGAGTCCGTAGAAATAGCTGCCGATCGAGGCCACCATGCGGCCGATATTGGGCGGGCAGCACGGGCAGCGGTGCCATTTCCAGCGATGGTGGCCGCCCCGGCTCTCCAGCGGGTTCTCGTAGAAGAACAGCGAGCCGTCGAGCGACAGGCCCGAGATCGAGCCGTTGTATAAAGCGCGCTCCATCATGTCGGCGTAGCGCGCGTTCGGACCCATGCCCAGCATGCGGCTCGCCCAGAACACCAGGCCGACCGAAGCGCAGGTCTCGGCGTAGGCGGTCTCGTTGGGCAGGTCGTAGTCGTTGGTGAAGCCTTCATTGTCGGCCGACGGACCCAGACCGCCGGTGACGTAGAGGCTCTTCGTCGTGAGATCGTCCCACAGCCGCTCGAGCGCCACCTTGAGCGTATCGTCGCCATATTCGGTGGCGATGTCGGCCATGCCGGAATAGAGGTACATGGCTCTCACCGCATGGCCTACGACCTTGTCCTGCTCGCGCACCGGCTTGTGCGACTGGTTGTATTCGTAGGTCTTGAAATGGAAATCCTTGGGGTCGGCGCCGCGCGCCAGCGCCTCCTCATCGAAGTAATGCGGCTGCTGGCCGCGCTGGTCGATGAAGTATTTAGCCAGCTTCATATACTTATCATTGCCGGTGACGCGGGCGAGCCGGACCAGCGCCAGCTCGATCTCCTCATGGCCGCAATAGCCCTTCCGCTTGCCGGGCTCGGGACCGAAGGTGTCGGCGATATGGTCGGCGTAGCGGCTCATGATGTCGAGCAGCTTGCGTTTTCCCGTCGCCTGAAAGTAAGCGACGGCGCCCTCGATCAGATGGCCGGCGCAGTAGAGCTCGTGGCAGTCGCGCAGGTTCGTCCAGCGCAGGCCGGGCTGGATGCGCTGGTACCAGCTCGACAGATAGCCGTCCTCCTGCTGCAGCTTGCCGTACATGTCGATGACGGCGTCGATCTTCTTTTCCAGATCGGGATTTCGGCGGCGGTAGAGCGAATAGGCCGCGGTCTCGATCGTCTTGCCCCAATCGGAATCCCAGAACATCTGGGTGGTCACGGTGCGCGCGGTAAAGCCGTCGCTGACATGGAAGGGGATGACGACGCCCGGCGACGGCACGTCCGGATCGATCTGCTCCAGCATGCGGGCCTCGACGCAGCGGTCGTAGAGGATGCCGGCGGTCCTGGCGGCGACCGCGTCGACACGGTCGCCCCAGAAGCCGCGGACATCGACCTGCGGCACGGGAAGCGGCCGGAAGGCAAGCTTCAGCCTGGCGGAGGTGTCGGTCTGCGCGGCGGGCAGCGATGCGGTCATGATTTCACTCCATTCGAATTACTTGACGGCCCCGGCCATCAGGCCGCGGATGTAGAAGCGCTGCAGCGCCAGGAAGAGGATCAGGCAGGGCACCATCATCACCGTGACGCCGGCCTGCACGGCGCCCCAGTCGATGGCGCCGAAGCGGCCGGACTGAAGCGCCGTCATCATCACCGGCAAGGTGAATTTGGACTGGTCGGTCATCAGCACGAGTGCTGCCAGGAACTCGTTCCAGGCGCCGAGGAAGGCGAACAGCGCGATGGTGACGACGCCCGGCCAGACCAGCGGCAGCATCACCTTCACCAGCATGGTGACGTTGTTGGCGCCGTCCATGCGCGCGGCCTCCTCGATCTCGCGCGGCACGGCGTCGAAGGCGTTGCGCATCATGAAGATCGAGAACGGCAGCTGCAGCGTGACATAGACGCAGACCAGCCCGGTCAGCGTGTTGTGCAGGCCCAGTTTCGTCAGCACCAGGAAGATCGGCGTCAAGATCGACTGGAATGGGATCATGATCGTCGACAGGATGAGGACGAAGATGAAATCCCGGAACGGAAAGCGGAAGCGCGAAAAACCGTAGCCGGCGAGCACGCTGACCAGCACCGAGAGCAGCACCGTCATCACCGAGACATAGATGCTGTTCTGCGCCGAGACCCAGAGCCCGTCGCCGAAAGAGTTCAGCGTCTGATAATTCTCGATCGAGAAACCGGTGGTCGGCCAGGGCGGCAGCGGCGGCTGGCGCGCTTCCTGCGCCGGTTTGAAGGTCGACAGCACCGTCCACACGATCGGCGCCAGAAACAGCACCGAGGCGACGATGCCGGTCGAATGCCTGGCGAGGCTGAAGGCCGCTTTGCGGTTTTGCGACATCGTCTCGGCCATCAGTCGAGCCCCTCGGGCTTGCGCAGCAGCCAGAGCTGGATGAGGCTGAGCGCCACCAGGATGACCAGCAGCACCATCGAGAGCGCGGCACCGTAGCCGAGCTTGAACGAGACGAAGGACTGGTTGAAGATCCAGTAGACCGCCGTCAGCGTTTGGTTGCGCGGGCCGCCGCGCAGGATAATGTAGAACTGGTCGAAGGCGAGGATCGAGCCGGCGACCGACAGGATCAGCGCCAGCGCCAGCGTGCGGCGCATCAGCGGCAAGGTAATCGCCCTGAACCTGGCGAACGGGCCGGCGCCATCGATGACGGCGGCCTCCTGCAGGTCCTGCGGGATCGATTGCAGGCCGGTCATCAGGATGATCATGGTGAAGCCGGCGACCTTCCAGACCACCATGGCGATGATCGACCAGAAGGCCGGCTGGAAGGTGGCGAGAAGATTGACCTTCTTGCCGGTCAGGCCGAGGTCGAAGGCGGCCGGGCTGAACAGACCGGAATCGACATTCAAGAGCCATGACCAGAGCAGGCTCGCCGACGCGAAGCCGACCACCGCCGGCATGAAGAAGGCGGTGCGGTAGAGATTGGTGAGCGGGCGCGGCCGCTCGATGAAGATCGCCAGCGGGAAGGCGACGGCGAAGATCGCGATGGTGACGATCACCGTATAGTAGAAGGTGAATTTCAGCGCATTCCAGAAGCGCATGTCGCGCAGGATGGCAAAGTAGTTGTCGAGGCCGATGAAGGAATGCTCGCCCATCAGCGGCCAGTTGTGCAGCGACATCCACGCCGTCATGCCGAGCGGGATGACGAAGAAGACGACGACAAGAGCGACAGCCGGCGCGACATAGAGCAGGCCAACCCATTGCCGGCGGCTGACGCTGATGCGTGCGCGGACGGGCGCGGAGGTGGTGGCGATGGCGGTCATGGCTGGGCCTCCCCTTCTCCCCTTGCGGGAGAAGGTGGATCGGCGCGCAGCGCCGAGACAGATGAGGGGTGTTCCAGCGGAGTGAGGCGTCGGCGTTCCCTGGAGCGCCCCTCATCCGACCGAGCTTCGCTCGGCCCCCTTTTCCCACAACGGGAGAAGGTGGAGCCAGCCCGCCGGTGCCCCCTCACCCGGATTGCCGACCGGATTGCGAAGGGCAATCCGGGGCAATCCGACCTCTCCCCAAGGGGAGAGGAGATCGAAAGCGTCGGCGCCAAACTCTTCTCCCCACCGGGGAGAAGGTGACCGCGAAGCGGCCGGATGAGGGGGGCTTTTCTCAACGCGTCAGTCCCTGCCATTCAGCGATGGATCATCCGGCCGCCCGACCAGGGAGACGGGGCGGGCGGCCGGTCAGAGCCTTGGCGGCGAGGCGTTGCGCGATCCTCGCCGCCGGCTGGCCCTGGTCTACCTGTTCGGCGCCTGGTCGATGATCGACTGCATGGTCTCCTGCGCGTTCTTGATGGCGCCGTCGACGTCGTCGCCGAAGAAGACTTCGTTGATCATCTGCGTCCACGGCCCGTTGGCGGAGTTGATCAGGTCGTTGAACACCACCGAATAGGGCGTCCTGCCCTTGGCCATCGCCTCGGCCGCCACCTGGTAGCGCGGGTCGAGATCCTTCAGCGCATCCTTGGCGATGTCGTTGCGCACCGGCAGGCTGCCATATTTGGCGAGGATGGTCTGGCCCTCGAGCGAATAGGCGAAATCGAGGAATTCCTTCACCACGGCGATCTTCTTGGTGCCCTTGGTGACGACGAAATTGTCGCCGCCGGCGAAGGATGACCAGCCGCCATCCTTGCCCGGCAGGAAGGTGATGCCGTAGTCGACGTCCGGGTACTGCGTGTTGAGTGCGCCGATGGCGAAGGCGCCCGACGGGCGAGATGCCGATCTTGCCGCCGGCGAAGGCGGCGAAGAAATTGGCGCCGGTGTCGGTCTGCGCGCCCTCGGGCACCAGCCCTTTCTTGACCATCGAACGGTAGAGGTCGATCGCGCCGCGCAGCTGCGGGCTGTCGAGCGTCGCCTTCGAACCGTCCTCGGACAGGATGTCGCCGCCCGAGGCCCAGATCAGCGGCGTGAAGGTGAAGATGTTGCAGCCGCCGCAATTGCCGGAGAAGTAGAAGCCCTTGATGTCGCCGCCAAGCGCATTGACCTTTTCGGCGTCGGCCTCGATCTCGGCCCAGTTGGTCGGGCCCTTCTCAGGGTCCAGCCCCGCCTGCTTGAACAGCTTCTTGTTCCAGATCAACACCGAAGCGTCGGCCGAGAACGGCAGGCCGTAGATGCGGTCCTTGTAGGTGCCGGTCTTCACATGCGCCGGCGACAGGCTCGAAAAATAGGGCAAGGATTTCGCCCAGTCGGTGATGTCTTCCAACTGGCCGGCGGCGGCGAAGGAGGGCGTGTAGATGAGATCCAGCGAGAGCGCGTCGGGCGCCGTGCCGCCGGCGGCGGCCGCGCCATATTTCGGGATGATCTCGGCGTTGGGGATGATGTCGAGCTTGACCTGGTCCTTGTTCGTCTTGTTGAAGGCGTCGACGATGCGCGGCATGAAGTTCGAGCCGTCGGCGCGCACCCAGATGTTGGCGGTCTCGGCGGACGCCGCCTGCAGGCCGCCGCCGATGACGGCCGCGGCCAAGGCCAGCTTGGCAAACATGGTCTTCACGTTACTCCTCCTCATGGTTCTCCTCCCTGTTCTGGCCACGCCGCCCGGCTTGTTCGGGCGCGCGGCCTTGTTACTTCATTGCGGCGGACTGCCGCATGACTGACGCACCACCAGCCGGCACGGCAGTTTCCTGATGCCCGGCGCGGCCGGATGGCCCTCGACGAGCGAAAGCAGGGCAAGCCCGGCCTCGCGCCCGAGGCTCGCCAGGTTCATGTCGACGGAGGTCAGCGGCGGACGCGTCGCCTCGGCCACGATCTCCCAATTGTCAAAGCCGATGACGGCGACATCGTCGGGCACGCCAATGCCGCGCTCGCGCAGCGCATCGATAACGGCGCGGGCGATCTGGTCGTTGCCGCAGAAGACGGCGTCCGGCCAGCCTTCCCTGCCGGCCTTGCCGAACAGTCTTGCCACCGCATCGTGACCCCAGGCTTCCGACCAGGCGCCGAGCAGCGGCTCGCTCAAGGCCAGGCCGTTCTCGTTCAGAACGTCGCGATAGGCCTCGGCCCGCATATGCACCACCGCGAAGCTCGCCGGTCCGGTGACGTGGGCGATGCGCCGCCGCCCGACCCGCACAAACTGCTCGACCGCCAGCCGCGCGCCGCCGGCGTCGTCGGAGACGAGGCCGACCGCGCCGGGATCGGGCTGGGTGAAGGCGTAGACGACCGGAATGCGCAGGTTGGAGAGATCGACCGGCAGATGGCGGTCGATGCGTTTTCCGGTGGCGACGATACCGTCGACGCGCTTGTCGAGCATGGCCTCGACATGCAGTTGGCCAAGCCGCTGGTCGTCTTCGACATTGCACAGGAACACCGACACGCCCTTGTCGACCAGCGCATCCGAAACGCCGGCCATCAGCGGCAGCGAGAAGCGGCCATAAGTATCGTTGGTGAGCAGCCCGACGGTGAAGGAGCGTTTTCGCAACAGGCTCTGCGCCAGGCTGTTCGGCCGGAAGCCGAGCAGCCGCGCCGTCTCGCGGATGCGCTCGCGCGTCTCGGCGGTCATGCGTCCCTGCCCGTTCAGCGCCTTGGACGCCGTCGCGACGCTGACGCCGGCCGCGGCCGCGACCTCGCGCAGCGTGACCGGCGGCTTGGCGGAAACTGGCGCTGGCTCGGCGTCGGTGGACATGGGCGCGGCGGATTCCTTTAGCTGAGAAAAGGTTTTCTCTTATCGCCCCGCGCTGTGATGACGGGTGAGGTCAGCGGGCGCGGGGCGAGTTGGGAAAAGGTTTTCTCAGACGGAGATTAGGGAATGTTGGCGGGGTTGGCAAGGGGGATGACCAGGATCGAGACGAGGGCAAGATCGCCCAGGAGTGAGCGCCAGATCTCGGTCATGACTTTCCAGCTCCTTTTTCCGATAGATACCGGCAAAACCTGTCCGAGGTCTAAAGGACCCTCCACATCGACCCCGCTGGAGTGATTGCAGCGGTCCGGCTGGCCATTTTTGGGAGCATCGCCTGTTTGTGCCTGTCGTTGCGGCAGTTTGCCCATGGGTGTGGCATTTCTGCCACCACAAATTTCAACAACTCCTGCTAGAACCTCGTCGGGTTTAAATTGGGGTTATGGGCTATGCTTACTCGCTTTTCCGCGAAATCTGTTTTGTTGGGGGCGGTTTCGGCCGTCGCTTTGATGTCGGCCGCGCATGCCGCCGACGTGATCCAGGAGCAGGCGGCTCCCGGCTTCAACTGGAGCGGCGTCTATGTCGGCTTCGGCGTCGGCGCCGGCGCAACCGTTCACCAGCTCAGCGTTCCTGGCGTGAGCTTCAACGGCATCGGCGGCAATGGCGTGTTCGGCGAACTGTCGGCGGGCTATGACTACATGGTCAGCGAACGCTTCCTGCTCGGCGGCTTCATCGACGCCCACTACGGCAATATCGGACCGTCGCTGAGTGCATCCGGTTTTCTCGACGCCGACCTCCAGAACGTCTACGGCTTCGATGCCGGCTTGCGCGCGGGCTATCTGCTGAACCCGAGCACCTTGGGCTATGTGCTCGGCGGCTATGGCTGGCAGCATTTCAAGCTTGACGGGTCGATCGGCGGCGGCGGGTTCAGCTTTACCCAGAATCGCAGCGGCTATGTGCTTGGCGTCGGCATGGAGACGGTCCTTCGCGGCAACTGGACGCTGAAGACCGAGTATCGCTACGCAGACTATGGCGACAAGTCGGTGCTCGACCTGGGTGGCGCGTCGCTGAACATCGAGCCGTCGACCCACACATTCCTCATCGGCGCCAACTACCGGTTCAATGCCCAGAATGGCGGCGGAGCCTCGTTTGCCGCGCCGACCTACAACTGGACCGGTTTTTATGTCGGCGGCGCCCTCGGCGCAGGCGCCCAGGTGCATGACCTTTCGATTACGGGAGGTGAGTTGGACGGCATCGGCGGCGAAGGCGTGTTCGGCGAGGCCAGCGTCGGCTACGATCAGGACTTCGGCGCCTGGGTTGCCGGCGTTCAGTTCGACGCGCGGTATTCCGGTATCCGCTCCAAGCTCGATCTCGGCCCGCTCACCATCAAGGGCGACGCCGATTATGGCTTCGATGCACTGGCGCGTATCGGCGCGAAGGTCAACGAATCGACGCTGGCCTATGTCATCGGTGGTTACAGCTGGCAGCACTTCAACCTGCATGGTTCGGTCGCAGGCGGTGGCAGCGGCGATATCTTCGATTGGGGCTCCAGCGGCTTCTCGATCGGCGGCGGCCTCGAAACGGCCGTTTCCAACAACATGACGGTCGGTCTCGAATATCGCTATTCCCAGTACGAGAAGGAAGACTTCGGCTCCGGCGGCTTCCTCGAAGACACCCCGCGGATCCAGACGGTCCGCGTTGGCGCCAAGTACAAGTTCAACTAAGCAAAGGCCTCCAGCCAAAGCAAAAGAAAAGCCCGCCGAATGGCGGGCTTTTCTTTTGCCGGATTGTCTTGCAGGTCCGCGACCTGGGACGTGCGCGTGCGATCAAAGGCAGTTGAGCGATCGGGGCAAGGTCCCCCCGATCACCGTTTGGACGAGAGTAGCGTACAGCCCGCTAGACGAGAAAGACGCTGGCGTCCGGATGCAACTGATTGTTCATCGCATCGAAGGCGTTGGCGACGTCCTCGATCCCCGGTTGACCGGTCACGCCGAAGTTGGAGGTTGGGGCGTTGGTGTCGTTAAGGACGTCCCGCACCGCGGCAGCCACCTCATCCGGTTGGAGCGTGTGATCGTGGTTTGTGTCCATCTGGTTGAGAACGTTGATGATGATCGGGTTCGAACTGGTCGCCGCGGAGAAACTGAAATTAAGCTCCGTTTTACCGCCGGGGCCGTCGGGCACGGCATTGACCGCAGCGGAGAGAAAAGCTGCCGCCGATGAGCGTTCGAGGTGGTTAATGCCGCCACCCTTGGCTCCCAACGCATCCGCGATCGAGGGCGTTTTGGGGATGTCGTTCTTGTCCTGGAAACCGAAGATGGTTTCGAAGGAGGTCTTGGAGGTCCAGCCCGAATGGAACTCGCCCAACTCCTGATTCAAGATATCGATGTGGTTCTTCCAGAAGCCAGGCGTCAAGCCTTGGCCGGGCGGTGGCAGGAAGTTGGTGAAGTCGTTGCCGGTATCGACGCCGCCGCTGCCGGGGTTGTCGACCGTCTGCACGAGGATGCCGGTCTGCTCGGAGCCGTCAGGCACCACTTCGTAGATGTTCTTGCCGACATCGGCCAGCGTCAGACCGCCGATCGACCAGGCGCCGCCGGCCCCCGTCGTCGCCGTGCGGTCGCCCGCAGTCAAGGTCCCGCTGTTGTCCTCGTCGATGAAGATCGTCACGGGATCGTGCGACCAGGGAGTGTCGTCGCCGGTCTTGCCGTCGCCGGTCAGGTCCTCGTACTTCGTGCCCGAGACCGAGAAGTCGCGGAAGTTGGTGAAGTCGTTGCCGCTGTCGGTGC
>NZ_VFVI01000021.1:0-42695 GCF_006442775.1 Mesorhizobium sp. B2-4-6
GGAAGCTCCTGGTCGTCCTCAACGCCATCATGCGCGATAAAACCGCATTCGCGTGAACACAGTTGCCATGCCGTGACGTCGAGGCGTTGCAGCGGTTACAGAATTCCGCTCCGTTGTACTATATGACCCGCGTCACGGCATGGATTCTCGGGTCAAGCCCGAGAATGACGACATGTGGCCGTTGGCCCAATCTCCCCTTCCGGCCAGTCCCTCAACAAACCGCTTCAAACCTCGCGACCTCGGCGCTACGGTCCGTCTCATGGCCCCTTCCGTCAGCCCGACCATCGCCAACCGCCGCGACCAGATGTTTCCCGTGCTCACCGACGCGGATATCGAGCGCATGCGCCGGTTCGGCGAGGCGCGCACTTACGCGGCCGGCGAGCATATGGTTGAGGCCGGCACGGTGTCGCCCGGGGTGATCCTCATCCTGTCGGGCAAGGTCGACATCACCCAGGCCGGCGGGATCGGGCCGCGCGAGCCGATCATCAGCTACGGTGCCGGCAACTTCGTCGGCGAGCTGGCACAGTTGTCGAACCGGCCGTCGCTGGTCAATGCAGAGGCGAAGGGACCGGTCGAGGCCATCGTCATCCCCTCGCAGCGGCTGCGCGACTTGATGGTGCAGGAGGCCAATCTCGGCGAGCGCGTCATGCGGGCGCTGATCCTGCGCCGGGTCGGCCTGCTCGAAAGCGGCGCCAGCGGGCCGGTCGTCATCGGCCCGCCCGGCAATGGCGACGTGCTCCGGCTCGAAGGGTTCCTGCGGCGCAGCGGACTTCCCCATCGTGCTCTCGATTCCGACACCGACCCTTGCGCGAAAACGCTGATCGAGCGGTTCCATATCGATCCGCATCACCTGCCGATCGTGCTCTGCCCGAACGGCAAGCTGATGCACAATCCGGGCGAAACCGAGCTCGCCCGCTGCGTCGGCATGCTGCTGCCGATCGATGCCGAGAAGGTCTATGACGTGGCCATCGTCGGCGCCGGACCGGCGGGGCTGGCGGCGGCGGTCTATGCCGCCTCCGAAGGGCTGTCGACCATCGTGCTCGATTGCCGCGCCTTCGGCGGACAGGCGGGCGCTTCGGCGCGGATCGAAAACTATCTCGGCTTCCCGACCGGAATCACCGGCATGGCGCTGATGGCGCGCGCCTATAACCAGGCGCAGAAATTCGGCGTCGAGATGGTCATCCCCGACGAGGCGAAGCTGCTCGACGACGCCAGCGACGGCGCCCGCTACAGGCTTGCCATCGGCGACGGCGAGAGCGTGCGCTCACGCGCCGTGGTGATCGCCAGCGGCGCGCGCTACCGCCGCCTCGATATCGCCAACCTGGCGCAGTTCGAGGGGGCCTCGGTGCATTACTGGGCCTCGCCGATCGAGGCCAGGCTTTGCCGCGACCAGGAGGTGGCGCTGGTCGGTGCCGGCAATTCGGCAGGACAGGCGGCCGTCTACCTGGCGAGCCAGGTGCGCAAGGTGACGCTCCTGGCGCGCCGCGACGGCCTCGACGCCACCATGTCGCGCTATCTCGTCGAGCGCATCGCGGCGCAGCCCAACATCGAGGTGCTGACCGAGACCGAGGTCGCGGCGCTGGAGGGCCATGACGGCAATCTCGAAGCGCTGCGCTGGCGCAACCGGGCGAGCGGCGAAGAGACGACGCGCCCGATCCGCCACCTCTTCCTGTTCATCGGCGCCGACCCGAACACCGACTGGCTGGCGAATTGCAACGTGGCGCTGGATGCCAAGGGTTTCGTGCGCACCGGACCGGAGACGACACCCGGGCATGGGCTGATGGAAACCAGCCGAAGCGGCGTGTTCGCCATCGGCGACGTGCGCTGCGGCTCGACCAAGCGGGTCGCCGCCGCCGTCGGCGAAGGCGCACAGGTGGTCGCGGCATTGCATGCCTATCTGGCGCGGAACGGCGAATTGGCGAGGAGAGCGTGATGGATGAATGCCGGCATACGAAGGACATCAAAAAGGTCACGCCGAGCGCGCTGGGCTGCGAGGAATGCCTGAAGAGCGGCTCCTGGTGGGTGCATCTGAGGCTCTGCCGGACCTGCGGTCATGTCGGCTGCTGCGACGACTCGCCCAACCGCCACGCGACAAAGCATTTCCATGCCACGCAGCATCCGATCATCGAAGGCTACGACCCGCCGGAAGGCTGGGGCTGGTGCTTCGTCGACGAGGTTTTTGTCGACCTCGAGGGCGATACGACGCCGCAGAACGGGCCGATCCCGAAGTTTGTTTGAGGGTGCGCTTTCAGCGCACCGAACCCGTCACCGTCTGATCGATGGCGTCGGGCACGGATTTGCGATCGTTGCCGGCGAAGATGCCGATGAGGAGCAGGCTGAGCACGACCGGCACAAACAGGATGGCGACGCGCGCCTGCACGTAGAAGATGGCGCGCCATTCATTTCGCTTTTCGTCGTTCATCATGCTCGCTCTGTGGTGCCTCCCGGAAAGGGGACATAGAGAGGAAGCGTTAAACATCTCCTTCCGATTCGGTTAATGCGGGACGATCTGCTGGAATCGCGGGGGGTAGCGCTGGCCCCCGCTCCGTCTCGGCGCTACGCGCCGAGCCACCTCTCCCCCGCCTTTGGCGGGGGAGAGGTGGCCAAGCTTGCGAAGGGTCGCGGCTTCGGCATGCGTTGGAGATTGGCTGAAACGCCCATCGCGATCGTCATCCACGGGCGGAGCGGGAGCGAAGCGGACGCGCAGACCCGAGGATCCATTCCGTGACTTCCGAGCGCCGCAGCGGTGCAGGCTTCTGCTACGCTGCAGTCCACGGCTCAGGTCACGGAATGGATTCCAGGGTCTGCGCGACGCCGCTTCGCGGCTGCTCCGCCCTGGAATGACGAGGCTGAGAGCTTCAGCTAGCTCGGTTCACCGTTTCACGGAAACGATGAACCGCTCTATCTCTTTGTTTCTACGCAATTCCGGACGGAAAACCGCTCACACTTTGCCTGGAATTGCTCTAATGCCCAGCGCTTGCGCCAATTCCTCTGTCGAGAAAACCAACACTCAAACGGCTTTCAGCGCAAACAACCGGCCACCGGCCGGCACGACGTCGTCGATACCGGCAAGCCGCAGGCAATGCCAGGCCATGGCGTGATTGGAGGAGGTGACGGGAATGCCGATGCGCCGTTCCAGATCGGCGACCGCCTCGGCGACGCGCAGGCTGGTGCAGGAGATGAAGATCGCTTCCACCCCCGGCACTTGCGCCATCCGTTCGGCCGCCGCCTCGATCGAGGCGAGCGAGATGCGGGCCGCCTCGCGGTCGTCGCGGCGGTCGAAGGTGGCGACGGCCGCGATGTCGAGGCCGCGCCCCGTGAAATAGCGGACCAAGCCCTGGTTGATCTCGGGCGCATAGGGCGTCAGCAGGCCGATGCCCTTGGCGCCCAAAGCCTTGAAGGCGGCCAAGGCGCCGGTGACCGGCGTGGTGCAGGCGACGCCCGGCCGCGCCTTCCTGATCTCGGCGAAGACGGCTTCCTCGCCGAGCGTCATCGTGGCCGAGGTGCAACCGAAGCCGACGACGTCGAGCGGGATGCTGGGCAGGATAAGGTCGACGGTGGGCGCGATGCGCGGGCCCATGGCGCGCAGCGTTTCCGGCGTGATGTCATTGTCGTTGAACAGGCGCGCCTCGTAGAAGGCGACGCCCGGAATGCGCACCAGCGCGCGAAACTCGTGCTCCAGCGTCTGGTCGGTGGCGAGGATCGCCAGGCCGATCGCCGCGCGCGAGGCGAGGCCGCCGTCGATCTCCGATGGCAGCACGCCCAGATCGACTGGCATGGGACCGACAGGCCCCGAAGCGGCAAGCGGCGCGGGGGCGAGATTGGCGGACATGGCGTTCCCTTTCTTGTCGGAGCGGGATCGATCCCGCTCTCAGTTCAAAAGTCCATCCATCGAAATGGCCGGCTTGCGGCCGGCGATCAGGTCGGCGGTGATGCGGGCCGAGCCATGCGACATGGTCCAGCCGATATGGCCGTGCCCGGTGTTGAGATAGAGGTTGCGCAGGCGCCGCTGGCCGAATTCGGGCAAATTGTTGGGGGTCATGGGCCGCAGGCCCGCCCACATCTCGGCGCGGTCGTAGTCGGCGCCTTCCGGATAAAGCTCCTCGGTCACGCCCTTCATGAAGGCGAAATCGGCCGGCTTGTGGCTGGTGTCGTAGCCGGCGAACTCCGCCGTGGCGGTGACGCGCAGCCGGTCGCCGAAGCGCGACACGGCGACCAGATTGTGCTCATCGATGGCGGCGATGGTCGGTGGCGCCGGCCGGTTGCCGACCGGAATGGTCAGCGAATAGCCCTTGACCGGATAGATCGGCAGGCTGATGCCGACGGTCCTGGCGATCAGCGGGCTGTAGGAGCCGAGCGCCAGCACATAGGCGTCGCCCTTGACCGTCCCCTTGTCCGTCCTCACCTGCGCGACGCCGTCGCCGGATGTCTCGATGCCGGTGATGGTCGTGCCGGTGCGGATCTCGCCGCCGCGCTCGACGACCTTGGCGGCAAGCGCGCGGGTGAACTTCGCCGGGTCGCCGGTCTCGTCGGTCGGGCAATGGATGCCGCCGGCGATTTTTTCCCTGGCAGAAGCCAACGACGGATCGAGCGCGACGATGGCGTCGCGATCGAGCACCTTGATCAGCTGGCCGTCGGATTCGAGCAGCCGCATATGCTCGACGCCTTTGTCGAGCGCCTGCCGGCTGCGATAGAAATAGAGGATGCCGCGATCGTTGCGGTCGTATTCGATCGCCTCGTCGGCGACGACCTCTTGCAGGACCGATTGCGAATAGACCGCCAGCCGATGCTTGAGCAGCGTGTTGCGCTTGGCCTTTTCAGCCGTGCATTCCATCAGGAACAGCCATGACCAGCTGTAGAGCCGGGGATCGGCCGAAAGCTTGAAGCGCAGCGCCTGGTCCTTCATCACCAGCGACTTCAACAGGATCATCGGCGCCTTGGGCGAGGACCAGACGAAGGAATGCCCCGGCGCGATCATGCCGGCATTGCCCCAGCTCGTCTCGGCGGCGACCTGAGGCTGGCGCTCGAGGATGACCACCTCGTGCCCGTCCTTCTGCAGCTGATAGGCGGTGGTGACGCCGACCACGCCCCCACCCAACACGATCACGCGCATGACGCCTCCGGAGATCGCAAAGTGGGGGCAGTTTAGAGTTTGGATTGCGGTCTGCAATGGCACACATACAGAGATGTCGGCGGGACAGCGCCCCCCTCGTGGCAGAACGATCGCAAATAGCGCTTCGTCATTCTAGGGCGGAGCAAGGAGCGAAGCGACGCGCGCAGACCCTAGAATCCATGCCGTGACATTGGCCATAGAATGCAACGGTCCAGAATAGCGGGTGGTAATGGCGCCAGCTAAGATCGCCACATGACAGGCTACGTCTACATGACCGCGAGCCAGAAAGGCGGCACGATCTATATCGGCGTCACCAATGATCTTGCTCGTCGGATGCCCGAGCACAAGACCGGCCAAGGCTCCAGCTTCACCAGCCGTTACGGTGTGCAGCGTCTGGTCTGGTACGAGGAGTATTTCGACATCACCGACGCCATCCGGCGTGAGACGTCATTGAAGCGCTGGCCACGGCGATGGAAGATCGAACTTATCGAGAAGACCAATCCGGAATGGTTCGAGCTCTTTCGCGGGATTGGCTGGTGAATGTTCTGGACCGTGGCGGCTCAACCGTCACGGCATGGATTCTAGGGTCTGCGCGCGTCGCTTCGCTCCTTGCTCCGCCCTAGAATGACGAAGGACAGGTTGGCGGGACAGAGAGAGGCGCGAAGGAACACCACGATGACGTGGTATCTACGAGTTCTCAGCTCTGTAACGCCTGCTCCAGATCCGCGATCAGGTCATCGCCGTCCTCGATCCCGCAGGACAGCCGCACCAGCGAATCCGTGATGCCGATGGCGCCGCGTTTCTCCGCCGGGATCGAGCCGTGCGTCATCAGCGCCGGGTGCTCGATCAGGCTTTCGACGCCGCCCAGGCTTTCGGCGAGCGTGAAGAGCTGCGTGCGTTCGAGGAAACGTTTGGTCCCCGCCAGGTCGCGGTCGAGGTCGACCGAGATCATGCCGCCGAAGGCGTGCATCTGCTGGACGGCGATGGAATGCTGCGGGTGACTGGCGAGGCCGGGATAGATGACCCGGCGGACATCTTTTCGCGTTTCCAGCCATTGCGCTATTTTCAGGCCGTTGGCCGAGTGACGCTCCATCCTGAGCGCCAGGGTCTTGATGCCGCGCAAAGCGAGAAAGCTGTCGAACGGGCCGGAGATGGCGCCGATGGCGTTCTGCAGGAATTTCAGCTGGTCGGCGAGATCCTTGTTGTCGCCGACGACCGCCACGCCGCCGACCATGTCGGAATGGCCGTTGAGATATTTCGTCGTCGAATGCACGACGATGTCGATGCCGAGCTCCAGCGGGCGCTGGATATAGGGGCTGCAGAAGGTGTTGTCGGCGACGGTGAGCAGCCCCTTGCGCCGGCCGAGTGCCGCGATCGCTTCGAGGTCGACGATGCGCAACAGCGGGTTGGTCGGCGTCTCGACCCAGAGCAGTTTTGTATCCGGGCGGATCGCGGCCTCGACGGCGGCAAGGTCGGTGCAATCGGCAAAACTCACCTCAAGGCCGGCGGAGCGCTTGCGCACCCGCTCCATCAGGCGGAACGAGCCGCCATAGATGTCGTCGGTGGCGACGATATGGGCGCCGGAATCGAGGAGCTCGAGCACCGTGCCGATCGCCGCCAGGCCGGAGGCGAAGGCGAAGGCGGCCGAGCCGCTTTCGAGGTCGGCCACGGCACGCTCGAAGGCAAAGCGCGTCGGGTTCTGGCTGCGGGCATACTCAAAACCCTTGTGCACGCCGGGCGACTGCTGGCCGTAGGTGGAGGTGGCGTAGATCGGCACCATCACCGCGCCGGTCAGCGGATCATGGCTCTGGCCGCCATGAATGGTGCGGGTGGAAAAGGCCAGGCGGTTCTTGCCGGTCGACGTCATTTTGCGCGGCGCCTCAAATGGTTGATCAGGTCGATACGGGTTATCAGGCCGATGAACTCTTCGCCATCGAAGACGATGGCGACCTCGTTGCGGTCGAAGACCGGCAGCAGCGCATCGAGCGTCTGGCTGGCCTGCAGCGTGTGCAGGTTGGACGTCATGGCCGAGCGGACCGGGCCATTGAAACGGTCCCAGCGGCCGTCATAGGGGCCGTCGACCTTGGCCAGGATGTCGCTCTCGTCGACGATGCCGACCAGCCTGCCCTCGTCCAGCACCGGCAGCTGCGAGACGTCGGAGCGGCGCATGCGGCCATAAGCGTTGAGTAGGGTTTCTTCCGGGCCAACGGTCACAATGTCGCCGGTGCGCGGCGAGCGCATGACCAGGTCGCGCAAATCGCCATGCTGTTCCTGGTCGGCAAGGCCCTGCTCGGCCAGCCAGATGTCGTCGAAGACCTTCGACAGGTATTTGTTGCCGCTGTCGCAGACCAAGGTGACGACGCGCTTCGGCACCGTCTGCTCGCGGCAATAGCGAAGGGCGGCCGACAACAGCGTGCCCGACGACGAGCCGGCCAAGATGCCTTCGCGCGACAACAGATCGCGCACCGCCAGCATGCTCTGCTTGTCGGGAATGGAATAGGCCTTTCTCACCAGCGACAGATCGGCATTGGGCGGCACGAAATCCTCGCCGATGCCTTCGACCGTCCAGCTTCCGGCCTCTTCCATCTTGCCGGTCTTGATCAGCGGCGCCAGCACCGAGCCGACCGGATCGGCGAGCACCATCTCGGTCTTCGGCGAATGTTTCGCGAAATAGCGGCCGAGGCCGGTCAGCGTGCCGCCGGAGCCGACGCCGACGACCACCGCGTCGAGATCGCCTTCGAGCTGCGAAAAGATTTCCGGTCCGGTCGTCGTCTCATGCGCCAGCGGATTGGCGGGATTGGCGAACTGGTTGGCATAGAAGGCGCCGGGCAGTTCGGCGGCGATCTTCTCGGCCATGTCCTGGTAATATTCGGGATGGCCCTTGCCGACGTCGGAGCGGGTCATGCGCACCTCGGCGCCCAAAGCACGCAGATGCTGGATCTTTTCGCGCGACATCTTGTCGGGCACGACGAGGACGATGCGGTAGCCCTTGGGGATGCCGACCTGGGCAAGGCCGAGGCCGGTGTTGCCGGCGGTCGCTTCGACGATCGTCCCGCCCCGCTTCAGCGCGCCCGATTTCTCGGCCGCCGCGATCATCGACAGCGCGATGCGGTCCTTGATCGAGCCGCCGGGATTCTGGCTTTCGAGCTTGATGAACAGCCGGCACTTGCCGGTGTCGAACTTGGTCAGCTCGACGACCGGCGTCTGGCCGATCAGGTCGAGCACCGAGGCGTAAGGCGGGCGGAGTCTCGACAGCTCGGTGTGCGCGCCGCCGGGCGCCGGTTGTCTCTGCTCGCTCATCTCAGATGCTCCATGGAAGCAGTTCGGCGGGTGTTCGCAATCTTGCGCATCCTTGTTGGATCATGATCTTTTCCAAAAACCGGTTCCCACTTTTTGGGATCATGCTCTAGCCGCCGGAATCCATTCCGGTTTCGCGGATCGCGAGGTGTCTTTTCAAGCCCTTTTCGTCTGGAAAGAAGATAGATCATGCCAATCCGGCGGCGAGTGGGGGAATGGAATTTCAGCTGTGGGCGCTCTATCGCCTCTCCTGTTGAACTTGGCGGGACAGCGCCCCCTCTGTCCTGCCGGACATCTCCCCCACTTGGGGGGAGATCAGCAGCTCCGCCCGCAGCGTCTTCTTCTGCAATGTCGGCGATTGGCGACAGCCGGGGCGACAGCCAATCTCCCCCTTTGCGGGGGAGATGGCCGGCAGGCCAGAGGGGGGCGCCGTAGAGCGCCGACCTCGGCAGAAATTCACCCCAGCAGCTGCTTACTCAGCTTCGCGCATTGCACGCGGATGTCGGGGATGGCGTCGATTTCGAAGAAGGTGCCGCGCGTCAGCGGGCCGACGGCGAGCAGCTTCGACGACACCGTGCCGTCGGCCGCGATCAGCTCGCATTTGGCGGTGACATCGAGGCCGAGGCGCAGCGGATCGGGCCGTGCCAGGCCGCGCTCGACCAGCGAGCGCACGACGCCGTTCGACGTCCTCGAAATGTCGCGGGCGATGCCCATGCAGTCATAGATGCGGGCGACGTCCAGGGTCTCGACATCCTGCCTCCCGCGCGGCTGGATTTTCACGGCGAAGCCACCGTTCGCCTCGACGTTCACGACCCTTCCGGCGACGAGGCGGATGCGGCCGGACCTGACCGCCCCGGTGACGCGCGCGTAGACTTCCGGCGCCATGCGGTGGCGGTGGATATCCCACCAGGCCTTGGTGTGCTCGACGAAGCGGCGTTTGGCCGAGGACGGCCAGTTCTGCCAGATCGTCTGGTTGAACGGCCTCAGGCCATCGACGACGTCGCGCCAGTCGCCGCCGGCCTTCTGGATCTCGCGGATCAGATTGCGGAACCAGCCGACGAAATAGGAGAGCTCCGTGCCGAGCGGAATGTCGGCGATATCGAGCTTGATCGGATTGCCCTTGCGGTGCGGCGACGGCAGCAGCCCGCGCCGCGACACCGCGACGATGGCGCCGCGATGGCCGCGCTGTTCCAGCGAGAGAAACGCGTCGACCATGCTCAGGCCGGTGCCGAGCAGCAGCACCTGGGCTTGCGGATCAAGCGTGGTGTCGGCCTCCGTCCCCATGCGGACGGCGTGGCCCTGGAAGGCGCCGGGCTGCTCGTCGTGGCCGGTGGCCAGGACGGCAAGATGCGCGACGACGCTGGTGCCGTTGGCAAGCGCGACCTCGACGCCGGCGGGCGTCGGCGCGATCGACAGGCTCTCCTCGCGGATCAGCCTGAGCCGGCGGGTGTCGCGCTCGCGCTCCACGAGGCCGTCGAGCAATTCCTGCAGATAGCGGGCATAGAGGCTGCGCGGCGCATAGAACGGCCCTTGGTCCGGCTTGGCGAGGCCGCGTTCCAGCACCCAGCGCGCGAAATGCGTCGGGTCGTCGGCATAGCCGCTCATGCCGGAGGCGTTGACGTTGAGCACATGCGCCGAAAGCAGCGTCGAATAGGCCATGCCCTGGCCGAAATGCGGCCGCTTCTCGATCAGCGTGACGCGCAGGTCCGGATTTGGCGATTTCAAAAGATGCGCGGCCAGCACGACGCCGCTGGCGCCGCCGCCGACAATGATGATGGAATTGGCGCGTCCAACCATGACTGCTGGCCGAAACGGAGCGATCAGCGCGCGGCGAGCGCCGCGGGCGGCCTCGGCCGCAAGCCACGAACGATCACCGGAACGGTCTTTTGAAGATCGCGCATCGTTCTCTCACTCCCAATGTTGATAAGATTACTATACTAACCGAGCCGGGCACGAAACAAGAGTTCCAATTGCCGCGCCATTTGAGGCATGGATTTCCCCGGGTGGTGTGACGGGCGGATTTTTCGTTCGGCCTGAGAATGGCGGCCTACGTTCCTTGGTCATTCCGGGCGAACCGATGCGGAACGGAGCGTAGACCTCAGAATGACGACAGAAGAGACGCTCAGCCAACGCGCAAGGGTGCTGCTTGCCGGCTAACGCGACCGCCTGCCGCCGCGCGACGAGAGCTTCTACCGGGCCTGGCGGTACTGGTCGCAATGATCGGGTCGCAGACTAACCTTTTCGCCAACCGTCTCCGCGCGGCCGGCAAGGTCAGATGCGCGAGCGGTTCGCCCAGCGCAGCCCGACCACGCCGGCCAGCATGGTGACGAGGCCGATATAGAGCCATTGCGTCTGGCCGGTCATGAAGCTGCCCTTGACGAGGCCAAGACCTTGCAGCGACCACAGCGCACCCAACCCCAGCACAATCAGCGCCAGCACAAACCTGATCAATCGCATAGGCTTGACCCTCTCCGGAAGTCGATCCTGAACGGCAATGGGGACACGACAAAAGACGCAGAGGAACCGAAGCGGTTCCGTTCCTCTGTACTTGAATCCTGATGACCGATGTTGGCCGGAACGATCCGGATATCGGTCCGATATTCATTGAGAATACGCCTTCCCGGTGCCGGAAATATCATGACAAACTGTTTCGCGGCGACTCCAAACGTGTGCTCTCGCCATGGAACCGCCAGATCCATGCCGCATTTCCCGCCTCATTCCGCACATATCGGCGGGGCCTACCTGTAACGGAGCCACTCCCAAAGCATGAAGAAAACCAATCAGACCGCGCTTGTCGCGGTAACGATCGCGGCTGGCCTGATGGCCGGCGCCTCTTCCGCCTCCTCCGCCGCCGCGCAGTGCGGCCGCGCTTCCTGGTATGCGCTGCATTCCAGAACCGCCTCAGGGGAACGCATGAACCCCTCGGCGCTGACCGCCGCCCATCGCTCCTTGCCCTTCGGCACCAAGCTCAGGGTTACCAACAAGAACAACGGCCGCAGCGTCGTCGTGCGCATCAACGATCGCGGTCCGTTCGTGAAGGGACGCATGCTCGATCTCTCCCGCGGCGCCGCCGGCCAGCTGGGCTTCATCGGTTCGGGCCATACCGCCGTCTGCATGGCGCGCGTCTGAGCCCTCCGTTTATCGGACCATGATCCCAATGCGGACCAAGTGGTTCGGGATCATGGCCGGTGTCCGGCATGAGGGGCCGGACACATATCCTTCACATTTCCGCAGCGCACATTGAGCCGGCTCCGCCGTTCGAGCCGGATTCTCAACGCTTTACACCAAAGACGCATTGTTCACGCGACGTGACGTATTGCATCGCAACAATATCTTGTTAACCTCCGCGCGAGACATTCAAGGCTCGGCGCTGTCCGTCGTCCCTTTGGTCATCGGACGGCAGCGGGGTTCGCGATGTTCTACCAGCTCTACGAAATGAACCATGCGGCGCTGCAGCCGGCCCGCCTCTATGCCGACGCGGTGCGGCTCTTCTACTCGAATCCGCTCAATCCGATTTCCCACACTCCCTTCGGCCGATCGGTCGCGGCGACCGCGGAACTGTTCGAGCGGACCACCCGCCGCTACGGCAAGCCGCAATTCGGCCTGGACAAGACGGTGGTCGACTGGAAAAGCGTCGCCGTCGCGGAAAGGACGGTCTGGTCGAAGCCGTTCTGCAACCTGATCCGTTTCGAGCGCGCGCTGCCCGCCGGCCGCAAACCGGACCCCAAGCTTTTGATCGTGGCGCCGATGTCTGGCCATTACG
The DNA here is from genome assembly GCF_006442775.1 of Mesorhizobium sp. B2-4-6. Classification (NCBI taxonomy): domain Bacteria; kingdom Pseudomonadati; phylum Pseudomonadota; class Alphaproteobacteria; order Hyphomicrobiales; family Phyllobacteriaceae; genus Mesorhizobium; species Mesorhizobium sp. B2-4-6. The sequence continues at coordinate 12,174 of NZ_VFVI01000021.1, forward strand.
CGACGCTTCTGCGCGGCACGGTCGAGGCGATGCTGCCCCATGCCGACGTGCACATCACCGACTGGGTCGATGCCCGCATGGTACCGGCGGCGCAAGGCAGCTTCGATCTCGACGACTATATCGACTATGTCATCGAGATGTTCCACGCGCTCGGCCCCGACACGCATGTGATGGCCGTGTGCCAGCCTTCGGTGCCGGTGCTGGCGGCGGTGGCGCTGATGGAAAAGCGCGGCGATCCCTTCGTGCCCTCCACCATGACGTTGATGGGCGGCCCGGTCGACACGCGCCGCAACCCGACCGCGGTCAATCTTCTGGCCAAGGAAAAAGGCATCGACTGGTTCCGCGACAATGTCGTGATGCAGGCGCCCTGGCCGGTGCCGGGCTTCGGCCGCATGGTCTATCCGGGCTTCCTGCAGCTTTCGGGCTTCATGAGCATGAATCTCGACCGCCACATCATCGCCCACAAGGATTTCTTCATGCACCTTGTGAAGCATGACGGCGATAGCGCCGAAAAGCACCGCGACTTTTATGACGAATATCTGGCGGTGATGGACCTGACGGCGGAATTCTACCTGCAGACGGTCGACACCGTGTTCGTGCGCCACGCGCTGCCGAAAGGCGAGATGAAGCATCGCGGCGAGCCCGTCGACTGCGCGGCGATCCGCAACGTGGCGCTGCTCACCATCGAGGGCGAGAACGACGACATTTCAGGGCTGGGCCAGACCCAGGCCGCGCATGATCTGTGTGTCAACATTCCCGCCGACAACCATGTCCATTATATGCAGCCGGCCGTCGGCCATTACGGCGTCTTCAATGGCTCGCGCTTCCGCTCCGAGATCGTGCCGCGCATCGCCGACTTCATCTCCAGCTATGGCCGCCGGCAGCGGGTGGCGGTGAAGCCGAAGCTGGTCCGTTCGGCCAAAGGCTGAACGCCGGAGCCCTAGGTCAGCCCTGCCGCCGCCCGGCGGCCGGCCGTGTTGCGCCCACACCTCTGTTGCGAAAGTGCCGCTACGGGATCGTCCAGGTAACCATGCCGTCAAACTGGCCGTCGTCTCTAATTGACACGGACTGTAAATCGCCTTTAACGTTTCGTTAATAAAGAACAGGGCGGCGGGGACAATGACTTCCTCAGCGATGACGCGGATTCTGCGTTTGTGTGCGGTCGCAGGGCTGACGATCTCTGCGCATTGGGCGGTGCCTGCCTGGGCGGCGGGCGCGATGGCCACGGGCGGCCTGACCTCGCAGCCGATCGGCCACTATGATTTCTGCAAATCGCGTCCGAACGAATGCAACATCCGCCCGGCCAATCTCGATCCGGCCAAGTTGACGGACGGCCTGTGGCGCCGGCTGATCAACGTGAGCGCCAAGGTCAACGCCGCCGTCAAGCCGTTGAGCGACCTCGATCACTACGGCAAGGACGAAGTCTGGGCCTATCCGGACGACGGATATGGCGACTGCGAGGACTATGTGCTGGAAAAGCGCCGCCAGCTCTACCGCCTGGGCATGTCGCTGGCCGACCTGTTGATCACCGTCGTGCGCAAGCCCGACGGCGAAGGCCACTCGGTGCTGACGGTGCGCACCGACAAGGGCGACTACGTGCTCGACAACCTGACCGACAAGGTCAAAGCCTGGGACGCGACCGGCTACCGCTTCCTCAAGCGCCAGGCGATCGACAACACCGGACGCTGGGTCTCGATCCGCGACGGCCAGGCGGTGCTGGTCGGCTCGGTGCAGTAAGCGCCAACGGCGCAGACCATAGGATCCGCTCCGTTACCTAAAAGCGTCACCGCGGTGCAAAACGACCTCCGTTCTGCACCGCTTTTACTCTTCGCGCGAGGTCACGGAACGATCCTCGGGTCTACGCGTCCGCTTCGCTCCCACTCCGCCCGTGGATGACGAAGTCTCACAGCTCCATGAACCATTTCCTCCCGGCCGGCGACACACGGCCGTTGACGGAAACCAAACCATGGAGAATTCAAATGACTGCTTTTCTGCGGAACACCCTGCTTGCCGCCGTCGCGGTATCGGCCCTGAGCGGATCGGCTCTGGCGGACGAGACTGTCAAAAGCTGCGCCAAGCGCAACCTCAATGATCTGTGGAACGGCCACTGCTGCGGCGCCGGCGACGCGAGTTGCATGGGCGGGCACGGTCGCGGCGGCGATCACGACAATGGCGCCCGGGGCAGCACCAACGGCGCTGGAGCCGGCAAGTCCTGATCTCACGGCTTCAGATGGAAACCAGCCAAGCACCAGCGGATCGCTACTCCTCCGCTGGTGCGAAAACGCCGGGACTATATTCGCAACCCAAGTGCCGCGCGGATCGATGCGCTGAGGCGGCGCAGTTCCGCTTCATCGAGCCTTTCGATGCTCTCGGACAAAAGGTTGGCCAGCTCGGTGGCCGCCGGCGACAGGCCGGACGTGTCGATCCTGACCCTTGGGTGCGAGCTTTCGGCGAGGCGGGCAAGATCCTCGGCGTCGTCCCAGATGATGTTGAAATAGCCGATGATCTTCTGGATCAGCGTCCAGGTCGGCGCGCCGCGGCGGCCGTGCTCGAGCGCCGACAGATAGGCGGCGCTGACGCCGATAGCCTCGGCCATCGCCTTCTGGCTGACGCCGCGCTCGGCGCGCAGCGCCCTGAGCTTCTCGCCGAACGGGGTCATACCAGGTCCCTCATAGGCGCGTCCGCCGCAGCCGCACATAGAGCGCGCCCGAGCCGCCATGGTTGCGGGCGGCGTGATCGTGGCTGGACACAAGATGCCGGAAGGCCGGCGTCGACAGCCAGGCCGGAACGGCGCGGCGCAAGATGCCGTCGCCGCCGGAGGACGAGCCCTTGCCGGTGATGATCAGCACGTAACGGATGCCGCCGGCATGCGCCCGGTTGAGGAAGGTGAGCAGCAGCGAATAGGCCTCGTCCTGCGTCATGCCGTGCAGGTCGACGCGGCCCTCGATCGGCAGCCGGCCTTTTTTCAGCTTGTGCAGCGTCTGGTCGTCGAGCGCGTGCGAGACATGCTGCGGCTTGGGTTTTGCGGCAGCGGCCGGAACGCCGTTGACCGGAGCGGCGGCCGGCGCCGGTCTCGGCTCGACGATGTCGGGGATCTCGACGGCGGTCTTGCCTTTCAGCGGCCGCGCCGAACGCGCCACCAGGTTCCACAGGATGCGGTCGTCGTCGCTGAGATGATCGTCGCGGCGGCTCATCGGCGCGCTCCATCGAACAGGCCGCGGGGCACCAGCGCGTAGAAGTCGGCTGCGTTGCGAACCACGCCGGCGATCTCGCCGGCGGCGTCGCCCGAGCCGGCGAAGAGGTCGCCGCGGGCCGGGCCGGTGATGGCCGAGCCGGTGTCCTGCGCGATCATCAGCCGCCGGAACGGTTTTTGGTCGAAGGCGGTGAGCGTCGGCGCGTCGATATAGAAGGGCGTGCCGAATGTGTGCAGCAGGCGGTCGACCGCGACCGAGCGCCCGGGCGTCAGCGGCACCTTGGCGGCGGCGATCGGGCCGAGCGCTGCATCGTCGACTTCGGCTTCGCGGAAGAAGATGTAGGAGCGGTTCCGCCACAGGATCTCGTCGACGCGGTCGGGATGCACCTTGAACCAGGCGCGGATCGACTGCATCGTCACTTTTTCGAGCGGGATCTCGCCGAGATCGCTCAACGTCTTGCCGGGGCCGGAAAAGCGCTGGCCGGACTTGGCGGCGTAGGTGACGCGGGCGAGCCTGCCGTCGGTCATCTTCAACCGCGCCGCCCCTTGCACATGGATGAAGAAGGCATCGACCTTTTCGGCGAGCCAGGCGATCTCGAGGTTCTGGCCGGACAGCGCGCCGCGCTCGATCGCGCCGCGGTCGAAATATTCGACGGGAGCAGCATCCGTCCGGCGGGCGAAGGCAAGGTAGGCATCCATGCCGGCCGGCCGGTTGCCGTCGTCGATGTCGATCAGGTCAACGGGGCGGGACAGCAGCGGCACGGTGAACCGCTCGGTCCTGACCGGCGAGGCCTCGACCTCGGGTTCGTAAAAACCGGTGACGAGGCCGGCGCCGCCATTGTCGGGTACGACCAGGGCGGGAACGAAATGCCGTTCGAAGAACGACCGCGCCTCGGACCTGCTCGGCGCCGAAACGGCACGCGCCTCGGCATGGGCCGCTGCAAAAGCATTGAAATCGACGCCGAGCGATCCGGTGCGGTAAGGTTTTATCGGGGCGTTGAAGGCCGAACGGCGGAACGCGGCGAAGGCCGCGGCGTGGTCGTCCCCGCTCCAACCGGCCAGGTCATCGAAGGATTTTTCGCTGAATGCGGGAGAGAGCGGCACGACTGGGGCCCCGCCGCTCGATCTCAATCTTCTTCTTCGGTGGCGACGAGCTTCCAGTTCGGGTCCCGCGAGCGGGTGTCGCGGGCGAAGGTCCAGACATCCTTGACCTCGGCCACGGTTTCCGGGTCGCCGTCGATGACGGCGCCGGCCTTGTCGCGGGTCGCCGAGATCAGCTCGGAGACGATGCGCAGCGTGATATGCGCTTCCGAACCCTTCATCTCGGCGGCGACGATGTCGGCCTTGTCGATGCCGACGAAAGAGGACTGGATCTTCTCGGATTTGGCCTCGCGCTCGCCGATCGCGGCGACGAAACCGTCATAGACTTCGCGCGACAACAGGTTCTTCAGCGTCTTACGGTCGCCATCGGCATAGGCCATGACGATCATTTCGTAAGCCATCTTGGCGCCGTCGACGAAGCCCTTCGGCTCGAAGGACGCATCATTGTCCTTGATGGAGCGCAGGCCCTTGTTGAGATCGGTGTCGGGTTTGGCGAAGGCGTCGATATCGGCATAGGTCTCGGGCGCGGTTTCGCCCGGCGCGCGCTTGCGCGGCAGCGACACCACATTTTCAGGCTTCTGCGCCGCATCGGCCTCGCGCGTGCGGCTCGCCGAATAGGGATCGAAGGGCGGACGCTCGTTTCCGGTGCGACGTCCAAGCACGTTGCGCAGCTGGAAAAAGATCACAACCGCCGCAATCAGGAAGAAAATCGTGCCGAAGTCGAAGAAACCCATATTTTCCGCCAACCGATCCCTGTCCGTGCCGGACCGGCATAACCCCTGGGGGATCGCGGTCGCATAGCGTTCAACACTCAAAGCATATAGAACGGCAGGCGCAATCATTCAAATCAAAGGCAGCCATACCTATCTAAGGGCGCCAAGGCCAGCGGCGATTGTCCGCCGGGCCGCAAAAGAAGAAAGCGATCGGTCGAGACTTGCGCATTTCGTTCATCCCGCTGTTCCTGCTCCTGCTGCCGCTGCTGGAGATCGCCGGCTTCGTCGTTGTCGGCCGCGAGATCGGCGCTTTGGCGACGGTCGGGCTGGTCATCCTGTCCACCGTCGCGGGCAGCCTGTTGCTGCGGCACCAGGGTTTTGGCGTCATGGCGCGGGTGCGGACGGAGATGGATGCCGGGCGCGACCCCAGCCGCCAGCTCGCGCATGGCGCGATGATCGTGCTGGCGGCGGTCCTGCTGATCATCCCGGGCTTCATCACCGACATCTTCGCCATTCTTCTGTTGCTGCCGCCGGTGCGCGACTTCGCCTGGCGCGCGCTCAAGAACCGCATCGTCATGGCGACCAGCTTCAGCAGCGGCTTTTCGGCCCGCCGGCGCGACACTGTCATCGACCTCGACGACACAGACTATTCGCGCGACGATTATCCGAACCGGCCGGACCACAATTCACCCTGGCGGCGGCTGAAGAACGACTAGTCGGATTCAGGCCGGTGGTTCGCATCGGCAGGCAGGATGCCTTGGAGATTGGCCGGAGCGCCCATCGCGATCGTCATTCACGGGCGGAGCAAGGAGCGAAGCGCGCATCCATTCCGTAACTTCCGAGCGTTGCCGCGGTGCAGAATTCTGCTCCGCTGCATTCCACGGCCCAGGTCACGGAATGAATTCCAAAGTCTCCGCGACGCCGCTTCGCCCTGGAATGACGAGGTTGACGAGCTTCAGCCAACCCCCAGCGTTTGCGCTTTCCTGTTCCCCCTGCCGATAAGGGCGGCAAAACTTGTTTTGTCCGGCCGACCATGGTAGCGAACCCGCGATTTCAATCCGGTCAGCAATGCTGCCCAGGCAAAAGGACTTAAAGGCTAATGGCCAGCAACGATGACGCGGCGACCGGCGCCGCCAACGGCAACGGCAACGGCAACGGAGCCCAGAATCAGCCCTCGCTCAATGTGCTTGCGCAATATGTGAAGGACCTGTCCTTCGAGAGCCCCGGCGCGCCGAATTCGCTGCGCGGCCGCGACAAGGCTCCGGGCATCGCCATCAATGTCAACGTCAACGCCAATCCGCTCTCGGACAAGCAGTTCGACGTCAATTTGACGCTGAACGCCAAGGCCTCCTTCGACCAGGAAGTGCTGTTCAATGTCGAGCTGGTCTATGGCGGCGTCTTCGCCATAAACGGCTTCCCGCAGGAGCATATGCTGCCGCTGCTGTTCATCGAATGCCCGCGGCTTTTGTTCCCGTTCGCCCGCCAGATCATCGCCGACGCCACCCGCAATGGCGGCTTCCCGCCGCTGATGCTCGACCCGATCGATTTCGCGCAGATGTTCCAGCAGCGCGTCGCCGAGGATCAGGCGGCGGCGAGCAAGATCCAGGTGAGCTGAAAAGGCGCACCGCCACACCGTATCGAGAGCCCGGCTTCGCGCCGGGCTTTTTTGTTGATCAGGCCCAGCGACCAGTTGCCAACCTTCGCGATTGGCCGTCGCCGCGTCATTCCAGGGCGGAGCAAGGAGCGGAGCGACGCGCGCAGACCCTGGAATCCATGTTACGCCAAGGCATTTGCGGCGATTACAGAATTCTGCACCGCTGCACCTTACGGCCGAGGTCACGGCACGGATACTCGGGTCAAGCCCGAGTATGACGACGTCACGGGGGTTTCGGCCAATTTCCAACGTCGGCGCCAGCGCGCCCGCTCAGCCCGCTGTCGCTACTTTCAGCCACAGCGCCTTTTCACCCAGCGTCGAAACCAGCCCGGCATGCGCCGCACGATCCGCTTCGCTCAACCGCGACGGGAGGACGATCGGCCGGGCGCCGATCGAGATGTCGATGTCGGCCACCTCGCCGGCGCCGTTCATGTGCACCGCCACGGCTTCCAGCACCAGCGCCGCCTGCTTGCCGCCGATCAGCTCGATATAGACCTCGGCCAGCAGTTCGGAGTCGAGCAGCGCGCCGTGCTTGGTGCGGCGGGTGTTGTCGATGCCGTACCGACGGCAGAGCGCATCGAGCGAGTTCGGCCCCATCGGATGCTTGCGGCGCGCAAGCGCCAGCGTGTCGACGATGCGGCCGGGATCGATGGCCGCCTGATCGAGCCGGCTGAACTCGATATTGAGGAAGCCGATATCGAAGGTGGCGTTGTGCGCGATCAGCTTGGCGCCGTCGGTGAAGTCCAGCCATTCCTGCGCGATTTCGGCGAAGGTCGGCTTGCCGACAAGGTCGGCGGCGCTGATGCCATGCACGGCCTGCGCCTCGGCATGGATCGCGCGGCCTTGCGGATTGATGAATTTGTGGAAGGTGCGGCCGGTCGGGAAACGGTTGACCAACTCGACGCCGCCGAGCTCGATGATGCGGTCTTCGCGCAAATCGAGGCCGGTCGTTTCCGTATCGAAGATAATCTCACGCATGCGAATCAATCCGCTCCAATGAGCAGAATCACAAACCAGAACAAAATGGCAATGGGGACTGCTGTCAGCGGACGTCAGGAGCGATCGCGGCCGGACTTATCCCCCGTCAATTCGCCGATGACGGCCCCGACCGCCTGACGGGCCGCCTCGAAGCCATTTCCAGTGTCGATGATGAAATCGGCCTGCCGGCGTTTTTCGGCATCGGGCACCTGCTTGGCGAGGATCGACGAAAACTTCTCCTCGCTCATGCCCGGCCTGGCAAGCACGCGCTCGCGCTGGATCTCGAGCGAGGCGGTGACGACCACGACCTTGTCGACCCGGCCGCGGCCGCCGGTCTCGAACAAAAGCGGGATGTCGAGCACGGCAAGCGGCGCGCCGGCGGCGAGGTGCTTGGCCAGGAACGCGTCGGCATCGGCGCGCACCAGCGGATGGACGATTGCCTCGAGCTTCTTCAGCGCGGCGGGATCGGCGAGCACTTTTCCGGCGAGCTTGACGCGATCGACCACGCCTGCCTGCGTCGTGCCCGGGAAGGCCGCCTCGACCAAGGGGGCCGCCTTGCCGGAATAGAGGCGATGCACGGTCTCGTCGGAATCATGCACCGGCACGCCGGCCTTGGCGAACATTTTCGCCGTCGCCGACTTGCCCATCCCGATCGATCCGGTGAGGCCGAGCACGATCATCGATGGCCCTCGATGTCGGCGACGATCATGCTTCGCAGTTCGGACGTAACGTCGGGTTTCCGGCCGAACCAGCGTTCGAAGCCAGGCACCGCCTGATGCAGCAGCATGCCGAGACCGTCGACGGTCTTCAGCCCGCGCGCCCTGGCGGCGGCGAGCAAAGGCGTCTCCATCGGCACATAGACAATGTCGGTGACGATGGCGTGGTCCGGCATCGCGCCCGGATCGGCGGCCGAGGTTTCATTGCCATGCATGCCGAGCGATGTGGTGTTGATGAGCAGGCCGGCATCGGCAAGCAGCTCGCCGAGCGCATCGGCGCCATGCGCCGAGACCCCGGCGCCAAAATGGCGCCCGAGTTCCTCGGCCCTTGCCAGCGTCCGATTGACGATGCGGATGTCCTTGATGCCACGCTCCTTCAGCGCGTGGATGACCGCGCGGGAGGCGCCGCCGGCGCCCAGAACCACGGCCGGCCCATTGATTGCCCAGCCGGGCGCATGCTCGTCGAGGTTCGCGGCAAAGCCATAGCCGTCCGTGTTGCCGCCCCAGAGAAGGCCATCCTCAAACCACAGCGTGTTGACCGCGCCGATCGCGTCGGCCGCGTGATCGCGGCGGGCGACGCCGGCGAAGGCCGCCTCCTTGTGCGGGATGGTGACATTGCCGCCGCGAAAACCATTGTCGGCAAGCGCCTTCAGGAAGGGCGCGAAATCCGCTGGCGCGACGTCGATCGCCTGGTAGCTTCCGTCGATGCCGTATTGCTCGAGCCAATAGCCGTGGATCTTCGGCGAGCGCGAATGCGCGATCGGATGTCCCGTGACGAAGGCCTTTTTCTCAACCATCGATGGCCCCCAGTTCGCGCAGCTCCTTCAGCACCGGCAAAAGCGGCAGGCCGACGATGGTGAAATAATCGCCCTCGATCTTCTCGAACAGTTGGATGCCCTCGCCCTCGATCTGGTAGGCGCCGACGCTGGACAGCGCCTTGGGGCCGACACGCGCCAGATGCCGGCCGATAAAGGCGGGATCGAGCTTGCGCATGGTGAGGCTGGCGACGCCGACATGGCGCCACAGCACCTCGCCGTCGCGGCAAAGCACGGCGGCGCTGTTCAATTGATGCGTCTTGCCGGACAAAGCGAGCAGATGTCTCCGCGCGCTTTCCATGTCGGCGGGCTTGTGAAAGATCTCGTCGCCCAGCGACAGCGTCTGGTCGCAGCCGAGCACCAGGGCGCCCGGCTTGCCCTCGCTGACCCCGGTCGCTTTGGCTTCGGCGAGGATTAAGGCGACGTCTTCTGGAGACACGCCGCTGTCCTGCAACGGCGCCTCGAGCGCGCGCTCGTCGACATTTGCCGGCACCGCCTCGATGTCGAGGCCGGCACTGACGAGCATCGCCTTACGGTAGGGGCTGCCCGAAGCGAGGATGATTTTCTCGGCCATGATGTTTCGCCCAACTAGCTCCCTGACGCTGTTGACCCATCGTTTGTCTGGGTCCAGCACAAACTTTGGAGAATGGCCAAAGCCTTACGAACTTCGTCATCCTAGGGCGAAGCAGGAGCGAAGCTCCGTCGCGAAGACCCTAGGATCCATGCCATACCCTCAGCCGAGGAGCGCAGCGGAGCAGAATTCTACACCGTCGCAACAGTTCGACGTCACGGCATGGATCCTAGGGTCTACGCCGCGTCGGTTCGCTCCTTGCTCCGCCCTAGGATGACGAAGCGGCCGGCGTCTCGGCAAATCCCAGTTAGCGCGTCTTTCCCCGCAGGGCAACGATCGCGGCCGCGGTTTCCTCGATGGAGCGGCGGCTGACATCGATCATCGGCCAGCCATGCCGCGTGCAGAGCTGGCGGGCATAGGCGAGCTCCTCGTTGATGGCGGCGCGGTCGACATAGTCGGTCGGCACGAAGGCGGCGCTGTTGCCGAGGATGCGGTTTTGCCTGACATGCGAGATGCGTTCGGCCGTGGCGATGAGGCCGACGACCAAGGGCGTCCTGGCGGCGATCAGGCTTTCGGGCAGCGGCACGCCGAGCACGATCGGGATGTTGGCGGTCTTGATGCCGCGATTGGCGAGATAGATGCTGGTCGGCGTCTTCGAGGTGCGCGATATGCCGATCAGCACGATATCGGCATCGTCCATATTGGCCGGCAGCTGGCCGTCATCATGCTCCATGGTGAAGTTCAGCGCATCGATGCGGCGGAAATATTCGGCGTCGAGCACGTGCTGGGCGCCGACGCGCCGGCCGGCCGGCGTGCCGAGGTAGGACTGGAAGACCGTCAGCACCGGCTCCAGCACCGACACGCAAGGCAGGCCCATCGCCGCGCAGCGCTCGTCGATCGAGCGCGCCAGCTTCTGGTCGACCACCGTATAGAGAATGATGCCCGGCTCCTCCTCGATATCCTCGAAGACCTTGGCGATCTGCTTTTCCGTGCGGATCAGCGGATAGATATGCTCGATGGCGCGCGCATCCTTGTATTGCGCGGACGCCGCGCGGCCGGCCGCGAGCAGCGTCTCGCCGGTGGCGTCGGAGATCAGATGCAGGTGGAAGAAGCTCTGAGGTTTGTTCACAGGGGATGGGTCCAGGCTGTGGGCAATTGTGGACAAGGCTGGATGGGCAGGCCTCGGGTCGGGAAGCGACTGTATCAGATGGCCGCTTGTCCACAATTCGACCCGCTGTAGGCTTTGTCGCGGCGCTGGGGACAAATCTGGGGATCAACTTTTCTTGGCCGATTTCGTCCACAGCGGGAAGTCCAGACCCGAAAGGCCAAGCTTTTGACTCGAAAGCCTGAATCCGCTTCGTCCCCAGATCCCTACAAATTGCGAAAGCGAGTACGCGACAATATGCTGACTGGTCTTTTCGAGCCGCAGGCTGGACAGGTCGCAACCATCACAACCAACAGACTCTTAGAATCAGAAGACTCTTTAAAAATAGATATTTGATTTAAGAGACACCCGGAGGGGACAGCGCCAAATGGCTGCGAAACGGATCATGCTGGACGTCCTCAAGGGCGAGACGGTTGCACCGCCGCCGCTCTGGATGATGCGTCAGGCAGGCCGCTATCTTCCCGAATACCGGGAGACCAGGAAGCGGGCCGGATCCTTCCTCGATCTCTGCTATGACCCGGACCTTGCCGTCGAGGTGACGCTGCAGCCGATCGAACGCTTCGGCTTCGATGCCTCGATCCTGTTCTCCGATATTCTCGTCGTGCCCAACGCCCTGGGGCGGGATGTCCGCTTCGAGGAGGGCCGCGGCCCGATCCTGAAGCCGATCTCGGCATCGGAGATTCACGCGCTGGACGGCGGTATGTTTCACGTGAATCTCGAACCGGTCTACGAGACGGTGCGCCGGTTGCGCGCAAAACTGCCCGACGAGACGACGCTGCTCGGCTTCTGCGGAGCGCCCTGGACGGTGGCGACCTATATGATTGCCGGGCACGGCACGCCCGACCAGGGCCCTGCCCGGCTTTTCGCCTATCGCGAGCCCGAGGCCTTCGCACTGCTTCTGAAGATTCTGGCCGAACACTCGGCCGCCTATCTCATTCGCCAGATCGAAGCCGGCGCCGATGCGGTGCAGATTTTCGATTCGTGGTCGGGCGTGCTGGACGAACCATCCTTCGAGGCCTTCTGCGTCGAACCGGTGGCCGAGATCGTCCGGCAGGTGAAGGCGGCTCACCCGAACGTGCCAGTGATCGGTTTTCCGAAGGGCGCCGGCGAGCGCTATCGCGATTACAGGAGGAAGACCGGCATTGCCGGTCTCGGCCTCGACTGGACCGTGCCGCTGTCGATGGCGAAGGACTTGCAGCGCGACGGAGCGGTGCAAGGCAATCTCGATCCGCTGCGCCTGGTCGCCGGCGGCAAGGCGCTGGCCGACGGCGTCGATGCGATTCTGAGAACTTTGGGTGGTGGGCCGCTGATTTTCAATCTCGGCCACGGCATCACGCCGGAGACGCCGGTGGCGCATGTCGAGGCGATGGTGAAAATGGTGAGGAGCCGCCGATGAGCAATGAGAACAGCGCGAGCAGTGGGAACAGCACTGGCCAGGCGATGAAGCGCATGGCGATCGGCATTGTCGTGCTCGTCGTGCTTAGCGCGCTGCTCTATTTCGTGGCGGGCGACGGCTTCTACCCCTGGGCCAAGGCGATCCATGTGATCGCCGTCATCGCCTGGATGGCCGGCATGCTCTATCTGCCGCGGCTCTTCGTCTATCACGTCGATGCCGAGAAAGGCTCGGTGCAGTCCGAGACCTTCAAGGTGATGGAACGCCGGCTGCTGCGGGGAATCATCAACCCGGCGATGATCGTGACCTGGGTGTTCGGGCTTTGGCTGGCCTGGAAGGGCTTTGGCTTCCAGGGCGGCTGGCTGCACGCCAAGATCGCGCTGGTGCTCGTCCTGTCGGGTCTGCATGGCTATCTCGCCGCCGCGGTCCGGAAATTCGCCGAGGACAAGAACGAAAAACCGACGTGGCACTGGCGGATCGTCAACGAGATCCCCACATTGCTGATGATCGTCATCGTCATCCTGGTCGTCGTGAAGCCGTTTTAGATCGGGAGCATGATCTTTCCGAAAACCGGTTGCCACTTTTCGGGATCGTGCTCCAGGCTTCCTTCAATCCAGCAGAAGCCCAGCAAAAGGCGGCTTGCTCTTTCAGGCGACCGACGATAAAAGACGGGTCTTCCTTCCCGTCATGCGCCGCCCCTTTCACTCGCTTTCGGCCGCGCCCGGCATTTGTCGTATTCAGCCGATTTTCCTCCCCAAAGCCTACCCAGAGTCTATCTAATGCAAGAAATGAAACTCGCAGAGTTCAAGAACAAGAAGCCGCCAGAGCTGATCGCTTATGCCGAGACGCTCGAGGTGGAAAACGCCAGCGTCATGCGCAAGCAGGAGCTGATGTTCGCGATCCTGAAGAAGCTCGCCGCCCAGGACATCGAGATCATCGGCGACGGCGTGGTCGAGGTGCTGCAGGACGGTTTCGGCTTCCTGCGCTCGGCCAACGCAAACTACCTGCCGGGTCCCGACGACATCTATATCTCGCCGTCGCAGATCCGACGCTTTTCGCTCAAGACCGGCGATACGGTCGAAGGGCCGATCCGCAGCCCGAAAGAGGGCGAGCGCTATTTCGCGCTGCTCAAGGTCAACACCATCAATTTCGACGATCCTGAAAAGATCCGTCACAAGATCCACTTCGACAATCTGACGCCGCTCTATCCGACCAAGCGGCTGAAAATGGAGATCGACAATTCGACCTCCAAGGATATCTCGCCGCGCGTGATCGACCTGGTCGCGCCGATCGGCAAGGGCCAGCGCGCGCTGATCAACGCGCAGCCGCGCACCGGCAAGACGGTGCTGATGCAGAACATCGCCCATTCGATCACCGCCAACCATCCGGAATGCTATCTGATCGTGCTTTTGATCGACGAGCGTCCGGAGGAAGTGACCGACATGCAGCGCTCGGTGAAGGGCGAGGTCATCTCCTCGACCTTCGACGAGCCGGCGGCGCGCCACGTGCAGGTCGCCGAAATGGTGATCGAGAAGGCCAAGCGCCTGGTCGAGCACGGCCGCGACGTGGTCATCCTGCTCGATTCGATCACGCGTCTCGGCCGCGCCTACAACACCGTCGTGCCGTCATCCGGCAAGGTGCTGACCGGCGGTGTCGACGCCAACGCGCTGCAGCGCCCGAAGCGCTTCTTCGGCGCCGCCCGCAACATCGAGGAAGGCGGCTCGCTGACCATCATCGCCACCGCGCTGATCGATACCGGCAGCCGCATGGACGAAGTCATCTTCGAAGAGTTCAAGGGCACCGGCAACTGCGAAATCCAGCTCGACCGCAAGGTAGCCGACAAGCGCATCTACCCGGCGATGGACATCCTCAAGTCGGGCACCCGCAAGGAGGACCTTCTGGTGCCGCGCGCGGACCTGCAGAAGATCTTCGTGCTGCGCCGCATCCTCGCGCCGATGGGCACGACCGACGCGATCGAGTTCCTCATCGACAAGCTCAAGCAGACCAAGACCAACGCCGACTTCTTCGATTCGATGAATACGTGATTGGGGTGGGCGCGGTAGTCCGCCCCTTTTCTTCGTCATTCTAGGGCGGAGCAAGGAGCGGAGCGACGCGCGCAGACCCTAGAATCCATGCCGTTACTTTTGGGCCTTGCAGCGGTGCAGAATTCTGCGCCGCTGCGTTCTTCGGCAAACGTCACGGCATGGATCCTCGGGTCAAGCCCGAGGATGACGAAGAAACCGGTCTCGGCCTCGCGGGCCTCTCAGCTTCGCCCCAGCAACTTCTCCAACTCACCCGCATCCGTCACCACCGGCAGACATACCTGCCCGCTGCAGAACCAGGCGCCTGCCTTGTCCGTCGGCGGCAGCACGCCGCCCGGCAATAGCGGTCGATTCGCTTCTGTACCGATCGGCAGGACGATGTCCACCCGGCGCGGATCGGGATTCCGATTAGCAACCGGAACAAAACTTGAAGGCTCTGGCTTGTCTATGATCACAAGCTTCAATGGCTCGAGCGCCAGCGCGCAGGCGTTGACGATGCCGGCTTGGCCATAGGCCTGCTGGGACGCGCGGCCCATGGCGTGCTCGGCGGCGGTCCAGGCCTTCTCCGAGATATCGAGATCGCCGGTGAGCGACGACAGCCGCACCAGCGCCTCGACGATCTGGCTGGTGGCCGACGGGATCGCTTCGTCGACATCGCCGCGGATGCGGATCGGAACGTCGCCGCTGTCCGACGCCGTCAGCCAGTAGCCGGTCTTTTCGTCATCCAGGTGCCAGCGCTCGAGTTCGCCGATGAACTGCCTGGCGCGATCGGAATAGGCCGGATCGCCGGTCGCCTCGAACAGCGCGATGGCCGCGTTGGTCATGGCGGCATAGTCGCTGGACAGCGCCGGGAAAAGCTTCTTCGCGCCGAGCATGGAATGCGGCAGGCGGCCATCCTGGCTGGCCTCGACGATATGGGCGAAAGCCTTGGCGGCGGCATCGATCCACTCGTGGCGCCCAAGTGAGCGGCCCGCCTCGGCGAGCGCCGCGATCATCAGCCCGTTCCAGTCGGTGAGCGCCTTGCCGTCTCGGCCAGGCCTGATCCGCTGTTCGCGGACGGCCAGCAGCTTGGTCTTCAGCGGCACGAGCTGACCATAGTCGGCGATGCCCTGACTTTGCTGTGCTTCGGTCTGGCGAATGATCGGCTTGCCTTCCCAGCCATGCGGGGCGGCCAGCTCGAAATACCGGAAAAAGGTCGACGCATCGTCACCGAGCGCGGCTTCGACCTCCTCGCGGTTCCATGTGTAAAAAAGCCCCTCCTCGCCGTCGCTGTCGGCATCGAGGCTGGCGGCGAAGGCGCCACCGTCGACCAGCATCTCGCGCAGCAGCCAGCCGGCGGTTTCTTCGATTCGCACCCGGAACAAGTCGTTCCCGGTGGCGGCATGGGCCCAGTTGCACAGGCGGATGAGCTGGGCGTTGTCGTAAAGCATCTTCTCGAAATGCGGCACCAGCCATTCGGCGTCGGTCGAATAACGGCTGAGGCCGCCGCCGACATGATCGTAGATGCCGCCGGCAAGCATTTTTTCGAGGCTGGCGAGTACGGCATCGCGATGTTCCGTCTGGCCGCCCCGCAGCCAGGACAGCCAAAGCGTGTGCATGAACGGCGCGTTGGGGAACTTTGGCGCGCCCTTCAAGCCGCCGAGTTCGCGGTCGATCATGCCGTCGATGCGGCCGGCGAGATCGGCCAGCGTATCGCGGTCGAGCACGGCCTTGCCTGTCGCGCCGGCAAGCCGCTGCTCGACATGGGCGGTCAGCCCGTCCGCGCTTTCGGCGAGACTCTGCCGCTTTTCGCGCCAGGCCTTGTCGACCGCTTCCAGCACCTGAATGAAGCCCGGCCTTCCGTAACGCGCCTCGCGCGGGAAATAGGTGCCGCCCCAGAAGGGCTTGCCGTCGGGCGTCAGGAACATGGTCAGCGGCCAGCCGCCCTGCTCGCCCATGGCGTGGAGCGCGGCCATATAGATCTGGTCGATGTCCGGCCGCTCCTCGCGATCGACCTTGATATTCACGTAGAGCCGGTTCATGACGGCCGCCACGGCGTCGTTCTCGAAGCTTTCATGCGCCATGACATGGCACCAGTGGCAGGCGGCATAGCCGATGGAGAGCAGGATCGGCCGCCCGAGCTGCTTCGCCTCGGCAAGGGCCGCGGGCGACCAGCCGCGCCAATGGACGGGATTGTCGCTGTGCTGCTGCAGATAGGGGCTGGCCTCTTCGGCAAGCAGGTTTCGTGCGGGCAAGGTCACGATGGACGGGCTCGGCATTTGGGTTTGATGCGGCAAAGCGTGATGCCGAAAACCGTGAGCGATTTTCGGCCGACATGCTCTACCTTTAATCTAGGCGGTTCGGCAGGTCCGGCAAATGGTTTCACCAATGGCTTCGAAGGATTCGATCGTTGCGCTGTCCAGCGGCCGCCTGCCCGCCGGCCTTGCCGTCATCCGTGTCTCTGGCCCGAAGACTCGATTCGTGGTCGAAACGATTGCGGGCACCGTTAAGGATCGGTTTACCACGCTGCGCAAGCTCAGGGCCGCGGACGGCTCGGTCATCGATCACGGGCTTGTCCTGTTCTTTCCAGGTCCCGGCAGCTTTACGGGCGAGGATGTTGCCGAATTCCAGGTCCATGGCAGCCGCGCCGTCGCGGCCAAGATGCTGGAGACGATCACGGGCTTCGAAGGCGTCAGGCATGCCGAGCCTGGCGAGTTCAGCCGGCGCGCCTTTCTCAACGGCAGGCTGGATCTGGTCGAGACGGAGGCATTGGCCGATCTGGTCAATGCCGAGACCGAGGCGCAGCGCCGTTTCGCCTTGCGCAACGCGGACGGTGCGCAGAGCGGGCTCTATTCGAACTGGCGGCGCCGGCTGATCCATGCGCGCGCCATGATCGAGGCGGAAATCGACTTTGCCGACGAAGAGGACGTGCCGGGCTCCGTTTCGGATGCGGTTTGGTCTGACGTGTCGGCAATTATCGGCGAGATCGATCGGCATGTTGAAGGATTCAAGGCAGCCGAGATCATTCGCGACGGGTTCGAGGTTGTGATCCTCGGTGCGCCGAATGCCGGCAAGTCCAGCCTGTTCAACGCGCTGGCCAGGCGCGACGCGGCGATCGTCACCGACGAGCCGGGCACGACTCGCGATTTGCTCGAGGTCGCCATGGACCTCGACGGGCTGAAGGTGCGGATCGTCGACACGGCCGGCCTGCGGGATGCCGCGGGTACGGTCGAATCAATCGGCATCGAGCGTGCCAGGGCCAGGGCCGGGGAGACAGACCTGATCCTGCTGCTGGAGGACATGGCCGACCCTGTGCCCGTCGGCGATGTTGCGAGCGGGGCTCCGCTGCTGCGCGTCGGGACGAAGTCCGATATCGCCGGCGTCGGCGCTGGCGCATATGATCTGGCGATCTCTTCCAGGAACGGCGCCGGGCTCGGCGCTCTTCTTGACGAGATCAGAAACCGTGCCGCCAAGGCAGCCGGGGCCGCGGGTGAAGTCCTTCCGTCGAGGCTGCGGCATGTCGAGCTGCTCAAGGAGACGACGGGCTTCTTGCGGGCGGCGCTGGCCGGACACAGCCAGGAACTGAGGGCCGAGGAATTACGATTGGCGGCGGATCGCCTCGGCCGGATCATCGGCGCGGTCGATGTCGAGGATCTGCTCGACGTCATCTTTTCGCAGTTCTGCATCGGTAAATGATTCACGTGAAACACGACGCGGGTCCTGTGCGGCGATGACTCACGTGAAACATTCGGGCTTCGGATGCGTGTTTCACGTGAAACGAGTCGGGCCTTCGTCCTTGACAGAGCGTGATGGCGGGGACATGTGTCGGGCAATCTCTGAAAGCGGATTCTTGGAAAATGACCGATCACTATGATGTGGTGGTGGTGGGCGGCGGCCATGCCGGCTGCGAGGCGGCGAGCGCTGCCGCGCGCGCCGGCGCCAGGACCGCGCTGGTGACGCTGCGCTTCGACACGATCGGCGTCATGTCCTGCAATCCGGCGATCGGCGGCCTCGGCAAGGGCCATCTTGTGCGCGAGATCGACGCCATGGACGGGCTCATGGGCCGCATCGCGGATGCCGCCGGCATCCAGTTCCGCCTGCTCAACCGCCGCAAGGGGCCGGCCGTGCGCGGTCCGCGCACCCAAGCCGACCGCAAGCTCTATCGACTTGCCATGCAGGCCGCGATCGATGAACAGGCCAATCTCGACGTGGTCGAGGGCGAGGTTCTCGATCTCGCAATCGAGGACGGTCGCGTCGCGGCGGTGCTGGTCTCCGGCGACCGGCGGCTGACCTGCGGCGCCGTGGTGCTGACCACCGGCACGTTCCTGCGCGGGCTGATCCATATCGGCGAGAGGAAGATCGTCGCCGGCCGCATGAACGAACAGGCAAGCCATGGGCTTTCGGCCACCATGGCGCGTGCGGGCTTCAAGCTCGGGCGCCTGAAGACCGGCACGCCCCCTCGCCTCGACGGCCGCACCATCGATTGGGCGTCGCTGGAAAGCCAGGCGGCGGACGAGGATCCGGTGCCGTTCTCGCTGATGACGGACGCAATCGTCAATCCGCAGATCCATTGCGGCATCACGCGCACCGTGCCGGCGACGCATGACCTGATCCGCGCCAATCTTGGCCGCTCGGCCATGTATTCAGGGTCGATCGAAGGCGTCGGGCCGCGCTACTGTCCCTCGATCGAGGACAAGATCGTCAAGTTCGGCGACCGCGAGGGTCACCAGATCTTCCTCGAGCCGGAAGGTCTCGACGACGATACCGTCTATCCGAACGGCATTTCGACCTCGCTGCCGGAAGATGTGCAGCTCGGCATCCTGAAGACCATTCCCGGGTTGGAAAAGGCGACGATGCTGCAGCCGGGCTATGCCATCGAATACGACCATGTCGATCCGCGCGAGCTCAAGACGACGCTGGAGACGAAGCGCGTGACCGGCCTGTTCCTGGCCGGGCAGATCAACGGCACGACCGGCTACGAAGAGGCCGGCGCGCAAGGTCTGCTCGCCGGCATCAATGCGGCGCGCAAGGCTTCCGCCGGCGAACCGGTCGTGCTCAGCCGCACCGAGGCCTATATCGGCGTGATGGTCGACGACCTGACCAGCCGCGGCATCGCCGAGCCTTACCGGATGTTCACCTCGCGGGCGGAGTTCCGGCTGTCGCTGCGCGCCGACAATGCCGATGAGCGGCTGACGCCGCTGGCCGACAAGCTCGGCATCGTAGCCTCGCCGCGGATGCAGCGGTTCGGCGAGATCGCGCTGAAACTGGATCAGGCGCGCGCGCTGGCAAAGTCCGTGACGCTGACGCCGAACGAAGCGGCGCGGCATGGGCTGGAGATCAACAAGGATGGCGTGCGCCGCTCGGCCTATGAGCTTTTGGCGCATCCGGGCGTCGACTTGGCGTGGCTGACAGGCATCGAGCCGCGCTTTGCCGCGCTTGACGCCAACACGGCGGAGCGGCTCGAAACGGAAGCGAAATATTCGGTTTACCTTGATAGGCAGCAGGCCGATGTCGCGCAGATCAGGCATGAGGAATCGCGACTCATCCCCGAGACCATCGACTTTTCGGACGTTCCCGGACTTTCAAACG
Source organism: Mesorhizobium sp. B2-4-6 (assembly GCF_006442775.1). Lineage (NCBI taxonomy): Bacteria > Pseudomonadati > Pseudomonadota > Alphaproteobacteria > Hyphomicrobiales > Phyllobacteriaceae > Mesorhizobium > Mesorhizobium sp. B2-4-6. The sequence goes on from NZ_VFVI01000021.1 coordinate 32,083, forward strand.
AGCTGAAGCAGAAGATGAAGACGCGGCAGCCGCGTTCGATCGCCGATGCCCAGCGAATGGAAGGCATGACGCCTGCGGCGCTGGCCATCATCGTGGCTCATGTCCGCAACGCCGAGCTCGCCGCGCGAAGGGACGTGGCGTGAGCGCCTGGGACGACCTGCAAAAGGCGGCGGGTCCGGTTTCACGTGAAACATTCGAGCGGCTTCAGGCCTTCGAAGAGCTGTTCCTGAAATGGAACCGCAGCATCAATCTGGCGGCGCCGTCGACGCTCGATGACATCTGGCGCCGCCACATCCTGGATAGCGCCCAACTCGCGCGAATCGCGCCCACTGCCACGCGCTGGGCCGACCTTGGTTCGGGCGGCGGGTTTCCGGGATTGGTGCTCGGCTTTCTGCTGGCCGAGCGTGCCGGCGCATCGATCGACCTGGTCGAGAGCAACCGCAAGAAGGCTTCGTTTCTGCAATCGGTCATCGGTCAGTTCAATTTGCCGGCTCGGGTCCTGGCCAAGCGCATCGGCGACAGCTACACGCTTGTTTCCGCACCGGAAATCGTAACTGCCAGAGCGCTGGCCGCCCTGCCGGATCTGCTCGACCTGGCCGCGCCGTGGCTGACCAACGGGTCACGCGCGCTTTTCCACAAAGGCCGGGATTACCGTACCGAGGTGGAAGAAAGCACTCACCGCTGGGGCTTCGATCTGGTAGAACATTCGAGCATGACCGACCCACACGGCGTCATCCTTGAAATCACCGAATTGCGCCCGGCGAAACAGCAATGAACTACTGGCATAGGCCCATGAGCACAGCACCGCGTATCATCACTGTTGCCAACCAGAAGGGCGGCGTCGGCAAGACGACGACGGCCATCAACTTGGCCACGGCGCTGGCCGCGATCGGCGAGCGCGTGCTGATCGTCGATCTCGACCCGCAGGGCAATGCCAGCACCGGCCTCGGCATCGACCGCAAGGACCGCACCGTGTCGTCCTATGACGTGCTGACCGGCGAGCTCGATCTGGAAGCAGCCGCGGTGCCGACGGCGGTGCCGGGTCTGTCGATCGTGCCCTCCACGCTCGACCTGCTCGGCATCGAGATGGAGATCGCCTCGGCGCCAGACCGCGTGCTCAGGCTGCGCAACGCGCTGCGCGCCGCCGCCGAGCGCGGGGCGCCGTTCGGCTATGTGCTGATCGACTGCCCGCCCTCGCTCAATCTTTTGACCTTGAATTCAATGGCGGCGGCCGATTCCGTTCTCGTGCCGCTGCAATGCGAGTTCTTCGCGCTCGAGGGTCTCAGCCAGTTGCTGGAGACGGTCGAGCAGGTGCGCAACAGCATCAATCCGGATCTCACCATCCAAGGCATCGTGCTCACCATGTATGACGGGCGCAACAACCTCGCCAACCAGGTGGTGCAGGATGTGCGCACCCATATGGGCGACAAGGTCTATGAGACGATCATCCCGCGCAATGTGCGTGTTTCCGAGGCGCCGTCCTATGGCAAGCCGGCGATCCTCTATGACCTGAAATGTTCGGGCAGCCAGGCCTATCTGCAGCTCGCCTCCGAGGTGATCCGCCGCGAGCGCAAGCTGCGCGCCGCCTGAGCCGTAGGCGCGGCAGCAGCTTTGGTTAATTAGCCAATTCGATTCCGAAACGATCTGGACAAACCAATGAGCGAAGACCAATCAAGAAAAAGACTGGGCCGTGGCCTCGCGGCGTTGATCGGCGAAATCGACCGCCCGGCGGCGCCGGAAAAGCCAAGCGCGGCGGTCGCGGCGGACGGCAAGGTGCCGATCGAATTCGTCAGCCCGAACCCGAAGAATCCGCGCCGGCATTTCGGCGATGCCGAGCTCACCGACCTCGCGCAATCGATCCGCGAGCATGGCGTGGTGCAGCCGGTGGTGGCGCGCCCCTCGCCTTCGCAGCCCGGCCGCTACGAGATCATCGCCGGCGAGCGGCGCTGGCGGGCGGCGCAGCGCGCCGGCCTGACCGAAATCCCGGTGATCGTGCGCGACGTCAACGACCGCACCGCGCTGGAGCTGGCGATCATCGAGAACGTGCAGCGCGCCGACCTCAATCCGGTCGAGGAAGCGCAAGGCTATCAGCAGCTGATCGACGAGCACGGCTACACCCAGGCCGATCTCGGCCAGGTGATCGGCAAGAGCCGCAGCCATGTCGCCAACACGCTGCGGCTTCTGAAGCTGCCCAATGTCATTCACGACATGCTGGTCGACGGGGATCTCTCGGCCGGTCATGCCCGCACGCTGGTAACCGCGGAGGACCCGGCCGGGCTCGCCAAGCGCATCGTCAAGGAAGGACTTTCGGTGCGCCAGGCGGAAGCGCTGGCGCAGATGCCCGCCGGCCCGACGCCGGCCAAGACCAAGGCCGCGGCAGGCGCGTCGGACAAGGACCCGGACACGCTGGCGCTCGAGAAGCTGATGACCGATACGATCGGCATGATCGTCAGCATCGAGCACAAGGGCAAGGGCGGTACGCTCAGGGTCAATTACCGCTCGCTGGATCAGCTCGACGAGTTGTGCCGGCGGCTGAAGGACGAGCGGTAGGCGGCTGCGGCGTAACGGTATTTGCCGGAACCTGAGGTTTTGGCTTAAGGCTGGATACGCGTGATATATCGGTGATAAACGGGGCTGGAGCGATGCACCGGCCCTTTTTTGTTGCGCGCCGATCATTGGCGAAGGCGATGGTGGCGGCAGATCTCCGACTCGAGGGCAGTTATCCGGCAGGACAGGAGGGACGCTGCCGGCTAGCGTACCAGCGCTTCTCTAGCCGCAACCGACGCGTCGTCATCCTCGGGCTTGACCCGAGGATCTATTCCGTGACCGACGCCGAAGGGCTCAGCGGTACAAAATTCTGTGCTGCTGCTGGCTCCTGTTTCTCGCCCTCTTTCCGCTCGGAATCATGAATGTTGCCGCAATAGCCGTGGTCACTTTGCTGATCTTCGCGGAAAAGACCCTGCCGGCGGGAAAGGGCATAGCCAAGGTGTTGGGCGTCGCCCTGCTGCTTTATGGCGCGGTGGTACCGGTGTTCCCCCAGGCGCTGCCGACCTTCCAGCCGATGGACCAGATGATGATGAATTGAGAATTGAGCAACGACAGGGCAGGACGTATCCTTCGTCATTCTAGGGCGAAGCAAGGAGCGAAGCGACGCGCGCAGACCCTAGAATCCATGCCGTGACGCCTGAGCGCCGCGACAGTTCAGGACATTCACCAGCCAATTCCGCGAAAGAGCTCGAACCATTCCGGATTGGTCTTCTCGATAAGTTCGATCTTCCATTGGCGCGGCTAGCGCTTCAATGATGTCTCACGCTGGATGGCGTCGGTGATGTCGAGATATTCCTCGTACCAGACCAGACGCTGCACACCGTAACGGCTGGTGAAGCTGGAGCCTTGGCCGGTCTTGTGCTCTGGCATGCGACGAGCAAGGTCGTTGGTGACACCGATATAGATCGTGCCGCCCTTCTGGCTCGCGGTCATGTAAACGTAGCCTGTCATGTTGCGATCTTAGCTGGCGCTGTCGGCAACGGCTATTCTGGACGGCAGCAGTCTACGGCCAATGTCACGGCATGGATTCTAGGGTCTGCGCGCGTCGCTTCGCTCCTTGCTCCGCCCTAGAATGACGAAGAATACGCTGGTGGGACAGCACTCATTTGGCCTGCCCGTCCTTCGCAGCAGCTCCGGAGGGTGGACCGGCCATCACCGCTACAAGGAGGGAGTTAGCTGTCGCCCGGCGGTCGCCAATCGCCGGCGTTTACCTTTGCCCCAGCCTCGCACTCTCGATCGCAATCCCTAGCAGCGCCTGCCTTGCCAGCGCTTCGGACAGGTCCGGCCGCTTGCGGGTCTGCAGCACCGCCGTCTGCAGCCGGCCGAGCGCGCGACCGAGCGCCTCGACAGTCCAGCGCTCCAGCGTCTTTTCCACCAGCCTGCGGCGCGAGAAAAAGACGGGCGGACGGGCGCCGGCGACGACCGAGGCGGCATTGCGGCCGCCGGTCTCCATCTGGCCGCGCATCACCTGGATCGCCTGCAGTTGCCGCATCGCCGAGGACAGGACCAGGAAGGGATGGCCGCCCGACTGGCAATGGCGGTTGAAGGCGATGTCGAAGTCGCCGACCTTGCCGTCCAGTACGGCGTCGACCGCGGCGTCGAAAGACGCGCCGGAGACATCGCCGGACAGGGCGTTGACGTCGCTGATGTCGATCTCCTTTTGGCCGTGCGCATAAAGCACCAGTTTCTCGATCTCGCCGCGCGAGGCGAGGCGATCGCCGCCGAGATTGCGGCGTAGCGCCTGGCGGGCGTCGAGCGTCATCGACATGCCGGCCTTGCGCAGTTCGTCGTCGATCACCGTATCGAGGTCGCGGGCCTCGTCGGCATAGCAGGGCAAAGCGATGGCGTTGCCGGCGGCCTCGACGATGGCCCTGAGGCCGGTGCCCTTCTTCAGGTCGCCGGCTTCGATGAGGATGATGGCGTCGCGCGCGGGTTCGGCGGTCAGCACCTTGACGTCGTCGGCCAGCGATTTCTGGCCGCTGGCATTGCGCACCCAAAGCAGCCGCCGGTCGGAAAACATCGGCACGGTGCGGGCTTCGTCGAGCAGCCGGCCCTCGTCGCGGTCGACTTCCGCGCCGTCCAGCCTGACCACGGAGAATGGGTCGTCGAGCGGCAGGCCGGTTTTCGCGGCGAAGGTCTTCGCCCGCTCGGCGACGAGGCCGCGGTCGGGGCCGTAAAGCAGGACGATCGCCATGACTGGATCCGGCCTCGCCAGCCACGAATCGACCTCGTATCCTTTCTTCTGTGCCATGCGGGTGGGTTAGCACGGCGGGCCGGTGTGGTGAACCGGAGATCGGGTGGCGGTGCCGCTCATTCCACCTTCTCCCACAAGAGGAGAAGGGAAGACCGCGCGAGGCCGTCGCCACTCTTTAATTGCCTTATCTGGCGGGAAACCGTGCGCAAACTTCCGCCAAATTGCGCGCAGCGCAAAAACATCGACAAGAAATTTCGCCGCCATATCTGCATCTTGGCGCTTGTGTGCCGCATCGGTTCCACGAGCCGACGGCCGAAGGGGAAGGCCGTGCCCAGACCCGGCGAATTGGCACTGGTCTGGCGGCGCGGATGTGCAAAGATCGCACCGGCAACATTGGAGGATGTGAGCTCATGGCCGATGCTGGAATGTTGCGCTTCCATGTGCCCGAGCCCGAGGTTCGGCCCGGCGGCACGCCCGATTTCTCTAATGTGACCATTCCCAAGGCGGGTTCGGTGCCGCGTCCGGAGATCGACGTCGATCCACGTACCATCCGCGACATGGCTTTCTCCATCATCCGGGTGCTGAACCGCGCCGGCGAGGCGGTCGGGCCATGGGCCGGGCTGCTCAGCGACCAGGAACTGCTCGAAGGCCTGCGCCATATGATGACGCTCAGGACCTTCGATGCGCGCATGCAGATGGCGCAGCGCCAGGGCAAGACCTCCTTCTACATGCAGCATCTCGGCGAGGAGGCGGTGAGCTGCGCTTTCCGCAAGGCGCTGCAGCCGGGCGACATGAACTTCCCGACCTACCGGCAGGCGGGGCTGCTCATCGCCGACGGCTATCCGATGGTCACGATGATGAACCAGATCTATTCCAACGAGGCCGATCCGCTGAAAGGCCGGCAGCTGCCGGTCATGTACTCCTCGAAGGAGCACGGCTTCTTCTCGATCTCCGGCAATCTGGCGACGCAATATATACAGGCGGTCGGCTGGGCGATGGCCTCGGCGATCTCCAACGATTCGCGCATCGCCGCCGCCTGGATCGGCGACGGGTCGACAGCGGAGTCCGATTTCCATTCCGCGCTGGTCTTCGCTTCGACCTACAAGGCGCCGGTCATCCTCAACGTCGTCAACAACCAGTGGGCGATCTCGACCTTCCAGGGTATCGCGCGCGGCGGCTCTGGCACGTTTGCAGCGCGCGGCCTTGGCTTCGGCATTCCGGCGTTGCGCGTCGACGGCAATGACTATCTCGCGGTGCACTCCGTGGCGAAATGGGCGGCGGAGCGGGCGCGCGCCAATCTCGGGCCGACGCTGGTCGAATATGTCACCTACCGCACCGGCGCGCATTCGACATCGGACGATCCGTCGGCCTACCGGCCGAAGGCGGAATCGGATGCCTGGCCGCTCGGCGATCCGGTCATCCGGCTGAAGAACCATCTTATCCACAAGGGCGTCTGGTCGGAGGATCGTCACACCCAGGCCGAAGCCGAGATCCTCGAAACGGTGATCGCCGCGCAGAAGGAGGCCGAGGGCCACGGCACGCTGCATGCCGGCGGCAAACCATCGACCCGCGACATGTTCGAAGGGCTCTACGAAGAGATGCCGCCGCATCTGAGGCGCCAGCGCCAGCAGGCGGGAGTCTGACCATGCCCAGGAAGACCATGATCGAGGCGATCCGCGACGCGCTCGACGTCTCGATGGGGCGCGACGACAAAGTCATCGTCTATGGCGAGGATGTCGGCTTCTTCGGCGGCGTGTTCCGCGCCACGCAGGGCCTGCAGGCGAAGTATGGCCGCAGCCGCTGCTTCGACGCGCCGATCAACGAATCCGGCATCGTCGGCTCGGCCATCGGCATGGCCGCCTACGGCCTGAAGCCCTGTGTCGAGATTCAGTTTGCCGACTACATGTATCCGGCCTACGACCAGCTGACGCAGGAAGCGGCGCGGCTACGCTACCGCTCGAACGGCGACTTCACCTGCCCGATCGTGGTGCGCATGCCGACCGGCGGCGGCATCTTCGGCGGCCAGACGCACAGCCAGAGCCCGGAAGCGCTGTTCACCCATGTCTCCGGCCTGAAGACGGTGGTGCCGTCCAACCCGCATGACGCCAAGGGTCTGCTGATCGCGGCGATAGAGGATCCGGATCCGGTGATCTTCCTTGAGCCGAAGCGGCTGTACAACGGTCCGTTCGACGGTCACCACGACCGTCCGGTGACGCCATGGTCGAAGCATGAGCTCGGCGAAGTCGCCGACGGCCATTACACGATCCCCCTCGGCAAGGCTGCGATACGCAGGCAAGGCTCGGCGGTCACGGTGCTTGCCTACGGCACGATGGTCTATGTCGCGCAGGCCGCGGCCGAGGAGACCGGCATCGACGCCGAGGTGATCGATCTGAGAACGCTTTTGCCGCTCGACCTCGACACGATCGTCGCCTCGGTGAAGAAGACCGGCCGCTGCGTCGTCGTGCACGAGGCAACGCTCACCTCCGGCTTCGGCGCCGAGCTGGTCTCGCTGGTGCAGGAAAACTGCTTCTACCATCTGGAAGCGCCGGTGGCGCGGGTCGCCGGCTGGGACACGCCCTATCCGCATGCGCAGGAATGGGACTATTTCCCCGGCCCGGCGCGGGTCGGGCGCGCGCTTATCGAAACATTGGAAGCTTAGAGCGGGAGGCCTGGTTGGGCGAACATATCATCAAACTGCCCGATGTCGGCGAAGGCGTCGCCGAGGCCGAGCTCGTCGAGTGGCACGTCAAGGTCGGCGACCTCGTGCGCGAGGACACGGTCCTCGCCGCCGTCATGACCGACAAGGCGACCGTCGAGATCCCATCGCCGGTCGATGGCGAAATCCTTTGGCTCGGCGCGGCGATCGGCGACACGGTGGCGATCGGCTCGCCGATCGTGCGGTTGAAGGTAGCCGGCGAGGGCAATGTGAAGGGCGCCGAGGCCGCGCCCGCGGCGAAAGCTCCGGCTGAGCCGGCTGAAACAAAGCCGGCGCCAGCGCCGGCCGCGCCGGAGGCGGCATCAAAGCCGACAGAGGCGCCGAAGACGGCCGCCGGCGCGTCGAAAACCACGCGTCCCGCCCCCGTTTCCGCCGCGCCGCGTGCGGAAGGCGAAAAGCCGCTGGCTTCGCCTGCCGTTCGGCTGCGCGCCAGGGAGGCCGGCATCGATCTGCGCCAGGTCGCGGGCAGCGGTCCGGCCGGGCGCATCAGCCATGAGGACATCGATGCGTTCGTCGCGCGTGGTCCGCAACTGGCCCGCGCGACCGGGCTTGCCCGGAAGGACGGCGTCGAGGACATCAAGGTGGTTGGCCTGCGGCGCAAGATCGCCGAAAAGATGTCGCTCGCCAAATCGCGCATTCCGCACATCACCTATGTCGAGGAGATCGACGTCACGGCATTGGAGGAATTGCGCGCGACGCTGAACAAGGAGAAGCGCGGGGCCAGGGGGGCGGAAAGGCCCAAGCTGACGCTGCTGCCGTTTTTGATGCGGGCGATGGTCAAGGCGATCGGCGAGCAGCCCAATCTCAACGCGCTGTTCGACGACGATGCCGGCATCATCCACCAGCACGAAGGCATCCATATCGGCATCGCCGCGCAGACGCCCAACGGACTGGTGGTGCCGGTCGTGAAACATGCCGAGGCGCGCGACCTTTGGGATAGTGCTGCGGAAGTCAACCGGCTGGCCGACGCGGCCAAGACCGGTACGGCGACGCGCGAGGAGCTGTCCGGCTCGACCATCACCATCACCTCGCTCGGCGCCATGGGTGGCGTCGCGACCACGCCGGTCATCAACTATCCGGAAGTGGCGATCATCGGCGTCAACAAGATCATGGTGCGGCCGGTATGGGACGGCACGCAGTTCGTTCCGCGCAAGATGATGAACCTGTCGTCCAGTTTCGACCACCGCATCATCGACGGTTGGGATGCCGCGGTGTTCGTGCAGCGGATCAAGGCGCTGCTCGAGACGCCGGCGCTGATCTTCGTGGATTAGAGGTTATGGATAGAGACGTTGCCCGCGCACCTTCGTCATCCTCGGGCTTGACCCGAGGATCCATGCCGCGCCCGACGGCGAAGGACGCAGCGGCGCAGAATTCTGCACCGTTGCAACGTTCGAACGTCACGGCATGGATTCCAGGGTCTGCGCGCGTCGCTTCGCTCCTTGCTTCGCCCTGGAATGACGAAGTTCGGACGATATCCGCCAACCACCTTGGTTCCCGCCTGGGCTCTCGACATTCGCCGTCGTGTGCCCGCTTGGCAAAATCCCCGTGCTTAGCGACGAGGACCCCATGAAAGAGATCTCCTGCAAGCTGCTGGTCATCGGCGCCGGTCCGGGCGGCTATGTCTGCGCCATCCGCGCCGGACAGCTCGGCGTCGACACGGTCATCGTCGAGGTAGGCAAGCCGGGCGGCACCTGCCTTAATGTCGGCTGCATCCCGTCCAAGGCGCTGATCCATGCGGCGGAGGAGTTCGAGAAGGTCGCGCATATGGCAGGCGGCAAGGATCCGCTGGGCATCAAGGTCGCCGCGCCGACGCTGGAGCTCGCAAAAACCGTCGCCTGGAAGGACGGGATCGTTAGCCGGCTTAATAGCGGCGTTGCCGGATTGCTCAAGAAGGCCAAGGTCAAGACCGTGCAAGGCTGGGCGACGTTCCGGGACGGCAAGACCGTCGAGGTCGAGACCGAGACCGGCACGCAGGTGATCCGCGCCGAGACGGTGGTGATCGCCACCGGCTCGGCGCCGGTCGAATTGCCGTTCCTGCCTTTTGGCGGGCCGGTCATCTCGTCCACCGAGGCGCTGGCGCTGAGCGATGTGCCGAAGAAGCTCGCAGTCGTCGGCGGCGGCTATATCGGGCTCGAGCTCGGCATGGCTTTCGCCAAGATGGGCGCCAAGGTCACCGTGGTCGAGGCCTTGCCGCGCGTGCTGGCGCAATATGATGCCGAGCTGACCCGGCCGGTGCTCAAACGGCTCGGCGAGCTCGGCGTCGAGGTGATGCTGGGGGCCAAGGCGAAGGGATTGTCGACCCAGGGACAGGCGGGCAAGGGCGACGCGCTGCTGGTCGAGACTCCAGATGGCAAGAACGCCAAACTCGCCGCCGACAGGATCCTGGTGACGGTCGGCCGCAGGCCGCTGACCGAGGGCTGGGGCCTGGAGCAGATCGATCTCGACAAGGCGGGAAAATTCATCCGCATCGACGACCAGTGCCGCACCTCGATGCGCGGCATTTTTGCCATCGGCGACGTCACCGGCGAGCCGATGCTGGCGCATCGCGCCATGGCGCAAGGCGAGATGGTGGCCGAGATCGTCGCCGGCCACAAACGAAGCTGGGACAAGCGCGCCATTCCGGCGATCTGCTTCACCGATCCGGAGCTGATCACCGCGGGCCTGTCACCGGAAGAGGCGAAGGCGCTCGCCGGCGAGATCAAGATCGGCCAGTTCCCCTTCGCCGCCAACGGCCGGGCGATGACCAAGCAAGGCGAGGATGGGTTCGTACGCGTGGTGGCGAGGGCCGACAATCATCTGGTGCTGGGCATCCAGGCGGTCGGGCAAGGCGCTTCGGAGCTGGCGGCCGCCTTTGGCCTGGCGCTGGAAATGGGCGCGCGGCTTGAGGACATCGCCGGCACGATTCATGCGCATCCGACGCAGGGCGAAGGTTTCCAGGAAGCGGCGCTGAAGGCGCTCGGCCACGCGCTGCATGTTTGAGTCCGGCGCAGGTCGACCCCCCACTCCGTCGAGCTTCGCTCGACACCTCTCCCCCGGTCGACGGGGGAGAGGAAACGCGCGAACTTAGTCTGCCAAGCTCCTTTCCTCTCCCTCCGGAGGGCAGGGCTATCGCATATGAGTGATCGCATTGATGAGATAGTCGTCGTTCCAGGCGCA
>NZ_VFVI01000022.1:0-41892 GCF_006442775.1 Mesorhizobium sp. B2-4-6
ATTCCACCCCCAGCCCCTATCCCCGAACATCACATAACCAGTCTCGGTCACCGCCACCGTATCCTCCAGCTTGATGAAGCCGCGCGTCGGATGGAGCATGGTCGTCTCGACCGAAAGCACCATGTTCCTTTCCAGCGGCTCGGCCGCATAGGTGCCTTCATAGGCGACCGGATGGTTGGTCATCAGGAACGGCGCCTCATGCGTGATCAGCCCCATGCCGTGGGCGAAGAAATCCGTGTAGGCCGCGACCTTGGAGGCCTTCAGCACGCTCTCGGCATGCGCGATCATGTCGCCGCCCAGTATACCCGCCTTGACTTTGGAAAAGGCCGCCTGCTGCACCGCTTCGACTTCGGCCAGAAGATCCTCCAGCTCGGCATCCGGCTCGCCGAGCACGCCCATGCGGCAGAGGTCGCCGATATAGCCGTGATAGTTGCCGCCGGAATCGATCGACATCACCTCACCCGTCTTCCACGCCTGGCTGGACGCGGCGCGGTTATGGCTGGAGCCCAGCGTCAGCAGGCAATATTCGAAATGCGCGCCGCGATTGGTCTCCTCGCGCCTGAGCTGCTCGATGATGTCGGTTTTGCTCGTGCCTTCCCGCGCCCAGCCAATCGTCGCCAGCATGGAATCGGTGATCAGCTCGGAGGCGATGCGCAGTTGCTCCAGCTCCGCCTCGGTCTTGATGGCGCGCATGCGTTCCAGCATGTCGGTCGCATCGACCAGCTCGGCATCCGGCAACGCCTTGCGGATCAGCATATAGGCGTCGGAGGGCAGGAAACCCGGTTCGATGCCGATGCGGGCCGCCGACTTGCCGATGTGGCGCAGATGCTCCACCGCCAGATTGGCGGCATCGAGCGTGCCCCAGCAGGCCGCGTGCAAGGTCGGCGTCCAAAACGGATGGTTCTGGTGCTCGCCGCCCTCCATCTTGTTGCCGATATAGGCGGCATGTTCCGGCCCGCCCTTCTCGTAAAGGACGATCGGCAAATAGCGGCTGTGGCCGATCGCATCCATCGCCGCGAAGAAGATGAACTTGTAGCCGCCGAGCAGATATTGGGTGTTGTGCTTGGAGGTGGCAAAGAGCACGTCGATGCCGGCCTCGTCCATCAGCCGGTCCACCCGCGCCTGATCGAACGGGACGCTGCTGACCTCGGTTTTGCCCGGAGCGATGTTCATCTGCTTCTCCTTGTTTTTCATCGGCCGCAGGAGCGCCGAACGTCATGATTTATGGCTGTCGGCCAAATCTGCATCATTTTGACCACTCTGGTCCAGCCAGAATTGATCACTTTCGCGCTAAAGGCGGTTCCCGCCCGAATCCTGATCCTTTTTCTCTCTGATCTGGTCCTACCAGATATGGGCATGAGGGCCTCTTTCGGCCGGCTGGTCCAGCGGACGGAAATTTCAAAGCCAAGCCATGATGCGCCAAATCCGTCTCTGGCGAAACCTTTGCCAAGGGCCATAATCACCGGATTGCCGCGCCTGCCACGGCGCGAAGAGGGGAGTTTGAGCGATGTCCGAATTGACGATTTCACGCCGCGGCCTGCTGGCCGGCTCGGCGCTGCTTCTGGCCTCGACCGCATTGCCGACCATCGGCTTCGCGCAGACGCCAAAGAAGGGCGGCCGGCTGATCCTCGCCGCCGATTCCGAGCCGCGCAACCTCAACCCGGCGATCGTCGCCTCCAACGGAGTCTTCTTCATCTCGAGCAAGATCGTCGAGACGCTGGCCGAAGCCTCCTTCGACGGGAAGGACGGGCTCGAACCGCGCCTGGCGCTTTCCTGGGAAGGCGCGGTCGACGGCCTGTCGGTGACCTTCAAATTGCGCGACGGCGTCAAATGGCATGACGGCAAGCCGTTCACCTCCGCCGACGTCGCCTTCTCGGCGCTGCAGATCTGGAAGCCGCTGCAGAATCTCGGCCGCACGGTGTTCAAGGACCTGGAGGCGGTCGACACGCCGGACGATCTCACCGCGATCTTCAAATTCGCCAAGCCGACGCCGTTCCAGCTGATCCGCAACGCGCTGCCGGCGCTGTCGAGCGTCGTGCCGAAGCACCTTTATGAGGTGGGCAAGATCGAGGACAATCCGGCCAACAACGCGCCGATCGGCACCGGCCCGTTCAAGTTCGCCGAATACAAGGCCGGGCAATATTACCGTCTGGCCAGGAACGACGCCTATTGGGGCAAGGACGAACCCTATCTCGACGAGATCGTCTACCAGGTGCTCCCCGATCGCACTTCGGCCGCCGCTGCGCTCGAGGCGGAAGAAATCCAGCTCGCCGCCTTCTCCGCCGTGCCGCTCGCCGATCTCGACCGCATTTCCAAGGTGCCGGGTCTCAAGATCATCACCAAGGGCTATGAGGGGCTGACTTACCAGCTCGTCGTCGAGATCAACCACCGCCGCAAGGAGCTGGCAGATTTGAAAGTGCGGCAGGCGATCGCGCATGCCATCGACAAGGATTTCGTCGTCAAGACGATCTTCCTCGGCTACGCCGCGACCGCGACCGGCCCGGTGCCGAAGAACGATCCGCAATTCTACACCGCCGACGTCCCGACCTACCCCTTCGACGTCGCCAAGGCCAATGCACTGCTGGACGAAGCCGGTTACAAGCGCGCCGACGACGGCAAGCGCTTTGCCTTGAAGCTGCTGCCGGCGCCCTATTTCAACGAGACGAAGCAGTTCGGCGATTACCTGCGCCAGGCGCTGGCCACCATCGGCATCGACGCCGAGATCGTCAACAATGATTCCGCAGCGCATATGAAGGCTGTCTACACCGACCACGCCTTCGATCTCGCCGTCGGCCCGCCGGTGTTCCGCGGCGATCCGGCGATCTCGACCACCATCCTGGTGCAGAGCGGCATCCCCGACGGCGTGCCCTTCTCCAACCAGGGCGGTTACAAGAACGCCGACCTCGACGCACTGATCGCCAAGGCATCGGAGACGCTCGATACGTCAGCCCGCACAGAACTCTACAGGGAGTTCCAGAAGAAGGTGGCGGCCGATTTGCCACTGATCAACGTCGCCGAATGGAGCTTCATCAGCGTGGCGAGCGACAAGGTCGGCAACATCGCCAACAACCCGCGCTGGGCGGTGTCTAACTGGGCGGACACCTATTTGGCCGGCTGATTTCCTTGCGGATCGGCTGTTGGGGTGCTCAGCTTTTAAGAATGAGAGTTCCTTCGCGCCCCCCTCTGTCCTGCCGGACATCTCCCCCACGAGGGGGGAGATTGGCAGCTTCCGCGCCCGGCTCAATCCTGCAGCATCTGCGATTGGCGAAAGCCGACGAGACAGCTGATCTCCCCCCTCGTGGGGGAGATGTCCGGCAGGACAGAGGGGGGCGCCGCAGAGCGCGACGCCCTCGGCTTAGCCTCAATCAGGCATCGCCATGACCCGCGCCCTCACGCTCCTGCGCCGCCGTCTCGTCGGCAGCGTCTTCGTGCTCCTCATCGTCGTCATCGGCAGCTTCCTCCTGCTCGAAGCCGCCCCCGGCGACGCCGTCGATGCCTATATCGTCTCGACCGGCGGCGATGCCGGCATGATCGAACTGCTGCGCCATCGCTGGGGGCTCGACCAGTCGGAACTGACACGGCTCGCCAATTACCTCTGGGCGCTGCTGCATTTCGATCTCGGCCAGTCGGTCACCTTCTCGCGGCCGATCCGCGAAATCGTTTTCGAGCGCCTGCCGACGACGCTGATCCTGATGGGCAGCGCCACCGCGCTTTCCTTCGGCCTCGGCTCGGCGCTCGGCATCTATGCCGGTGCCCGGCCCGGCAGCTTTCGCGACCGCTTCCTATCGATCGGTTCGTTGGCGCTCTATGCCGTACCCGGCTTCTGGCTCGGCCTTGTGCTCATCGTCGTCTTCGCCGTCGACCTGCGCTGGCTACCGATCGGCGGCATCGAGACCATCGCCTCCGGCAAGACCGGGCTGGCGCGGGCCGCCGACATCGCCACCCATCTCGTGCTGCCGGTGTCAGCGCTCGGCTTCATCTATCTGGCGCTCTATCTGCGCATGATGCGCGCCGGCATGGCCGAGGCCTGGCGGCAGGATTTTATCCTTGCCGCCCGCGCCAGGGGCTTGTCGCGCCGCCGCATCGTGCTTGCTCATGTCGCCCGCAATGCGCTGTTGCCTTTGATCACCATGCTCGGCCTGCAATCGGCGCAAATGCTCGGCGGCAGCGTCGTCATCGAAAGCGTCTTTGCCGTGCCCGGCCTCGGCCGCCTGGCGCAGGAAGCGGTGGCCGGGCGCGACACGCCGCTGCTTCTCGGTATCATCCTGGTCAGCGCGATGCTGGTCGTGGTCATCAACCTTCTCGTCGACCTCGCATACGCCTTCCTCGATCCGCGCGTCGGCGCCGGCGAGGCCGGCGCATGAACCGCCTGCGTCGTTTCCTGCGCACGCCGGAAGCAATCGCCGGCGCAAGCATCCTGGCCTTGCTCATCGTGATGGCGTTGGCCGCGCCGCTGCTGTTTCCCGGCGACCCGCAGGCGATCGCCGGCCCGGCGCTGCTGCCGCCGTTCCAGGACTGGTCGCTGCCGCTCGGCACCGACCGCCTCGGCCGCGACGTGCTGGCCGAGCTGTTCCATGGCGCCCGCACCTCGCTGGCGGTGGGATTGGCTGCAGCAGCGGCAGCGCTGGTGATTGGCGCGGTGGTCGGCACCCTGGCCGGCTTTGCCGGAGGCCTTATCGACGAAGTGCTGATGCGCATAACCGATGCCTTCCAGACCGTGCCGAGCTTCCTGCTGGCGCTCGCCTTCGTCAGCATTGTCGGGCCCTCGCTCGGCGTCGTCGTCGCGGCGATCTCGTTCGGCGCCTGGACCGGACCGGCGCGGGTGGCACGCGCGGAAGTCCTGTCGATCCGCGAGCGCGACTATGTCGCCGGCGCCCGCGTCATCGGCATGCATCCGCTCGAAATCGCGTTTCGCGAAGTGCTGCCCAATGCCTTGCCGCCGGTTCTGGCGCTGTCCTCGGTGATCGTGGCAGCAGCGATCCTCACCGAGGCAGCGCTCTCCTTCCTCGGCCTCGGCGACCCCAACCGCGTCACCTGGGGCGGCATGATCGCCGAGGGACGTACGGTGTTGCGAACCGCGCCCTTCCTGTCGGTCGTTCCCGGTATCGCGCTGGTGCTGACCGTGCTCGGTGTCTACCTCGCCGGCGAAGGCGTGGTGGAAAGCACCGCCGTGCGCAGGAGCCTGTCGTGACCGCGCTGCTTTCGATACGCGATCTGACGATATGCTACGGCCCCGATGGGGTGCCGGCGCTGAAGGGCGTGAGTCTGGATGTAGAAGCCGGAGAGCGCCTGGCGATCATCGGCGAAAGCGGCTCGGGCAAGAGCACGCTCGCGCTGGCGGTTGCGGGCTTGTTGACGAGGTCGGCCAAGATCGAAGGTTCGATTGAGTGGCAGAAACCTCGATCGTCCCGTTCCTTCGCGCCCCCCTCTGTCCTGCCGGACATCTCCCCCACAAGGGGGGAGATCAGCAGTTCCGTCGCCGGCTCTCCTTTTGCAACGCCGGCCATTGGCGAAAGCGGACGCGACAGTTCAATCTCCGGCAGGACAGAGGGGGGCGCGACAGAACGCGACCCATCCACGGTTGGCGAAAACCAGGCACCCCGCCTCGGCCGTGACATCGGCTTCGTCTTCCAGGACCCCTCCTCCAGCCTCGATCCGGTGATGCCGGTCGGCAGGCAGATCGCCGAGGTCGCCCGCACCCATCTCGACCTGACCTGGCCTGACGCCTTCGCCAAGGCCAAGACCCTGGTCGAACGCGTCCGTCTCCCCGATCCGGACTCGGCCCTCCACGCCTATCCCCACCAGCTTTCCGGCGGCCAGAAGCAGCGCGTGGCCATCGCCGCGGCAATTGCCGCCGGCCCGAAGCTGTTGATCGCCGACGAAGCCACCAGCGCGCTCGACACCATCGTCCAGGCCGAGATCGTTTCCCTGATCCGCAGGCTGGTGACCGAGGACGGCATGACGCTGCTTTTCATCAGCCACGACATCGCGCTCGCCGCCTCGATTGCCGATCGTATCGCGGTACTGCGCCACGGCGAACTGATCGAGCTCGGCGAGACGGACCGGATCATCAATGCGCCGCGCCATGCCTATACGCGGTCCCTGCTCGATGCCCATCTCGGCCTCGACGCCAAGCCTTTGCTCGGCCGGCAAGGTGCCTCGGCATGACCGTGCTTGCCGTCTCCAGTCTCGCCAAGCGCTATCATCGTGGCGGCAGGCCTTTCGCGGCGGTCGACGACGTGTCGTTCGAGATCGAGGCGGCGGAAACGCTGGCGCTGGCAGGTCCCTCCGGCAGCGGCAAATCCACCATCGCGCGGCTGGTGCTGCGTCTGATCGAGCCCGATGCCGGCCGCATCGAATTCGAAGGCGCGGACCTCCTCTCGCTGTCGGGCGCCGCGCTGCGCGCGCGCCGTGCCCGTCTGCAAATGGTGTTCCAGGATCCGCTCGCCGCCTTCAATCCGCGCGCCACGGTGGCGCGCGTGCTGGACGATCCCCTGCGCGTTCACAACATCGCCTCGCGCGCGGAGCGCCCGCGCCGGATCGCGGCGCTGCTGGAGCGTGTCGGCCTCGACGCCAGCCTGGCCAGCCGCGCCATCCACGAGATTTCCGGCGGCCAGCGCCAGCGCGTTGCGATCGCCCGCGCCATCGCCACGCGGCCGTCGCTGATCGTGCTCGACGAGGCGGTGTCGGCGCTCGACGTATCGGTGCGCGGGCAGATCCTGGAATTGCTGCTCGACCTGCAAAGACAGGAACGGATCGCTTATCTGTTCATTTCCCATGACCTCGGCGTCATCCGTGCCGTGGCGCACCGCGTCATCATCCTCGATGCCGGAAGGGTCGCCGAGAGCGGCGATGCCCGCGCCGTCATCGCCAACCCGCAATCGGCGATCGGCAAGGCGCTGGTGGCGGCGACGCCGAAGCTTGTAAGAACCAATCAGGACTCACCATGACCGATCCCGAATCCGCCAGAGCCGAAAAGTTGTCGGGCGAGCTCGACTCCGCCTTCCGCAACCGCGCCGACCTCTACCGCCTCTTCCTCGAAGAGCTGACAGCCGAGCTCGGCGCCGAGAGGGCCGAGGCGGTGATGATCCGCAGCATCGAGAAGCGCGGCCGGGAGGTCGCGGCGGCGGCCTTTGCCGGCTTCGGTCCCAATGACGCGCCGGCGATCGGCGAGGCCTTCCTTGCCGTCAGCCCGGATGGCGGCCGCATGTATCCCACCGATGTCGAGCGAGGCCAGAACCACATCGCCTTCAAGGTGAAGCGCTGCCCGCTGAAGGACGCCTGGGTCGAGGCCGGCGTCGGCGAGGAGAAACTCGCCACGCTCTGCCGCATCGCCGGCGCCTTCGACCGCGGCCTGTTCGAAGCGACCGGCGTGCGCTTCGCCAATGTCACCTGGACACCGGGCCACGGCTCCGGCTGCTGCCACATCGCGCTGACCAATCGAGACGCTTAGCCACGAAATCAAAGCATGTCTCCCGAAAGTGGGAACCGGTTTCGGGACAAAGACATGCGTAAAATCAAAGCCCTAAAGCGCACGGAGCGGATCTGAAAGATCGCGACGCGCTTTAGCTCTCGGCAAAGACGTGCAGCTCGCCGCCTGCCTCGTCGATCGCGGCGCGCAGTGCCGCCGCCGGCTCGCTGTCGGCGACGACATCGGAAATCTCGTTCAGCGCGCAGACGCGTTCGAGTCCGCTGCGGCCGAACTTGTCATTGGTGACGACCAAGATAGTCGACAGCGATCGTCCCATCATCGCGCGCTTCACCGCCGCGGCGCCCGAAATCATGTCGCTCGGGCCTTCGGCATTCAGCGCCGAGGCGCCGATGATGGCGACGTCGGCATTGTAGCGGCGCACGAATTCGACCGTGTCCTCGCCGAGCACCGCGGCCTCGCGGCTGTCATAGGTGCCTGGGCAAAGGATGACGCGGAAGCTGGGATTGGCGCCGGCCACCGAGGCGACGCCGATGGAGTTGGTGATGATCGTCAGATCCCTGCCAAGCTGCGAGAGGCTGCGCGCGACCTCGTAGGTGGTCGATCCGCCATCGATCATCACGATGCGGCCTCGCTCGATCAACCCGGCGGCGCCACGTCCGACGCGGGCCCGCTCCTCGACCATGGTAAGACCGCGTTCGGCGATCACCGGTTCCGACGTCACCAGCGAAATGGTGGCGCCGCCATAGGTGCGGTTGATAAGCCCCGCCTCGCCGAGCTCGATCAGGTCACGGCGAATGGTCTCGCCGGCGACACCGATCCGGCGCGCAAGCTTCGAGATGCGGATCGAGGCCGAGCGCCGCACCTCCGACAGGATCAGCTCATGGCGTTCCTTCTTCGTCAGCCGGCCCGGCTCGATATTCATCGCTCTTCCCTCTCAAGGTCCCCGGCGCGGAGACATTAGCCACGCCGGGGACAGGAAAGCCAGCGTCAGCGTCTGAGCCGATCGCGCATGGCGTACCACAGCATGCCGAGCACGTAGAGCGGGCCGCGCAACGCCGTTCCGCCCGGGAACGGCAGCGGCGTCAGCGTCGAGAACAGGTCGAGCCGCGAGGCATCGCCCGTGATCGCTTCCGCCAGAAGCTTGCCCGACAGCGTCGACAGGATGACGCCCTTGCCGGAATAGCCATGCGCGAAATAGACCTCGCCATAATGCCCGACATGCGGCAGGCGCGACGTCGTCACCGACACCAGCCCACCCCAGGCATGGTCGATGCGGCAGCCCTGGAGCTGCGGAAAGGTCTTTTCCATATGCGGCCGCACGAAGCCGGCGATGTCGGCCGGCGGCGACGGCGTGTAGCGCTCGCCACCGCCGAACAGCAGGCGGCCGTCCGCCGACATGCGGTAGTAGTTGACGACGAACAGCGTGTCCGAGACCGCGACATTCGCCGGGATGACATCCGCCTTTCCATCCAGCGGTTCGGTGGCGACGATATAATTGCCGACCGGCATGATGCGGCTGTTGACGCGCGGCTCCAATCCCTTGAGCAGCGCATCGCCGGCCAGCACCACATGCCTGGCGCGGACCGAGCCCTTGTCGGTGAACACTCGGATCGACGGCTCCCGCTCCAGCCGGACGGCAACCGAGTTCTCGTGGATGACGACGCCGGCGGCGGACGCGGCGCGGGCCAGCCCCAGCGTGTAGTTCAGCGGATGCATATGGCCGCCGAGCCTTTCGTAGACCGCGCCCTGATAGGGCGTATCCACCATCTGACGCGCCTGCGAAGCCGACAGGATCTCGACATCGGTGAACTTCATCACCTTGGCGAGGCATTCGGCCTCTTGCTCGAAGTCGCGCACATCCGAAGCGCTGACGGCGCCGACCAGATGGCCGGTCTGGCGCAAGTCGCATTCGATGCCGTGACGCTCGATGATGTCGAGCACCAGCCCGCGCGCCTCGAAGGCGAGGTCGAACAGCGCCTTTGCCCGTTCCGGCCCAAAGCTCTTGACCAAGCCCCTGGCGCCCTTGCGCAGGCCCGGGATCATCTGGCCGCCATTGCGGCCCGAGGCGCCCCAGCCGATCTTGCCGCCTTCGAGCAGCACCACTTTAAGACCACGCTCGGCCGCATGCAGTGCCGCCGAAAGGCCGGTGCAGCCGCCGCCGACCACCACCAGATCGGCCTCGACATCGCCGGCAAGTGCGGGATGGTCGGGCGCCGGATTGGCGGTGGCGACATAATAGGATTTGCCGATATCGAGACCGGAATTGAAACCTGTCGAACGCGAAGTCATGGTCACACCTTGAGCAACAGATGGTCGCGTTCCCAGGACGTCACGACGCTCTGGAACAAGTCGAGCTCGACGCTCTTCACGCGCAGATAGGTCTGGAAGAAATCCTCGCCGAGCAGCGCCCGCACGGGCTCGCAGGCGGCGAAGCGGTCGAGCGCTTCCTCCATCGTCTTTGGCAGTGTGCTCTTGTTTTTATAGGCATTGCCGAAGGCCTCTTCCGAGCGCGCAAGCTTCTCCTCGATGCCGAGATAGCCGGCGATCAGCGAGCCGGCCATGGCGAGATAGGGATTGGCGTCCGCTCCCGGCAGCCGGTTCTCGATCCGCCGCGCGGCGCGCCCGCCCATCGGCACGCGCAGGCCGCAGGAGCGGTTGTCGTGCGACCATTCGATGTTGGCCGGCGCGCTGTGGTTCGGCCGGATGCGCCGGTAGGAGTTCACGTTGGGCGCGAACAGCGGCATGATTTCGGGGATGTATTTCTGCAGGCCGCCGATGAACTGCGCGAACATTCCGGTGTCCTCGCCGTCTTCGCCGGCGAACAAGGGCTCGCCCGCTTCATCGACGATCGACATGTGCAGATGCATCGAGCTGCCGGCCTGCGCGGCGATCGGCTTGGCCATGAAGGTGGCGTGCATGCCATTCGCCTGCGCCGCCTGGCGCGCCAGGCGCTTGAACAACAGCACCTTGTCGGCAAGCGCCAGCGGATCGCCATGCAGGAGATTGATCTCGAGCTGCGCCGTGCCGGATTCATGGATCAGCGTGTCGAGCGGCAGACCTGCGACGGCCGCATGTTCGTAGATCCGTCGCGTCACCGCTTCAAACTCCTCCATCGCCTGCATGTCGTAAGGGTGCTGCACGCTTTCCGGCCGGCCGTTGCGCCCGGTCGGCGCGGTGATCGGGCGATCCGGATCGGGGTTCGGCGCCGTGAGATAGAATTCGAGCTCCGGCGCCATCACCGCGCGCCAGCCACGCTGGCGGTAAAGGTCGAGCACGGCCCTCAGCACATGGCGCGGCGAGGCCATCCACGGCCGGTCGTCCATATGGAAGGTGTCGGCAAAGACATAGGCCTTGCCGGCGCTGCCCGGCGCGACGCACAGCGTGGACGTGTCCGGCACCATGCGCATGTCGGGGTCCGAATAGGCAAAGCCCTCGTCGATGGAGCCGGAATAGCGGCCGTCGATGGCGACCAGGAAGGCACTGCTCGGCAGATAGAGCGCCCGGTCCTCGAGCGACTTGAGGAATTTGGCGACCGGCAAGGTCTTGCCGCGCAACACGCCGTTGACGTCGGGCACGAAGCACTCGACTTCATTGATCGCATGCGTTTTCAGCCAGCCTTGCGTGTCCGCGCCGGGGAATGAGGTGTTCAGATTGTCAGGCATTGGTCATGTCCGTACGAAGGAGAGATCGCTTCGGCGGGCATGTCCGTTCCGGGTGGGGCGTTATCTGAGCTGCGTTATCCGAGAACGGACGCCCGCCTGATGACCGGCCGAAAGGCCGGGTCCAACGCGCCCTGCACGCCTTCGGTCCAGCCGTCGCGAACGACATGCGAGCCGACCTTGGTCTCCTCCGCGCGCTGCAGGTTCTCGTGACGGCAGCAGCGCATGATCAGCGACACCCCGTACGCGCAAACGAGATACCGCAGGCAAAAATCGGACGCCTTTCGCGGTATTGATGTTTTGCTTGCATGACGGGTCTCACTAAAGGTGGAATTATGGTTTGACCGATCATCGCCGCCGGCGCAAGTCCGCTTTGCTGGACCAGATCAGCCGATGCTCTCGCCGCCATCGACGACCAGCGCCTGCCCGGTCATGAAAGACGAGCGATCGGAGACGAGGAACAGGATCGCTTCGGCTATCTCCTCCGCGCTCGCCCAGCGCCCCATCGGGATCTTGGTGCGGACATAGTTTTCGATCGCGTCGCGGCCGCCCATCTGGGCGATGAACGGCTCATTGAACGGCGTGTCGACCCAGCCCGGGCAGAGCGCGTTGATGCGCACATTGTGCCTGGCGTAGTCGAGCGACATCTGCCGTGTCATCGCCACCACGGCGTGCTTTGAGGTGGCATAGGCGATCATCTCGCGGTCGTAGAAGACTCCGGAATTGGACGCCGTGTTGAGGATGACGCCGCCACCTTGGGCAATCATCGCCGGCATGACGGTCTTCGCCGCCAGGAATTGCGCCCGCACATTGATGCGCCATGAGGCGTCCATGCCGTCGGTGCCGACTTCCGTCAGCGTGCCGCCGACCTGAATGCCGGCATGGCTGTGCAGGATATCGATCCGGCCGTGCTTGCCGAGCGTTCCCTGGATGAGCTCTTCGACGGCCGTGTCGTTGCCGACATCGGTGGCGACAGCCTCGGCGCGGCCGCCGGCGTCGCGGATACCAGCGGCGGTGGCTTCGCCCGCCGCCGGATCGCGGTCCGCGATCACCACGAGCGCCCCTTCCCTGGCCATGATCATCGCCCCGGCGCGCCCGATGCCCGACCCCGCGCCCGTCACCACGGCGATACGGTCTTTCAGGATCATGGATTGCTCTTTCAAGGCGATGGCTTTCGACGGCCGAGCTGCCATTGCGCAAGCAGCACGAGCAGGACGGATGCGCAGAGCACGATCGTCGCGATGGCATTGATCTCCGGCGTCACGCCGCGCCGGATCGAGGCGAAGACATAGATCGGCAGCGTCGTCTGCGCGCCGGCGACGAAGAAGGCGATGATGAAGTCGTCGAAGGAGAAGGTGAAGGCGAGCAGGAAGCCGGCGATCACCGCCGGCATGATCTGCGGGAGCACGATCGATCGGAACGTCGTCAGCGGCGTGGCATAGAGATCGCTCGAGGCCTCGACCAGATTGCGGTCGAGGCTGCTGAGCCGCGTGCCGACGATCATCGTCACCAGCGCCATCGAGAACAATCCGTGCGCGGCGATGATCGAGCCGTAGCCGAGCGAGAGCCGCGGCGGCTGGTCGGTCGGCCACAGCGAAGCGAGGAACGGATTGAGGACGGCGAAGAGCTGCACCAGCGCCACCAGCGTCGAGATGCCGATGACGACGCCCGGAACGACGATCGCGGCGCCCAGCAGCGCGTCGAACAGCGCCCGCGTCCGCGCGCCGACGCGCTGCAGCCCGAGCGCCGCGGACGTGCCGCAGAAGGCCGCGAGCAGCGCGCTCGTCGTGGCGATGAAAAGGCTGTTCTTCAGCGCTTCGACCAGGAAGGGATTGGACAGCGCCTTGCCGTACCATTGCACCGAGAAGCCGGTGAACTCGCTGGCATGATGCCCGGCATTGAAGGAGAACAGCACGACCAGCGCGATCGGCAGATAGAGGAAGGCAAAGACGGCAAAGACGAAGGCGCGCATCAGATCAGGTCCACCCGGCGTGCGCCCGAGAGCCGGGTCGAGATGCGATTGGCGACGATCAGCACCACGACCGAGACCAGCACCAGCGTGATGGCGATAGCCGATCCGAACGGCCAGTTGCGCGATTGCAGGAAGAGATCGACCAGCGCGTTGCCGATGAAGAACACCTTGCCGCCGCCGAGCAGCGTCGGGATCAGGTACTCACCGAGCAGCAGGATCATCACCAGCGAGAAGCCGGTCATGACGCCGGGCAGAGACAGCCTCAGCGTCACACCGAGGAAGGTCGACAGCGGCGTCGCACCCAGATCGGCGGAAGCCTCCAGCAGCCGGCGGTCGAGCCGCTCCAGGCTGACATAGATCGGCAGGATCATCAGCGGCAGGTAGCCGTAGACGATGCCGAGCAGAACCGCGCCCGGCGTGTTGATCAGCCGCAGGTCCTCGATGCCGACATAGGCGAGCAGGGCCGGGATGCCGCGCCCGCCGAGGATGTACATCCAGGCATAGGTGCGCATCAGAAGGCTGGTCCAGAACGGGATGACGATCAGCGCGAGCAGGATCAATCGCCAGCGATCCGGTGCCCGCAGCGCCAGACAATAGGCGACGGGATAGGCGACGAGCAGGCAGGCGAGCGCTCCGGCGGGGGCCAGCACCATCGTGTTCCAGAACGCGGTCGCCCGCGCCGGCAGGTTGGCGTATTGCGCGAAAGTCAGCGCTGCCTGGTAGCCGCCTTCGGGCGCTCGCTCGCCGACGCTGAAGATGGCGATGGCGACGAAGGGCAGCACCAGGAAGACGACCAGCCACAGCGCCGCCGGAGCAAGCAGCAGCGCCGTGATGAGGTTTTTGCGAAAGAGACTGCCGCGCATCGATAAAGCCGGTTGGGAGCCGGCGGACATTCGTCCGCCGGTCGCATTGTCTGGTTCAGGTTTGTGGCCGTTCCCGCTCAAGCCGACTTGAAGCGCGCCATCAGCTCGGCGCGGCCCGGATCGGTGAGCGTCGCGGCGGCGCCGAACTCCAGTGGCTTCAACAGGTCGGCGGCCGGATAGAGGATCGGATTGTCCAGCACTTCCTTCGGCAGCAGCGCGTTGACGCGCGCGTCGGTCGAGGGCGCGCCATTGGCCAGATGCTCCTTCACCGCGACCTTCGGGTTCATCAGGTAGTTGAGCAGCGCGTAGCCGGCCGGCTTGTTCGGCGCATCCTTCGGAATCGCGTAGAAATCGGTCCAGATCTCGCCGCCTTCCTTGCCGAGCACATAGGCGATTTCGGGGATGTCGCGATGGAGCTGCGCCCCGTCATTGGTCCAGCACATCGTCATCCAGGCATCGCCGGCGCGCATTCCCGGCTGATAGTCGCTCGACACCGCGAACAGATGCGGCTTGACCTTGAGCAGCAGTTCCTCCGCCTTGGCGAGCTCGTCCTGCTTCAGCGAATTGAAGGAATAGCCGTAATATTTCAGCGCATTGCCGATCGTCGTCAGCTGATAGTCGTGCACCATCGTGCGGCCGTCGCCTTCGGCCATCGCCGTGTCCCAGAATTCCTTCCAGCTCGACATCGGCTTGGTGAGCTTCTTGGTGTTCACGGCAAAACCGGTCGTGCCCCAGTTCTTCGGCACAGCGTAGGTCGTCCCGTCGATCGTGCCCTCGGCGGTGAAGCGTGCATCTTCCGACTTGCCATCGAAATTCCCGAGCTTGGCCATGTCGAGGGCTTCGATGATGCCGAGCTTCTTGTAGGTCGAGATGGTATAGTTGGTCGGCACGAACAGGCTCCAGCCCGAGCCGCCGGCCTGCAGCTTGGCCAGCATCTCCTCATTGGAGCCGAAGACGTTGACCTCGACGGCGACGCCCGTATCGGCCTTGAAATTCTCGAAGGTCTGCGGGTCGTGGTAGTTCGGCCAGGTGGCGATCGACATGCGGTCGCCGAGGTTCTCAGCGGCAAAGGCTGGCGTCGGCATGACGCCGAGCTCGCGCGCCATCACCGCGGTCGCGACGCCGAGGCCGGTGAGGCCGAGGAAATCGCGCCGGCTGATCGAGCCGCGCTTCAGGCGCATCAACTGGTCGACGAATTTATCGGGGCTTATCGGCAGTCCGTCACGATAGGATTTCGGCATGTTGGTCTTCCCTCTGGTTGGTCCCGTTGTTCTTGTGTCCCGGAAACGCCAGCGGCGCTCCGGCGGCAAAGCCGATGGCGACGGGTTCGCCCGGCTTGAAGAGATTGCCCTGGCCGATCACGTGATCGGCCTTGGCGAGCAGTGATCCGATACCCTGGACCTCGATCGCGTATTCCGCCGTCGAACCCAAGAATATGCGGTTGCGGACGATGCCGTTCAGGCTGCCCTTTCCAGGGGTCGAGAGGCTGAGCGATTCCGGCCGCAGGCTGACGGAGACGGCTTGGCCGTGTCTGAGCGGCACACGCTTGCGCGCGGCAATCACCGTGCCGTCTGCGAGCGCGACATCGACGAGATCGCCGGAGAGCCCGGCCACCTTGCCGCTCAAGAGATTGGTCTTGCCGACGAAATCCGCCACGAACAGATCGGCCGGCTCGTCATAGATTTCGCTTGGCTGTCCGATCTGGACGACGCGGCCGCCATTCATGACGCAGACGAAGTCGCTCATCGACAGCGCTTCCTCCTGGTCGTGGGTGACCAGCACGAAAGTGATGCCGATCTCGCGCTGCAGGTTCTGCAGCTCGATCTGCATGTCGGTGCGCAGCTTCTTGTCGAGCGCCGCCAGCGGCTCGTCGAGCAGCAGCACCGCCGGCTTGTTGACCAGGGCGCGGGCGAGCGCCACGCGCTGCTGCTGGCCGCCGGAAAGCTCGTGGATCTTGCGGCGTCCGTAGCCGGCGAGCTGCACCATGGCCAGCGCCTCGCCGGCCCTCCAGGAGATATCGCGCGACGACAGCCTGGGTCTCGCCTGGCGCAGCCCGTAGGAGATGTTGTCCTCGACATCGAGATGCGGGAACAGCGCATATTGCTGGAACACCATGTTGACCGGCCGCCGGTAGGGCGGCGTGCCGGCCATGTCGCGGCCGCGGATCAGCACTTGGCCTTCGCTCGGCTGCTCGAAGCCGCCGATCATGCGAAGGCAGGTCGTCTTGCCGCAGCCTGAGGGGCCGAGCAGCGCGACGAAGGCGGAAGGCGGGACGGCAAGGTCGATGCCGCTGACCGCGGTGACCGCGCCGTAGCGCTTGGTAACCGCGCGAAATTCGATATCGGGCACTGCAGTCAAGCCACGGGCTCCAGCGACAGCGTGAGGCAATGTCTTGACGCTAGCAGAGGCAATGCCGCCTAGTATATACCTCGCAGGTGGTATATTTAGCCGATTTTATCGTTTGGAGGGGTATGAGTTGGCCGCTTCCCGCAGTGACGACTACAACGCCTTGGCCACTGTCATCGCCGCGTCGCGCGAGACCGGCGGCGACCATTTCGGCAAGGCGATCGTCGGCTGGCTGCGCGGGCACGTCCGTTTCGACCACTGCGTGATCTTCGGCTATCGCGGCGCCTCGAGGCCGCCGCTCCTGTTCGAGACCTTCTCGCCGACGGAAAGCCACATCTTCGTCGCGCTCTATCAGGAAGGGCCCTATCTGCTCGACCCGTTCCATCACGCCGCTGTCGAGCGCAAGGAAGGCTTTTGGCGCATGCGCGAGCTTGCGCCCGACCGCTTCTATGCCAGCGAATATTACCGGTCCTATTACAGCCAGACCCGCCTCACCGAGGAGGTCGGTTTCTTCGTGCCTTTAGCCTGCAAGGACGCGCTGGTGCTGTCGCTGATGCGGCTGCGCGCCACCGGGCCGTTCGGAACGGCGGATGCCAGGCTGCTGCGCGACATGGCGCCGGCGGTGATCGGTTTCTGCAGGCAGCACTGGCCGTCCCTGCCTGCCGAAGAGGTCTCGACCCAGCCCTCCGGCGAAACCATCGCAACAGCCAACGAACTCGATCGCGCGCATATCTGGAAGAGCCTGTCGCTGACCTCACGTGAAAAACAGGTCGTCGATCTGGTGCTTCAGGGTCATTCCACGGAATCGATCGCCAGGGCGCTCAGGATCGTGCCCGGGACCGTGAAGGTCCACCGCCGCAACATCTATCGCAAGCTGAAGATCAAGTCGCAGGCCGGCCTCTTCGCGCGCTTCGTCGAGATCATCGACGCGCGGATCGGATAGCAACGCCGGCCGCCCTTGCGGCGGTTCGCGTTGAGCGTCTATCGTGCGGCCGAAACGACCGGCCAGCTATCCCGGCGGCGGATCAGCTGACGAAACAGATCTCGGGACGGATGAAGTAGCGTATCGCCAATGGCCGACAAATCGCATATCGGGCTGACCGCTGTCGATACCGTTCCCCTGCATGAGAAAGTCTACCTGGAGCTCGTGCGCGCCTTGATGTCGGGGCAACTCCAGCCTGGCCAGAAGCTGACCTCGCGCAAGCTCGCCAAGGAGCTCGGCACCAGCGACATGCCGGTGCGCAGCGCCTTCATGCGGCTGCAGGCGCTGAGAGCCCTGAGCCCGATGCCGAACGGCAGCGTCGAGGTGCCGCTGATTTCGGCCGACCGCTTCCAGCAACTGACCGCCGTGCGCACGATCCTGGAAGGCACGGCCACCGAGCTCGCGACGAAACTCATCAACGGCAACAATCTGCGCGCGATCCGGCGCCACTGCGCCGAGCTTACCGAAGCCGCCCGCGGCGGCGGGATCGATAACTATCTGCGCAAGAACTACGACTTCAAATTCTCGATCTACCGCCATTGCGGCAACGAGCAGATGCTCTTCCTGATCGAGACGGTATGGATGCAGGTCGGCCCCTTCCTGCGAAACCTGCACATCGGCTTCGAGGATGACCTGGCCGGCATTCTCGGCATCGACCACCACGAGGAGGTCGTGGCGGCGATCGAAGCCGGCGACGCCGAAAGGGCGCGCGCCGCCATCGTGCGCGATATCGCCGAGGGCGCGGCCCACATCCTCGGCCAGGTGAAATTTCCGCAACTGCGTCACTGACGGGCAAGCCGGCCTCGAATCCGGCTTGGCTTTCGTCGATCGGGCCGCTATGTTGCGATCGCAGATCGCAGAATTTGGACCCGAAATGCCGCCCGATATCCCAGCTAGTGACTTGAAAAAATGAAGGAAAACAACCCGGCAGCAGCCGTGTTGACCTTCACGAACTCACAAGCTGAAAAATTGGATATCGTAGCCGACAGGGCTACAGCACCTAGAAAAGGGGCTGGAAATTGAGCGATGCGATTGCGGACGTTTTGAAGTGGCTGGACGGCAGGAAGGACATCCAGAGCCTGCGGGCGGCGGTGTGCGACCTGAACGGCATCATGCGCGGCAAGCGCATTCCGGTCGAGCAGGCGCGCAAGGCGCTGGAAGGCAAGCTGCGCATGCCTTATTCGGCCATCGGGCTCGACATATGGGGCGAGGACATCGAAGGCAACGCCCAGGTGTTCTCGACCGGCGACGCCGATGGGCTTTGCCATTGGACGGGGCGCGGCATACTGCCCGTCAACTGGACGGCGCACCCGACGGCGCTGTTGCCGGTCTGGCTGGCGGACGACAGCGGCGCCCCCTACCTCGGCGATCCGCGCCGCGCGCTGGCACGCATTCTCGACCGCTACGCCGCGCTCCGCCTGACGCCCGTCACCGCGACCGAACTCGAATTCTACCTTGTCGACCCGACATCGCAGCGGCCTGTCGGACCGGTTTCGCCGGTAACCGGGCGGCGTCTCGATTCCGACGCGGCGCTTTCGATTGATGAGGTCGACGATTTCGAAGCCTTCATCCACGATATCTACGAAGCCTGCCGCATGCAGGACATTCCGGTCGACACCGCGATCGCCGAGAACGGCGTCGGCCAGTTCGAGATCAATCTCAACCACGTGCCCGACGCTCTGCGCGCCGCGGACGACGCCGTGCTCTTCAAGCGCACCGTCAAGGGCATTGCCCGCAAACATGGCTTCGCCGCCTGCTTCATGGCCAAGCCCTATGGCGAACGCGCCGGCAACGGCTTCCATGTCCATTTCAGCGTCCTCGACAAGGACGGCCGCAACATCTTCGACGACGGCTCGGATCAGGGCTCCGACACCATGCGCCATGCGGTTGGCGGCCTGCTTGCCGCGATGGCTCAAAGCACGCTGGTGTTCGCGCCGCATTTCAATTCCTACCGCCGGCTGCGGCCGCGTTCCTATGCGCCGACCGCCGTCGCCTGGGGTTATGAAAACCGCATGGTGGCGATACGCATTCCGGGCGGCCCGTCGGCCGCGCGCCGCATCGAGCATCGTGTCTCCGGCGCCGACGCCAATCCCTATCTGGTGCTGGCGGCGATTCTCGGCGCGGCGTTGATCGGCATCGAGCGCCAGCTCTCGCCCGGCGAGCCGACCGGCGGCGAGGGCCAGGGGCTGACACTCGCCAAGCTTCCGCCCGATTGGGCCTCGGCGATCGCCGCCTTCGAAGCCGGCCCGCGCGTTGCCGAGATCTTCCCGGATGTGCTGCGCGACGCCTTCATCGCCTGCAAGCGCCAGGAGCTGAACACTTTCGCGCTCAACGTCAGCGACTTCGAGATCGAAACCTATCTTGAAAGTGTTTGAGGTGCGTGGGTCACTGCCGCAATCCTGAACTACCGGGCCAGGCGCCTGGCCGCGCGGATTTCGCCGTTTCCGTGAAACGGTGAAACGCTCTAGATCACCGCTTCCTCGAGGAATGGTTCGTTGCGCGCGATCCTTTCGTAGCAGAATGGCGAAAGGTCCAGCGTCTGGAACGCGCCGTGGACGATCAGCTCCGACACCGCACGGCCGACCGCCGGCGACTGCTGCAGGCCGTGCCCCGAAAAGCCGTTGGCGAACATGAAGTTCTTCACTAGCGGGTGGAAGCCGACAATGCCGTTGTGGTCGAGCATGTTGTATTCGTAATGGCCGGTCCAGCTCGTCTGCACCTTCAGCGCGTCGAAGGCCGGAATGCGGTGCCAGAGCGCCGGCCAGATATGGTCGTCGAACTCCTCGAAATGCATTTCGAAGTCGTCGTAGTCGGCCGGCCCGTCGCCCTGCGGCGTGTTGCCGGTGAGGAAAAGCTCGCCCTCCGGCCGCACGAATGTGCCTGAAAGGTCGATGACATTGGGCATGCGGCCCGGGATCGCATTGGCGCTGGCAAACACGAAGCTGTAGCGCTTGTAAGGCGCGACCGGAATGGACAGCCCGGCCATGGCGGCGACCTGCTGGGCTCGCGGACCTGCCGCGTTGACCAGCGTGCCGCAAGCGACCGTCTCGTCCGTCGAGAGCCGCACCGAGACGACCCGCCCGTCAACGACGTCCAGCGCCGTCACGGCATTGTCGATATATTCGACACCGCTGCCGCGAGCGGCGCGGCGAAAACCGTTCAACATGCCCATGGAATCGAACCAGCCCTCTTCGCGAGCGCCCCACGAACCGCCGCCGAGATCGTCGACATTCAGCCACGGAAAACGTTCCTTCAAGGCGCCCGGTTCGAGGAAGACGGTATGGGCGCCGAGGCTGCGCTGCAGCTCGACCCGTTCGCGCGCCGCCTCCACACCCTCGGGCGAGCAGCAATAGAGATAGCCGTGCTCCTTGAAGCCGAGATCGGGCGCCGGCTCGTTCGTGTAGAACGGGGCCATCCGCTCCTGGAAACCACGGATGATCTCGATGCCGAACTGGCTGATCTTCACATTGATCGGATTGGAATATTGCTGGCGGATCGCGCTGGTGGAAAGCGCGGTCGAGGAGAATTCGTAGCTTGAGTCGCGCTCGACCACGAGGATCGAAGCGCCGCTGCCCAGCGCCTGGCTCAGCCAATAGGCCGTCGACGAACCGACGACCGCGCCCCCGACGATGACGATGTCATAGGCGTTGCGCGACGGTGCTTTGTAAGGGGGGATTGCCATGATTATTCCTACCGATTGAACGAGGCGACCAGGGCGTCCGAACCCCGCGCCAGCAGGCCGAGATCGGAACCGACCGCCACCATGGTGAAGCCGTCGGCGAGGTAGCGGTCCGCATCGGCCTTCACGGGAGCCAGGATGCCGCTGGCCTTGCCTGCCGAGGCGGCGGCCTTGCGCACCGACGATATCGCCTCCTGCACAGGCCCGGCGCCAGGATTTCCCATCGCGCCCATATTGGTGGAGAGGTCGCCCGGCCCGACGAACAGAACGTCCACACCGTCCACCGCAGCGATTTCGGCGGCGTTCGCCACACCGGCCCCGTCCTCGATCTGCACGGCAAGCAATTGCTGCTCGCACGCCTTGGCATGGTAGCCGGCGATGCGACCGAAAGCATTGGCGCGGTGGCCGACCGAGAAACCGCGGAAGCCACCCGGCGCATAGGTCATCGCCGCGACGATTGCGCGCGCCTGCTCGGCCGTGCGCACATTCGGGATCATCAGGCTGCGGGCGCCGACATCCAGCGCCTGTTTCATCAGATTGGGATCGTCGGATGGCAGGCGCACCACGGCTTCGCAAGGAAACGCCGCCACGACCTGCAGCTGCGCCATGATGCTGCGCAGGTCGTTCGGGCTGTGCTCGCCGTCGATCAGCAGCCAGCCCGCCCCGGAGCCCGCGACGACTTCGGTGGTGAGCGCCGAGGCCAGGGAGCACCAGATGCCGATATGAGCCCGGCCGGCCTGTGCGGCCGCCTTCAGCGAATTGATGCGCTCCTGCATGTGCGATCGGTCTCCGGTCGTGAAGAAGGTGCATTGAAATTTGTATGATGTCCTATATCATATGCCCAGCTTGAGCTGCAAGGCGCTCCGGCGCCGCGTGGGAGTTGCGTATGAAAATCGGCTTCATCGGACTTGGCGTCATGGGCGCGCCGATGGCCCGGCATCTCGCCGATGCCGGGCATGAGATCGTCACCGTCCTCAACCGCTCTCCCCTGCCGGAGGCCCTCGACGCATCGGTGGTCGCCTCTCCCGCCGAGGTGGCGCGGGCGTCCGAGTTCGTCATCACCATGCTGCCCGACACGCTCGACGTCGAGCGCGTCCTGTTCGGGCAGAACGGCGTGCTGGAAGGAATTTCGGCCGGCAAGCTGGTCATCGACATGAGCTCGATCAGTCCGATCGCCACGGCCGGCTTCGCCGCGGAGATAAGGCAGGCAGGCGCAGGCTATCTCGATGCGCCGGTCTCCGGCGGCGAGGTCGGCGCCAAGGCGGCCAGCCTCACCATCATGGTCGGCGGACCGGCCGCCGAGCTCGAGCGCGCGCTGCCGATCTTCGAGAGGCTCGGCAAGAACATCACCTTGATCGGGCAAAACAACGGCGCCGGCCAGACCTGCAAGATCGCCAACCAGATCATCGTCGCGCTCAACATCGAGGCGGTCGCCGAGGCGCTGGTCTTCGCCAGCAAGGCCGGTTGCGATCCGGCAAAGGTGCGCGGCGCGCTGATGGGCGGCTTCGCCTCGTCGCGGGTCCTGGAAGTGCATGGCGAACGCATGATCGCCCGCAGCTTCGCGCCGGGTTTTCGTATCCGGCTGCACCGGAAGGATCTCAATCTTGCGCTGGAAAGCGCCCGCGCGCTCGGCGTTGCCTTGCCGGGCACCGCAACGGCACAACAGCTGATGAATGCCTGTTCGGCCCGGGCGGGCGGCGCGGAGGCCGACCATTCTTCACTCGTTCGAGCCCTCGAAATCCTCAGTCATCACGAACTCTCAAACGGAAAGGAATAACGATGCGCGGAACCGGCAAGGCCGATGTTTTCGTCATGCTGGCCCATCCCGTGGGCCATGCGAAAAGCCCCGGCATCTTCAACGAGGTCTTCGAGCAGAAGGGGCTCGACAGCCTGATGGTGCCACTGAGCTGCCGCCCGGAGGATTTCGACACGTTCTGGGCCGGCATCACGGCGGCCGAGAACATCCGGGGCGTGATCATCTCGGTGCCGTACAAGGTTCCGGTCTTCCACAAATGCGCCGCCGCCCATGATCGTGCCGCGCGCGTGCAAAGCGCGAATTCCGTGCGCCGGCAGGCGGACGGCACCTGGTATGCCGACAATTTCGACGGCGTCGGTTTCATCGAGGGGCTGAAGGCCGGCGGACACCCTATCGCAGGCAAGCGCATCCTCCAGGTCGGCGCCGGCGGCGCGGGCGCCTCGCTCACTTACTGCCTTGCCGAAGAAGGCGCGGCGGAAATCCGTCTGGCCGACATCGACAAGGAGCGCGCGCAAAAGCTCGCTTCGCTGGTCGGCAAGGCTTTTCCCGACTGCCGCATCGACGTCGGAGAACCCGATCCGTCCGGCATGGATATGGCGATCAATGCCACGCCGTCCGGGCTGAAGGCCAGCGATCCATTGCCGATGGACGTCAGCAAGCTGACGCCGCAGATGACGGTCGTCGACATCATCATGGAGCCAGCCGAGACGGCGCTGCTCAAGGCGGCGAAGGAGATCGGCTGCCGTATCCAGCCGGGGCGCCCGATGATGGATTTCCAGGTCGAGGCCATGGCCGAATTCTTCGACATCGAGCGCAAGGATCGCCGCAATGGCTGATGCGATGACCGCCGTCGTGATCGGCGGCACGTCCGGCATAGGCCGCGCGATCGCCGAGCGCTTCGCCGGGGACAGCTATCAGGTTGTCGTCGCCGGCCGCGATGCCGTCCGAGGCAAGCAAGCCGCCGACGCCTGTCAGAGTGCCGGCGCGCCAAGCGCCCTTTTCGTGCAAACCGATGTCGCCGATCCCGCCTCGGTCGAAGGCCTGGCGCGAGACGTCGGCAATGCGTTCGGCACGCCACAGGTCGTGGTCAACTGCGCCGGTATCCTGCAAAGCGGCAAGCACGTCCTCGACCAGGATCTCGCCGAAGACGAGCGGATGTGGCGCATCAATTATCGCGGCACGCTGCTCGGCTGCCAGGTGTTCGGCCGGTTGATGTCGGCCGCCGGGCGCGGCGCGATCCTCAATGTCGGCTCGCTTGCCTCTTTTGCGCCACTGTCGCTGCCGGCCTACACGCCCGGCAAGCATGCTGTCCTGGCGCTGACGCAAATGCTGGCCGCCGAGCTCGGCCCGCATGGCGTTCGCGTTAATGCCGTGGCGCCCGGCTACACGCTGTCGGACGGGCTTAAGGCAAAGATCGAGAAGGGCGAGCGCAATCCGCAAGCCATCCAGGCTACGACTGCGCTGCGCCGCTTCGTCGAGCCGCGCGATGTCGCCGAGGCTGCCTTGTTCCTCTGCTCCGACCGCGCCGCATCGATCACCGGCGTCACGCTTCCGGTCGATGCCGGCTGGCTCGTCCAGGCGCCTTACGCGCAGTACCTGCAAGGCAACCCCATCCGGCAGACGCCGGCGATCTGAGAGAGAACAAGTGAGCGACATTCAGCGCTTCGACTTCGACACCCGCATCCATCACGGCGTCATCCACAACCGGACGCTCTACCTCACCGGCCAGGTCGCCCGGCCCGGCCAATCGGCTGCCGACCAGATGCGCGAGGTGCTCGGCAAGATCGACGCGCTGCTTGCCAAGGCAGGCACCGACAAGACGCGCATCCTCCACGTCCAGATGTGGCTGGACGACGTGCGCGATTTCGACGAGGTCAACACGGTCTGGGATGCCTGGATGCCGAAGGAGCACGCGCCGGCGCGATCCTCCGGCGAAGGTCGGATGGCCCAGCCCGGCATGCTGGTCGAACTGATCGTCACCGCGGCGGTTTGAATGGTCCTGCCGGTTCGGGCATCATCCCCGAATCTGGTCGAGCGCTTCAGCTTGTCACGGAAACGCCGAACCGCTCTATCTCTTTGTTTCTACGCAATTCCGGACGGAAAACCGCTACACACTTTTCCTGGAATTGCTCTAGGGGAGACTGATGACGAAGCGCAAGCCGCTGTCTACCGTCGTGGCGGAGAGCCTGTCCGAAAAGATCCGCTCCGGGTCGCTGCTTCCCGGCGCTCAACTGCCGACGGAGGCGGAGCTTTGCGCCGAATACGACGTCAGTCGCACCGTCGTGCGCGAGGCGGTGGCGCGGCTGCGCTCCGAGGGCATGGTTGTGCCGCAGCAGGGGCGCGGCATGTTCGTCAGCGAAACGCCCGCGCCGCGCAATTTCTCGATTCCGGAGGAGGCGCTGCGGACATTGCCGGAGACCATCGCCTTGCTTGAGCTCAGATTGAGCGTCGAAGTGGAATCCGCCGGGCTCTGCGCGGAACGGCGGACCGACAAGGAGGCAAGCGACATCCGCGCCATGATGGATGAGATCGACGCCCGGCATGCGGACCCCGCCGCCGTCCAGATCCACTACGACTATGATTTCCACCTCGCGATCGCCAAGGCTGCGCGCAATGAATTCATCCACGGCTTCTTGAGCTATCTCGGGCCGATGATCGTGCCGCGATTCCAGCTCGGCTACGTGGTCGAGCCCGCGCTCAAGGACAGCTACTACGCGCGCATCCACAGCGAGCACAAAGCGATCGTCGATGCCATCGAAAGGCAGGACGCAAGCAAGGCCCGCCAAGCGATGCGCAAGCATCTGCAGAACAGCCTGGGACGCGTGCGCGCGCTGGCGAAAGCTTCGGGCATCGAGGCCACCGAAGCAGAACAGAAAGCCGCTGCCGCCTCGCTTTTCACCGACCTGAGAAAGCCCTTGCCGACAGCCGGATAGTTTCGCCGGCTTCGATGTCGTTCGCCTCCGTCGCCGCGCGTCAAGCCAGTCGTTCGCGAAAGCCGTATTTTTTCTCGGTTTGCGGCCAATGGCCGGCTCTCGCGCGCTGAAGACGTTGTTTTCCTTGGGCTGTCTGCATTTGCCGCCGCACCGGAAGGTTGGAATATTCCGGTCGGCAGCAAGGCTTTCGAAAGCTTATCTTTCCTTTTTGCTGGTTTTCTTGGTTTCGCGGCATCGGCCCGCGCCGCACACTGAAAACTAGGCAAATGGGGAAGCCGCAATGGGGAAGCCCTAGTGACGACAGCCTTCATCACCGGAGCGACGAGCGGCATGGGACGGGCGATGGCGATCGCGCTGAGCGACGCCGGCTACGACGTCTATGCGGCCGGCCGCAGCCAGGCGGCGCTGAAAGACCTGCAGGCCGAGCGCTCGGGCATCGTCCCCATCGCCGTCGACGTCACCGATCGCGAGGCGCTGGAAGCGGTGCTGGCGGATCTCACCGTCGATGTGCTGATCAACAATGCCGGCATCATGCCGCCGCTCGGCAATTTCGCCGACATGAATATCGCCGACATCGACACCACGCTGGAGGTGAACCTCAGCGCGGCGATCCTGCTCACCCGCCTCGTCGTGCCGCAGATGCGCGAGCGGCAGTCGGGGCACATATTGTTCACCGGCTCCGTCGCGGGCCACGCCGCATTCTCCAACATTGCCGTCTATGCGGCCACCAAGGCGGCGATTTCCGGCTTTGCCGCCGCGCTGCGCGCCGACCTCTCCCCTTCCGGCGTGCGCGTCACCGAAATCGTCGCCGGCCGTGTCGAGACGCAGCTCTACCAGGACATCCTCGACGCCGAGGCGCGCGCCGCCATGTACGCCAGCAAGGTGGTGCAGCCCGATGACGTGGCCAGGATGGTCGTCGCGGTGCTCGCGCTGCCGGCATGGGCCGACGTTACCCGTTTCGACATCATGCCGACCTGGCCGACCTCGCCCAGCGGCACCAAGTAGGGAAAACTGGAATGAAGGATCTTTCCGTTCTGATCGTTGGTGGCGGCGCCGGCCTCGGCGCGCTCCTGGCCAAGATGGCTGTCGAAGCCGGGGCGGCAAAGATCGGCATCATCGACATCAACCAGCAGGCCGCGGAGAGCGCGCTCGAACCGGCGAAGGCCAGGGGCCTGCCGACCGCGGCGGCGACTGGCGACATCCAGGTCGGTCCGCAATGCCACGCCGCCTTCGACGCCATCGTCGCCAAGCTCGGGCGCGTCGACACGCTGATCAACTGCGCCGCCATCTATCCGCGTCGGCCGCTGCTCGAGATCACCGACCCCGACTGGGACGCCTCCAACGGCATCAACATCAAAGGCACCTACCATATGATGGTGGCGGCAGTCCGCCACATGCAGGCGCAAGAGCCGAAGGACCATGTGCGCGGGCGGATCGTGAACCTGACCTCCGTCGACGCTTTCAAGGCGCATCCGCAGAACGCCCACTATGCTGCGACCAAGGCAGCCGTCGTAAGCCTGACGCGGTCCTTCGCGCACTACGTCGCCAAGGACGGCATCCTGGTGAACTCCGTGGCGCCGGCCGGCATGGCTACCGAGAAGGCCAAGGCCCTCGGCTTCCTCGAGGAACTTGCCAAGGCAAGTCCGCTCGGCCGTGGCGCCGAGCCCACCGAGATCGCCGAATGGGTGCTGATGACCGGCGGCCCGAAGAACACCTACATGACCGGAGAAAACGTAATTGTTTCAGGCGGTTACATCTACGCATAGAGTCTCGGCGGCTTGGCGCCGCCGGACATGTGGCAGTGCATGATCGACGGAGCTCGAACGAAAGGAGGCGAAATTACCATGACCAGCAAGCTTCGCCTTCCTTCGCTCAATGCGCTTCGCGTCTTCCACGCCGTCGCGCAACACAAGAGCTTCCGGCAGGCGGCCGACGAGCTCTTGGTCACGCCGCAGGCGGTCGGGCAGCAGATCAAGCTGCTGGAAGACACGCTTCAAGTGACGCTGTTCGAGCGCAAGGGCCGCTCGATCGAACTGACGGAGTCGGCGATCCTTCTGTCGCACTACGTCAAGGCCGGCTTCGACGAGTTTTCCGAAGGCGTGCGCCGCGTCACCAAGTCGAACTACCGCGACCGCATCAACCTCAATGCGAGCCCATATTTCGCCACGCATTACCTGCTGCCCAGGCTTTCGCTGTTCCGCGATATGCTGCCGGGAGCGGACCTGCGCCTGACGACGATGGTCGACCTGCCCGACTTCGGCCGCGACGACATCGATATGACTGTACAGTGGGGCTATGGCAACTGGCCGGACTACGAGACCACGCTGCTGGTGCCGGATCCGAAGATCATTTGCTGCACACCGGCGATCGGCGAGAAGATCAAGTCGGCGCATGACCTGACGCGCTTCACGCTGCTCGACACCGTCAAGTCGAAGCGCCTGTGGCCGGACATATTGCGCCACCTCGGCGTGGAGCTGACCGACGGCGACCGCAGCATCAGCTTCGACGACGCGGCGACGATGCGCCGTGCGACCTTGCAAGGCATCGGCGTAGGCCTGGTCTCCGTCATCGACGCCGAGGAGGACTTCCGCTCTGGCGCGCTGGTCGCGCCGATCGGTCGCGACGCCATCGCCGACATGCGGCCGGAAGAAGTCCCCGGCTTCTACCTCATCGTTCCGCGTGGGCATCTGCGCGTGAAGGCTGTGGCCGCGCTCCATCGATGGCTGGCCCAGGAGGATTGGCGCAGCGACCTCAAGATCTCCTTGCCGAAACCGACCCCGCTTTCCGACTGACAATCGGCTTCGAGACCGAGCTCCGAAAGGCATCCTACGGGCTCCAACAACAAGAAACGGAACAACCTCAACAGTGGAGACAATCAAAATGAAAATGATCAAATGGGGGGCCGCCGCCATGGCCCTGGGCCTCATGCATCTGTCTGCGCCGGCGCAAGCCGCCGGCGGCAAGACGCTCGAAACCGTCAAGGCACGCGGCGCGCTCAACTGTACCGGCCATGACGGCTCCTATCTCGGCTTTGCCGAGGTGGACGACAAGGGCAACTGGAAGGGCATGGACATCGACCTTTGCAAGGCGGTGGCCGCGGCCGTATTCGGCGATCCGGCGAAGCTCAAGATCGTTCCGATCAGCTGGGCGCAGCGCTGGCCGTCACTCCAGTCGGGCGACGTCGACATCATCATCAAGGCCTCGGGCGGCACGCTCAGCCGCGACACCGAGCTCGGCCTGCAATTCTCCATGTCCTATTACCTCGGAACCACCAAGGTGATGGCGCACAAGGAGCTGAACCTGAAGTCGCTCAAGGACGCCAATGGCGGCACGATCTGCATTCCCGCCGGCACCTCGCAGGAGCAGCAGGTCGCCGCCTACGCCCAGAAGCTCGGCATCAAGCTCGAGCCGGTGCTGATCGAAAAGACCGAAGAGCTGGAACAAGCCTATTTCTCCGGCCGCTGCGACCTCTATGCGCAATGGGGACCGACACTCGCCATCGCCCGCATCGCCAAGAGCAAGGTCGAGGACCATGTGATCCTGCCCGACGTGCTCGCGGTCGAGCCCGAGGTGATGATCATGCGCCAGGGCGACGACAACTGGGTCGACATCGCCAACTGGACGCTGAGCACCCTGATCTTCGCCGAGCAGGAAGGCATCACCTCCAAGAATGTCGACGAGATCAAGGCCAAGCCGACCTCGCCGCAGGTGGCGAAATTCCTCGGCGTCACGCCGGGCATGGGCAAGGGTCTCGGGCTTTCCGACGACTGGGCCTACAACGTGATCAAGAAGGTCGGCAATTACGGCGAGATCTTCGATCGCGATCTAGGCAAGGACTCGCCCTACAAGATGGATCGCGAGCTGACCAACCTGTGGAACAATGGCGGCGTTCTGTTCCCGCTGGTGATCGATTGATCCCCTTGGTGACCGGCTGATCCGCGTCTGAAGTTATCCCGCTCTGGGCTCCGTCCGGCTTGCGCCGGGCGGAGCCGGCAGCAATTCGAGAAGGATAGGTCGATGGTCAGCCTGCTGAGAAATCAGAAGGTCCGCAACGCACTGTTGCAGGTTCTCTATGTCGGCGCGCTTGCGGCGCTCGTGCTCGCCGGCGTGGTCATCGCGCGGCGCAACCTTGCCGAGCAAGGGATCACCTCCGGCTTCGACTTCCTCTACAAGTCGACGGGCTGGGATGTGAACTTCTCGCTGCTGCCCGCCACGGCCAACGATCCCTATTGGTGGTTCTTCCTCATCGGCATCATCAACACGCTGTTCCTCGGCACCGTCGGGCTGATGCTGGCGACGCTGATCGGAACGATCGTCGGCCTGGCGCGGACGTCCTCGAACGAATTGGCGCGGCTGCTCGGCCGCACCTATGTCGATATTTTCCGCAACATCCCGCTGATCCTCCAGGTCTTCTTCTGGTACGCCGTCATCACGCACCTGCCGACGCCGCGCGCTGCGCATGAGGCATTCGGCATGCTGCTGACCAGCCGCGGCCTCTACTTGCCGGTCCCCAATGTCGGGGCCATCGCGTTTGCGGCGGCGATACTTGCCGTGATCGCGGCAATCGCGCTTCCCGTCTGGCTGGGCAGGACGTCGCGCCTTAGCCAACCATTCGGCGAGCGGCTCGGCATTCAACTGGCCGCGGCGGCGACGGCGCTGGCCACCGCCGCCGTCATCCTGGCGCTCGGTCGCTTGCCGGACCTGCCACTTCTCGACTTCCCCGCCTTGCAAGGCCTGAATCTTAAGGGAGGCCTGCGCATTCCGCCGGAGTTTTCCGCGCTGGCGATCGCCATCGCCATCTATGGCGGCTCCTACATCGCCGAGATCGTGCGCGGCGGCTTCAAGTCCGTCGGCAAGGGCCAGATGGAGGCGGCGCTCTCGCTGGGCTTGAGTCCTTGGCGCGTGTTCACGCTTGTGCGGTTGCCGCTGGCGCTGCGCGCCATGCTGCCAATCCTCGCCAACCAGTATGTCTGGCTGATGAAGGCGACGACGATGGGCATCGCTGTCGGCTTCACCGACTTCTTCATGATCGTGGCGCTGACCATCAACCATTCCGGCCAGACGCTGGAAACGATCGGCATCCTGATGGCAGGCTTCCTCGCCATCAACCTCAGCCTTGCCGCCATCTTCAACCGCATCAACAAAGCCATTGCCCTGAAGGGCAATCAACTGAGGGCGTGAGAGATGGAGATGGTTGTTGTCGCTCCCCCTGCCCCGGGGAAGGTCGAGGATCTTAAGCGCCGCTTCTTCGCGACGCCGCTTCAGGCGCTGCTGTCGCTGATCTCGCTGGCGATCATGGCTTTCGTCGTCTGGAAGCTGCTCAACTGGGCGGTCTTCTCGGCCGTTTTCACGACGAGCGGCGGACCCGAGGCCTGCCAGGCGGCGGCAGGCGCCTGCTGGTCGGTCATCGCGGCAAGGTGGCGCATCATCCTCTTCGGCCTCTATCCCTTCGAGGAGCAGTGGCGCTCGGCGCTGGCCTGCGTCACCGTCGTGGTGATGACGGTGCTGAGCTGCATCCCGGCCTTCTGGACGGGCCGCCGCATCGCGCTCGTCTGGGGAGCAGGCACGGCCCTCTACTACGTGCTGATGAAGGGTGGCGTGCTTGGGCTGTCCTATGTCGGCGAGGAAGCCTGGGGAGGCCTTGCGCTCACCCTCTTCATCTTCGTCACCACCTGCCTGATCGGCTTCCCGCTGGCGGTCTGCCTGGCTCTGTTGCGGCGGTCGGAGCTTCCCTGGATATCGCGTACCACCGCCCTCATCATCGATGGGGTCCGTTCGCTGCCGCTGATCTCGATCCTGTTCACTTTCGCAATCGTCCTGCCCTTCGCGCTGCCGCAATGGCTGGTTGGCGACAAGCTCTATAGGGTCATCCTCGGCTCCGCCCTGTTCTTCTCGGCCTACCAGGCCGAGATCGTCAGAGGCGGCATGCAGGGCGTGCCAGCGGGACAGGAAGAAGCCGCCATGGCGCTCGGCATGAGCTACTGGCAGCGCATCGGCCGTATCCTTCTGCCGCAGGCGATGCGCAATGCGCTGCCGGCGACGATCAACCAGTTCGTGATCTCGTTCAAGGAAACCTCGCTGGTGGTCATCGTCGGCTTCTTCGAGATCCTGGCCTCCGGCAACGCCGCCTACGGCACCGGCGAATGGCGCTTCGCCTATGTCGAGGTTTACGCCTTCATCGCCTTCATCTACTTCGTCTTCGTCTTCAGCCTGTCCCGCTACGGCGCCTTCCTCGAGCGCCGCATGTCGGTCGGCGAACGGTGAGGAGGCGGTAGACATGAATCCGGGCAAAGCTTCCGGACCGGCGGTCCGCATCGAGAACCTCGACAAACACTACGGGACATTCCATGCGCTGCGGAAGGTGAACCTGTCCGTCGGGCGGGGCGAAAGGATCGTCGTCTGCGGTCCTTCCGGCTCCGGCAAGTCCACCATGATCCGCTGCATCAACCGGCTCGAGGAGCACGATGGCGGCCGCATCACCGTGCTCGGCACCGAGCTCAACGACGATGTCGCCAACATCGACGGGATCAGGCGCGAAGTCGGCATGGTGTTCCAGCACTTCAACCTGTTCCCGCATATGACGGTGCTGGAGAACTGCATGATCGCGCCAATGATCGTGCGCAAGCTGCCGCGCGCGGAAGCGGAGACAACTGCCCGGCGCTATCTTGAGAAGGTCCGCATCCCCGAGCAGGCGATGAAGTTTCCCGGCCAGCTCTCCGGCGGCCAGCAGCAGCGTGTGGCGATTGCGCGGGCGCTTTGCATGCAGCCGCAGATCATGCTTTTCGACGAGCCGACCTCGGCGCTCGATCCGGAAATGATATCGGAGGTCCTGGATGTGATGGTGACGCTCGCCTCCGACGGAATGACGATGATCTGCGTCACGCATGAGATGGGCTTTGCGCGGCGAGTCGCCGACCGGGTGGTCTTCATGGACGGCGGAGAGATTGTCGAAGAGGCGCCGCCGGAGGAGTTCTTCACCTCTTGCCGGAACGATCGCACGCGACAATTCCTGTCGCAGATCCTGGGTCATTGAGCCGGACCGCCTTACTGTCTATACGCGGCTCGTCCCACAGCTCAGGTACCCAGATGGCTGATCTCGTTATCGCATTGCAGGCAATCCTCGGGCCGAAAGGCTGGCTTTCCGGTGGTGATGCCGAACCCTACCACCGCGATTGGCTCAACCGCTATGGCGTAGCGCCTCTTGGGATTGCCAGGCCTGCCAGCACCGCGGAGGTGGCGGCGGTCGTAAACATATGCAGGGAAGCAGGCGTGGCGGTGATTCCGCAAGGCGGGAACACCGGCCTGTGCGGCGGCGCCGTCGCCGATCGGCCGAACGCGGTGATCGTCTCGCTTTCACGCATGACGGCGATCGGCGAACCGGACCTGGAGAGCGGATCGATCATCGTCGACGCGGGCGTGGTGCTTGCCGCGCTGCATGAGGCGCTGGAACCGCAGGGCCTGATGTTTCCGATGCATCTCGGGGCCGAAGGCAGCGCCAGGATCGGCGGCCTGATCGGCACCAATGCCGGCGGCAGCCAGGCGTTTCGCTTCGGCATGATGCAGGATCTGGTGCTCGGCCTCGAGGTCGTGATGCCGGACGGCACGGTGTGGGACGGTCTTCGCGCCGTGCAGAAGGACAATGCCGGCTACCAGCTTCGCAAGCTGTTCTGCGGTTCGGAAGGCACGCTCGGCATCGTGACGCGCGCGGTGTTGAGGCTCTATCCGACGCCAAAACAGCAGGCGAGCGCACTCTTGGTGATGTCTGATTTCGCCACCGCCGTGTCCTTCGGCGCCTTCCTGCGCGGCGAGGCTGGAGAATTCCTGGCCGGCCTCGAGTTCTTTTCGGATGTCGGCCTGACGCTCGCGCTCAGGCATCTGCCGGATCTTGCCTATCAGCTGGAGACGAGGGGCGACGTCTATCTGCTCGTCGAAGTGGCGTCGGGCTCGACGCGCGTCCCCCTCGACGATATCCTGGCTTCGGCGCTGGAATCGGGCATGGAGCAAGGCCTGGTCGTTGATGGCGCGCTGGCCAATTCAGGCGCGCAACGGGCGCAGTTCTGGCGCTTGCGCGAGGAGCAGCCGGAGGGCCAGCGGCTGGAGGGCGAGCAGCTCAAGCATGACATCTCCGTGCCGCCGGGCGCGATCGCGCGCTTCATCGAGGCCGGCGCGAAACTATGCCACGACATTCTTCCCGACGTGCGGATCAACCCGTTCGGCCATCTCGGCGACGGCAACATCCACTACAATCTGTCGCCGCCGGAAGGCCGCGCCGATTTCGACGGCAAGGCTGGTGCATTCGCCGAGGCGCTGGCTGCCTTAGCCACCGACATGGGCGGCAGCTTTGCCGCCGAGCATGGGCTCGGCCGCGCCAAGATCGCCATGGCCGACCGTAACCGCGGCTCCACCGAGCGTAGCCTCATGGCGCGGCTCAAACGCGCATTCGATCCGCAGGCTACGATGAACCCCGGTGTTCTGGTGCGGATTCCATAGCAA
Organism: Mesorhizobium sp. B2-4-6; assembly: GCF_006442775.1. Lineage (NCBI taxonomy): Bacteria > Pseudomonadati > Pseudomonadota > Alphaproteobacteria > Hyphomicrobiales > Phyllobacteriaceae > Mesorhizobium > Mesorhizobium sp. B2-4-6. Next base: position 34,116 of record NZ_VFVI01000022.1, read on the forward strand.
AGAAAAACTTTCGTATGGATCGCATTTCTTGATTTCGCGCCGGCCCGCCGCGGTGCAGGTATAGCCGCAAGGGCAGGCCCAGTCCGCTTGCCGCCAGCTTTAAGAGGATGTCGAAGCATGGTCCGCAATGGCGGTCGCCTTCTTGTCGAGTGCCTCATTGCCTTGGGTGCCGCCAAGAGCTTTGGCGTTCCCGGCGAGAGCTATCTGGCCGTCCTCGACGCGCTGCACGATACCCATGGCAAGCTCGACTACGTGCTTTGCCGCAACGAAGGCGGCGCGGCCTTCATGGCTTCCGCCTATGGCAAGCTGACGGGCACACCGGGCATCTGCTTCGTGACGCGTGGCCCGGGCGTGACCAATGCCAGCATCGGCGTCCACACCGCCATGCAGGACTCCTCGCCCATGATCCTGTTCGTCGGCCAGGTCGGCACCGACATGAAAGGCCGCGAAGCCTTCCAGGAGATCGATTACCGGGCGGTCTATGGGACCGTCGCAAAATGGGCGGTCGAGATCGACGACGTTGCGCGACTTCCCGAGATCGTAGCGCGCGCCTGGACCACCGCCTTGACCGGCCGGCCCGGCCCCGTCGTCGTCGCGCTGCCCGAAGACATGCTGACAACCATGACCGAGGCCGCGCCGCTCAGCGGCCCTGCTTCGATTTTCGAAGCCGCTCCGTCGCGGGATGCCGTCGCGGCGGCGCTTGAGATGCTGGCTGCGGCAGAGAAGCCGGTGCTGCTCATGGGTGGCGCCAACTGGACGACCGATGGACGCGCCGCGCTCCAGGCCTTCGCCGAGGCTTCAGACATCCCTGTGGTTACCGCCTTTCGCTACCAGGACCAGTTCGACAACCATTCACCGGTGTTCGTCGGCGAAGCCGGCGTCGGCATGGTGGCGCATGTCAAGACGCTGATCCGCGATGCGGACGTGATTCTGGCGGTCAATGTCCGCTTCGGCGAGATGACGACGGACGGCTACACGCTGCTCGACGTTCCAGTGCCGCGCCAGAAGCTGATCCATGCGCACGGCTCCGACCGCGAGATCGGCAAGATCTATGTGCCCGCGATCGGTATCCACGCCGGCCCGAATGCTTTCGCCAAGGCCCTGTCCCCGGTGAAGGGTGGCTGGGCCGGCTGGCGGGCGGCGGCGCGCAAGGCCTATGAAGGCGCCTTCGCGGCACCCGTACAGCCCGGCCCGGTCGACATGGTCGCGGTCAGCGCCTGGCTGCGCGAGACCTTGCCGGCCGACGTCATCCTCACCAACGGCGCCGGCAATTTCACCGTATGGCCGAACAAGTTCTTCAAGTTCGGACCGCAGGCGCGGCTGCTCGCGCCGCAATCCGGCGCCATGGGCTACGGCCTGCCGGCGGCAATCGCCGCGAAGGTCGCCTATCCGGACCGCACTGTCGTCTGCTTTGCCGGCGACGGCGACTTTCAGATGAATTGCCAGGAGCTCGGCACCGCCATGCAGGCCGGCGCGCAGCCGATCGTGCTCATCATCAACAACGGCATTTACGGTACGATCCGCGCGCATCAGGAACGCAACTATCCGGCCCGCGTCTCCGGCACCTCGCTGGAAAACCCGGACTTCGTGGCGCTGGCCAAGGCCTATGGTTTTCACGCTGAGCGCATCGAATCGACCGGGGATTTCGCCGCCGCCTTCGACCGGGCGCTCGCCTCGACAACGGGCGCGGTCCTCGACATGGCCATCTCGCCCGAAGCGCTCACGCCCCGGCAAACCCTTTCCCAGATGCGCGGCGCCGCGCTCGCTTCGCAGAAGGCCAAGGCATGACCTCCAGATCAGACGACATCCGTCTCGGCGCGGACATCGGCGGCACCTTCACCGACATCGCGCTCGATGTCAGGGGAACGATGTTTTCGACCAAGGTGCTGACCAATTATGCGGCGCCCGAGCAGGCGATCCTCGACGGTATCGACGTGGTGATCCGCGATGCCGGCATTTCGCCGGCCGAGATCGGCATCATCATCCATGGCACGACGCTCGCCACCAACGCGCTGATCGAGCGGCGCGGCGCCCGGACCGCGCTGATCACGACGCAAGGCTTCCGCGACGTGATCGAGATGCGGACGGAGAACCGCTTCGAGCAGTATGATTTGAACCTGCAACTGCCGACGCCGCTGATCCCGCGCGAGGACCGTTTCACGGTCGGGGGCCGCATCGGCGCCGAGGGGCAGGAACTGCAGCCGCTCGACGAAGCCGCGCTCGAGGAGATCGCCGATCGGATCGCTGCCGGCAATTTCGGTTCGGTGGCGATCGGCTTCATCCATGCCTACGCCAACCCCGACCACGAGCGTCGCGCCCGCGAGATCCTCTCCAGGAAGCTCACCATCCCGATTTCGATCAGCGCCGAGGTCTCGCCCCAGATGCGCGAGTTCGAGCGCTTCAACACGGTCTGCGCCAACGCCTATGTGCGGCCGCAGATGGCCGACTATCTCGCCCGCCTGCAGACGCGCCTGAAGGACATGGGTGCCGACTGCCCGGTCTTCATGATCCATTCGGGCGGCGGCCTGATCTCGGTCGAAACCGCTTCGGAATTTCCTGTTCGCCTGGTCGAATCCGGCCCTGCGGGAGGCGCCATTTTCGCCGCCGACATCGCCCGGCGCTTTGGGCTCGAAAAGGTCGTCTCCTATGACATGGGCGGCACCACCGCCAAGATCTGCCTGATCGAGGATTTTGCGCCGCGCACGGCGCGGACCTTCGAGGTAGCGCGCACCTATCGCTTCTCGAAAGGCTCGGGCATGCCGATCTCCATCCCGGTGATCGAGATGATCGAGATCGGCGCCGGCGGCGGCTCGATCGCCTGGGTCGACGCCATGGGCCGCATCCAGACCGGACCGGAAAGTGCCGGCTCGGAACCCGGCCCTGCCTGCTACGGCCGCGGCGGCAAACGTCCGGCGATCACCGACGCCGACCTCGTGCTCGGCAAGCTTGATCCCGACAATTTTGCCGGCGGCGCGATCAAGCTCGACACCGCCGCGTCCGAACAGGCGATCCTGCGCGATGTCGGCGAGCGCCTGTCGCTGAATGCCATGGCGACCGCCTTCGGCATCTGCGAGGTGGTGGACGAGAACATGGCGAATGCCGCCCGCGTCCACGCCGTCGAAAACGGCAAGAACATATCCGACAATCTGATGATCGCCTTTGGTGGCGCAGCACCCCTCCACGCCGCGAGGCTCTGCGAAAAGCTCGGCATCGACCAATGCATCGTGCCGCGCGGCGCCGGCGTCGGGTCGGCGATCGGCTTCCTCAAGGCGCCGTTCGGCTACGAAGCCTTGGCGTCGAAGCTGACGCGCCTGTCGCGCTTCAAGCCGGCCGAAGTCAACGCACTCCTCGCCGACCTCAAAGCCTCCGCCGAGGGTTTCGTGCGCACCGGCGCCAGCGGAAAAATCGTCTGCGAAATCACCGCCTTCATGCGCTATGCCGGCCAGGGCTGGGAAATCCCCGTGCCGCTGGCGGACGAACCGTTCGGCGACGATGCCGTGGCAAAGCTCAAGGAGCTGTTCGAGCAGAACTACCAGCGCTTCTTCGGCCGCGCCATCGAAGGCCTCGACGGTTTGGAGATCGAGATCGTCACCTGGTCGGTCAAGGCGACGGACGTTCGGCCCCCAGGCGCAAGACATGAGCTCATCATCGGCAAGAAGACCAGCGAGCCGACAACGGCGCGCGCGGTGTTCGATCCGGTCGGCGGCGCGCCGCGCAGCTATGGCATTGTCGAGCGTGACACGCTCTGCGCCGGCGACCGCGTGGTCGGGCCCGCAGTCATCGTGGAGCGCGAGACGTCCACCGTCGTCACCACCAGCTTCGACGCCGTCATCCAGAGCGAAGGCGCGATACTCCTGATCCGCAAAGGCAGCCAGGCATGAGCGACCCAGGCATGAACAGCATTGGCGAAATCCGCATGCAGGTCATGTGGAACCGGTTGATCTCGGTGGTCGAGGAGCAGGCGCTCACTTTGCTGCGCACCGCCTTCTCGACCTCCGTGCGCGAATCCGGCGACCTGTCGGCCGGCGTGTTCGATCCGCGCGGCCAGATGCTGGCGCAGGCGGTGACCGGCACGCCGGGCCACGTCAACACCATGGCCGAGGCGGTGCTGCATTTCATGCACGCAATCCCGCGCGAGGAGATGTTCGAAGGCGACACCTATGTCACCAACGACCCTTGGCTCGGCACCGGCCACCTGCACGACATCACCATGGTGTCGCCGTCCTTCCTCAACGGCGAGCTCGTGGCCTTCTTCGCCTGCACCGCGCATGTCGTCGATGTCGGCGGCCGCGGCTTCGGCGCCGACGGCAAGTCGGTCTATGAGGAAGGCATCCAGATCCCGATCATGAAGTTCGCGGAAAAGGGCAAGGTCAACCTCGATCTCGTCCGCATCCTGCGCGCCAATGTCCGCGAGCCCAACCAGGTCGTCGGCGATTTCTATTCCTTGGCCGCCTGCAACGAGGTCGGCCACCGGCGCCTTGTCGACATGATGAGGGAGATCGGCTTGGCCTCGCTCGGCGGACTCGGCGACTTCATCTTCTCGCGCACCCGCGACGCAATGCTCGAGCGCATCGAGGCGCTGCCGAAGGGAAGCTGGTCGAACGAGCTGGTGACCGACGGCTATGACGAGCCGGTCAAGCTCGCAGCCACGGTCTCGGTCCGCGACGACCATGTCGAAGTCGATTTCACCGGCACCGATCCGATGAGCCGCTGGGGCATCAACTGCCCGATCATCTACAGCAAGGCCTATGCCTGCTATGCGCTGAAATGCATGGTGGCGCCCGACATTCCCAACAATGCCGCCTCGCTCGCCTTTTTCACCGTATCCTCACCAGTCAACATCCTGAACGCGGTGCGGCCGGCGCCGGTGGCGCTCAGGCATATTTTCGGCCACATGGTTCCCGATCTGGTGCTCGGCGCCTTCTCCAAGGCGTTGCCCGGAAAAATCCTCGCAGAAGGCGCCGGGGCGCTCTGGAACATCCATATTTCGGCCCGCCCCGTTGCCGGCGCATCCGGCCGACGCGCCGAGGTGCTGATGTTCAACTCCGGCGGCATGGGCGCCCGCCCCGAGCTCGACGGCCTGTCGGCAACGGCCTTTCCGTCCGGCGTGCACACCATGCCGATCGAGGCGACCGAGCATACCGGGCCGATCGTCATCTGGTGCAAGGAGCTGCGGCCCAACTCCGGCGGCGACGGCGAATTCCGCGGCGGCCTTGGACAGGTCATCGAGATCGCCGCGACCGACGGCCATGAATTCGACTTCTCTGCCATGTTCGACCGCGTCAATCATCCGGCCCACGGCCGCGACGGCGGCAAGCCGGGCGTCGCCGGCGTGGTCAAGCTCGACGATGGCACAAAGATGCGCCCGAAAGGCTGGCAGCATGTGCCGGCAGGGCGCAGGCTGATCCTCGAACTGCCGGGTGGCGGCGGCTATGGCGATCCGGCCAAACGCAACGCGGCCTCGCGAGCCAATGACCGGTCCAAGGGTTACATTACGGAGAACGACTGATGAGCTATGTTGCCTCGCGCCTGTCGGCGGTGAAGCCCTCGGCTTCGATGGCGGCTTCGCAGGCTGCCAAGGCGCTGCGCGCCAAGGGCGTCGACGTCATCGATCTCGGCCTGGGCGAGCCCGACTTTCCGACGCCGCATCATATAATCGATGCCGCTCATTTGGCCGCGAAGGCTGGGCAGACGCTCTACACGGCAGCTGCCGGCACGGTCCAAGTGCGCGAAGCCATAGCCGGAAAATTCCGCCGCGAGAACGGGCTGGACTACACCGCCGATGATATCGTCGTCGCCAACGGCGCCAAGCAGATCATCTTCAACGCGCTGATGGCGACGCTCGAGACCGGCGACGAGGCGATCCTGCCGGCGCCCTATTTCGTCTCCTACCCGGAAATGGTGAAGCTGCTCGGCGGCACGCCGGTCTTCGTCGAATGCCCGGAGACATCCGGCTTCCGGCTGACGCCGGCGCTCCTGGAGAAGGCGATCACGCCGAGGACGAAGTGGCTCTTCCTCAACATGCCGGGCAACCCGTCCGGCGCGGTCTACTCCGAGTCCGATCTGATGGCGCTGGGCGTGGTGCTGGCGAAGCATCCGCAGGTGCTCATCCTTTCCGACGAGATCTACGAGCACATCCTGTTCGACGGACGCGAGTTCGTTTCTTTCGGCAAGGCCTGTCCCGAGCTCAAGGAGCGCACGCTGATCGTCAACGGCGTCTCGAAATCCTATGCGATGACCGGCTGGCGCGTCGGCTATGCGGCGGGGCCCGCGCCGCTTCTCAAGGCGATGTCGACCATCCAGAGCCAATCCTGCACCTCGGTTTGCTCGATCGCTCAGGCCGCGACTGTCGCCGCGCTCAACGGCCCGCAGGACGAGGTCGCCCGCTTCCGGCAAGCGTTCGAGGCGCGCCGCGACCTGGTCGTCGACGGCATCCGGAAGATCAACGGCCTGACGCTGTCGCCGCCGGAAGGCGCTTTCTACGCCTATATCGGCTGCGCCAGCCTGATCGGCCGCAAGACGCCCAAGGGCGTCGTGCTGGAGGACGACGCGGCTGTGGCGAACTATCTTCTGAACGACGGCCGGGTGGCGTCGGTACCGGGCGTCGCCTATGGACTGTCGCCCTATTTCCGCATCTCGACCGCGACCAGCGAAGAGGTGCTGACCGAGGCGATCGCGCGGATCAACGCCGCCGTCGCGCAAGTGGAGTAAGTGATGCCGCATTACGAACGTATCCTGATCACCGGCGCCGCCGGCCGGCTCGGCTCGCAGCTGCGCAAGGGGCTGGTGCCGTTGGCCAAGACGATCCGCCTGGCGGGGCGCGAACCCTTCGGCGACCTTGCGCCGCACGAGGAGGAAGCGGTCTTCGATCTCGCCGACATGGAAGCCACGATCGCCGCGACCAAGGATTGCGACGCGATCGTCCATTTCGGCGGCGCGCCGCTCGAATGCGAATGGCAGACCATCCTCGATTCCAGCATCCGCGGCTCCTATCACATCTATGAAGGCGCGCGGAGACACGGCGTGAAGCGCGTCGTCTACGCTTCGTCGGTGCATGCCATCGGCTATCACGAGATCGAGGCGCATATCGGCGTCGACGCGCCGGTGCGCCCCGACAGCCTCTATGGGGTGTCGAAGAATTTCGTCGAAAGCCTCAGCCGGCTCTATTGGGACAAGTTCGGCATCGAAACGGTGTGCCTGCGCATCTTCTCGTCCTTCCCCGAACCCGCCGACCGGCGCATGCTGTGGTCATATCTCTCTTTCGCCGACTGCGTGCGCCTAGTCGAAGCGTCGCTGACCGCGCCGCGCGTCGGCCACACGATCTCCTTCGGCATTTCCAACAACAAGCTGAAGATGGTCGACAACAGCGGCGCGGACCACCTTGGGTTCATCCCGCAGGACAGCGCCGAGTCATTTCGCGCCGCGGTCGAGGCCAAAACCCCTGTTCCCGATCCGAACAAGCCGTCGGTGAAATATCTCGGCGGCTGGTTCTGCGAGCTTGGCCATCCCGACGACAAGCCCACCTGACGATCCCGTCCGCCAGGAACTGCGCCACGAAAGCAAAACGCCGGCAACTCGTTGAGTTGCCGGCGTTTTTCAATCGAAGCTGGTTGCAGGGCCAGGATTTGGCTTCTCTGTTCCGCCGCGTCGGCTTTACCGTCTTGCAGGCCCCTGGCGAGAGAGTGTGGCTTTTTGTGTTGGTTTTGCGTTTGGTTGCGGGGACAGGATTTGAACCTGTGACCTTCAGGTTATGAGCCTGACGAGCTACCGGGCTGCT
>NZ_VFVI01000023.1:0-34454 GCF_006442775.1 Mesorhizobium sp. B2-4-6
AAGGCCTTCTACAGCGCACTTGCTGCCCGCTCCGGCTCCAAGAAGCTCGCCATCATCGCCGTCGCAAGGAAGCTCCTAGTCGTCCTCAACGCCATCATGCGCGATAAAACCGCATTCGCGTGAACACAGTTGCCATGCCGCGACGCTAAGGCGTTGCAACGGTTACGGAATTCCGCGCCCTTGCACCCTACACCCGAGGTCATGGCATGGATACTCGGGTCAAGCCCGAGTATGACGACGTCATGGGGGTTTCGGCCAATCTCCAACGTCGGCGCCGAGGCGCCCAAGGCGGAGATCAGCGGTTCAGTCCGGTCCAAACCCCGGGCTGGTCGGGCTGCCGTCGTCGAGCTTGGACAGCCACTCGACCAGCGTCGGCCTGTACCGTGTCAGGCCCTTGTAGGTGGCGAGCTCTTCCGGCAGGTCGCGGATGACGCGGTGCAGGCGGCGCGCCCATTTCGGCTGCGTGACCAACTCGTCCATCTTGATCAGGTAGCAGCGGATCGGGAAGACGATGCCGTTGGAGCGCGGCAGACGCCAGAAGCTCTGCAATTCGACGCGCAGATGCACCTTGTCGCCGACATTCTCCGGCGTGACCGTGGCGCGGTCCGGACCCCATTTGTGATAATTCTCGGGGCTGGTGTCGAGGCGCGGATTGATGGTCATCGTCCAGTTGAGGCGCCTGGCCGGCTTGCCCTGCTGGATGTTGGTGAGGAATTTCAGCGCGCGGGTGAAAATGCCCTTCTCATGCGCCAACGGCACCGGCGCGTGCCATTCGAAGAAGTTCATGCCGATGTCGAAGTCGAGCGACCAGTCGGCCTGCGTGGTGACCATGCCGGCATCCATCCACAGATTGCCGTCGCGCTGGTCGAGGATGCAGAAGTCGCCCTGGCTCTGGCGGGTGATGTATTCCATCGGCCCGTAGGGCAGCGTCGAGGTGTCGCCGAAAGTGAAGGTGTCGTCGATGCCGAGCGGCCGGTTGATCCAGCGCCAGCGGTCGCCGTTTCGCTCCAGCGTGAAATGCTCGGGATATCCCAGCGCCTGCTGCTCCATCAGGAGCTCGAGCAGGTCCCAGCCGGCGAGCGTCATGTGCGGCAGCGACTGGCAGCGCAGCGGATCCTCGGCCAGCACCAGCGCGCGGTCCTGCATCTCGGCGACATAGTGCTCGTCGACGTCGATCAGGTTTTCGAGAACGCTGCCCTTCGGCCCCACGACATGCGGCTCGATGTTGACCGCGTACATGTAGGCGTCTTCGTTGAACGGGAACGGAAAGCGCCTGATGTGCTCCGGGCTGTTCTTGAAGGTGAAGTCGTCGCGAAAAGTTTCCTTGCGAAAGGTGATGCCCATTGACGCCTCCTATCTTTCCAGGACCAGCGACTTGCCCTCGAAGCGCGAGACGCAAGGCATGATCTTGCAGCCTGAACGGTGATCTTCCTCGCTCAGCCAGTGATCGTTGTGGATGAACTTGCCGTCGGAAGAGATCACATTGGTCTCGCATTGGCCGCAGACGCCGCCACGGCACAGGTAGGGCGGGTCGACGCCGGCGGCTTCGATGGCTTCGAGCAGGCTCTGCTGCTCGCCGACGCGGATCGTCTTGCCGCTGACAGCCAACTCGACGTCGAACGGCGCGCCGGGTTGCGGAGCCGCGAAGTGCTCGAAATGCACGGTCTCGGGCGGCCAGCCCAGGCTTGCTGCCCGATCGCGCACCCAGTTGATCATGCCGGCCGGGCCGCAGACATAGACATGCGTGCCGAGCGGCTGCGAGGACAAGAGCCGATCGAGATCGATGCGCTCCTCGCGGTCGTCGTGATAGAGCCTGACCCGGTTGCCGTAGCGCTCTCGGAGCACATCGGCATAGGTGCCGAGCGAAGCGGTGCGGCAGGTGTAGTGCAACTCGAAATTGCCGCCGGCCCCTGCCAGTTGCGCGGTCTGCGCCATGAAGGGCGTGATGCCGATGCCGCCAGCCAGCATCAGGTGTTTTTTTGCTCTCAGATCGAGCGAGAACAGGTTCACGGGATAGCTGATCACCATCTCCAGGCCAGGCTTGACGGACCTATGCATGAACAGCGAGCCGCCGCGGCCAACATCGTCGCGCCGGATGGAAATCGTGTATTCGCGCGTGTCGAGCGGCGAGCCCATCAGGGAATAGGGATTGAGCCTAGTGCGGTCGCCGTCGCGCATCTCGACCACGACATGGGCGCCGCCGGAAAAGGTCGGCAGCAACTCGCCGTCGCGGCGACGGAAATGGAAGCGGGTGACGAGATCGTTGACGGGAACGACGTCGCTGACGACGACGTCGAGCTTGGTGGTGCCCGTGCTCATGGGAAGGCCTCCTCCATTGGAGGGATCTCGGAGCGATCCTCGGCGTTGATGCACACGCCCTGGAAGGCGGCGAGGCGCCGCGAATAGTGATCGCGCACCAGGAGCAGCAGGCCGCAATGCGAACAGAGCGCCGGCTGCGTGGTCACATTCTCGGTGATGCCCTTGCAGTGCACGCACTGCATGCGCCGCGCCAGCGAGCCGCGATGCTCGGTCTCAATCGAGGTGTGGTCGATGCCGGCTTCAAGCGCGGCCTGCATGGCCTGGCCGATCAGGCCCTCGGTGCCGGCAAGATAGAGGCGCAACCCCATATGGGCGTTGGTCAGCGTCTGCCTGAGCCGCGGCAGGAGGCTGGCGAAGGATGGCGGCAGATGGAGTTGGGCCGGCCTCAGCGCCTCAAGCGCTGAGATGTGCTTGCCCTCGGGGTCGGGAATAAAGACGATCTCGGCTCCGTCGAAGAAGCCGGGCGGAGCCTTGCCGGCCATGTTCGTTATCGCCAGCGCGCCTTCTGCGTCGGCGATGAAAAGATGATGCTTGCCGGGCTGCGGAGAGAGCGTTCCGTAGATGGGCCGGCTGATGATCGTCTTGGCTGCCATTCTTTCCTTCGTGCCTCGAAATCCCTCCCCCTTGATGATGCCTCAGCCCTTGGCGGTCCGCTTGGTCTTTTTCGGATCGTCGAACGGCAATGGCTGCGCCGTCGCCTTGATGGAGCCGCTCTTGTTGTGGATCTCGAGCTTGGTGTCCTTGACGGCACAGTCCACGTCGAGCCGGGCGATGCCCATCGATTTCTTGACCAGCGGCGAATACATGGCGCAGGTGACCACGCCGACCTTTTTGCCGTCGCGGTAGACCGGCGCGCCTTCGTCCGCCGGCTCCTTGCCGTCGAGCAGCACGCCGTAGATCTTGAAGCGCTCCTGGCCTTTCAGCCTATAGTGTTCCTCGGCACCGCGGAAGCCGGTCTTGCCGGGGCTGACGGTGAAGTCGAGGCCGAGTTCCCACAGCGTGTCGCCGGGGCCTTCGTTCTCGAACGGATACTTTTGGGAATTGTCGTAGGGGTAGAAGAGCAGGTAGCTCTCGACGCGCAGCATGTCGAGCGTGGTGAAGCGGCACGGAATGATGCCGGCGCTCTTGCCCTCCTCGAGGATCCTGTCCCAGATCGTGCCGGCATCCTGGCCGCGGCAGAAGATCTCGTAGCCGCGCTCGCCGGTATAGCCGGTGCGCGAGATCATGACCGGAAAGCCGAAGAGCTGTGTGTGCATGTGGTGGAAGTAGTTGAGGTCGCGGATGCCAGGCACGTGCTTGGCAAGATAGTCGACGGCGGTCGGCCCCTGCAGCGACAGGTCATGCAGATTGTCATCGAAGCGAAGCGAGACATCGCGGCCCATCGCCGCCCGCTGCAGTTCCTCGTGGCCGGTGCCGGAGCCGTGCACGACCATCCAGGAGTTCGGGCTGATGCGATAGAGGATGCAGTCGTCGGTGAATTTTCCGGCTTCGTTCAACATGCAGGCATAGGCCGACTTGCCGGGATAGATCTTTTCAACGTCGCGCGTCGTGGCGAGGTCGATGAGATGCGAGGCGTGCGGCCCGGTGATGTGGACCTTCTTCAGGCCGGAGACGTCCATGAGCCCGGCCTTGGTGCGGATCGCGACATATTCCGCGTCGGCGTCCTTGTCGTAGGTCCAGGCGGTGCCCATGCCGCTCCAGTCCTCGAGTTTCGAGCCGAGCGCGCGATGGCGGTCCGCCAGGGTCGAGAATCTCCAGGATGCCGTCATCCGATCGTCCTCCGTGCGATTTAAGTCGTTGCCGTTCCCTGCTCCTGCTTGGTGGCGGAGCTTGGTCGAATATTGACCGCAAACGGCGAAGCCCTGCAATCCCCTTGAAGCAAAAAATTTCATTGTCAGGCAAATTTCTTGACCTGAACAAACGGTTTACGATGCGTAAATCCGGCTTGACAATTCCAGGAATCGAGCGGAATTTATGAAAAAAATTTCACTCTGTTGAAAGAGTGGGCGCCCGGTCGGGGTGTATGGCCGGACGTCGCCAGAAGGGGAAAACCGATGTCCGATATGCAGCAGCGCATCGAAGCGCTGTACCGTTCCGACTTGCGTGGATCCGTGCTCCTGATCGTGTGCCTGTGGGCGACGATCCTCTTCGTCCTCCTGATGACATGGCCGTACATTCCGCACAGCGGCATCAAGCTCGTGGTGGCGGTTGCGGCCGCCGCGGTGCTGATCTTCAACACCGCCGCGATCCTCGCCATGCTCAACCACTACAAGGAAGACAAGGACTTCATCTACGGGCTCGACATCAAGAACGCCGACGCCGCCCGCAACCGTCAATCGTGAAGGGAGAAACCATGCCTCGCTATATCCCGCCGGAGCAGAGCAAGGCCGGACAGGTCCTCGACATCGCGGTCGTGGTGGTCGCAATCTTCGTGGCGCTCTGGCTGCCGCTGAAACTCGGCTTTGCCGGGGCGGCGAAGTCGATCGACGCGCTCGACGCCAAGACCTGGGACGCGCTCGGCCAGAACGCGACCATGGCCTCGATCTGGGAGAAGCTGGGCTACACGCCGGAGACGGCGCACGACATCATCCAGAACCGCTTCCATTACATCATCGACTGGCCGACGCTGATCATCATGGCGATCGTGCTGATCGCCTATTTCGTTTTCCTGTTCCGCGCCTCCGATAAGGAATATCGCGAGGTCATCAACGAGAAGTTCGACGACAAGTAGACTTCGACGACAAAGAGACTTTCGACGATAAAGAGACTTTCGACGATAAAGAGTCCGGGGAAAACATCATGTGGATGGGACTGTCTTACGTTTGCTGGGCCATCTCGGTCGTGCTTGCGCTGTGGATGCTCTACGACTGGTTCAAGGTCGATACGACCTATTCCGAGGAGACTTTGACGTCTTCCCGTGAAGGTGAGCTTGAAGCCGTTTCCGAAAAACACCGGATCTGAGTGGGGACGATATGACGGCTGCGGTTGAAACGGGACAAACGACAACAATCCACGGCGACAGGGTCTCGCTGCTTCGGGTGCTCGGCCCGGCGCATGTGTGGGCGCTGGGCGTCGGCATCGTGCTCGTCGGCGAGTTCACCGGCTGGAATTTCTCCGCCGACAAGGGTGGCGCGCTCGCCGCGCTGATCGTCTGCTGGGTCGTCGGACTGCTCTACACCTCGGTCGCGATGATCGACTCGGAGGTGACGTCGACGGTCGCCGCCGCCGGCGGCCAATATGCGCAGGCCAAGCATATCGTCGGGCCGCTGATGGCCTTCAACGTCGCGCTGTTCCTGGTGTTCGCCTACACCATGCTCGAAGTGTCGGACGCGATCCTCCTCGGCGACACGATCGTCGCCAAGGCCGGCGTCGAAGGACTGACGCACAATTCCTTCATCGCCGCCACCATCGTCGTGCTCGCCTGGCTGAACTATCGCGGCGTGCTGATGACGCTCAATGTCAATTTCGTCATCACCGCGATCGCCTATGTCTCGATCGTCATCCTGTTCTTCTCGGTCAGCCCGTGGACGCAAGGGGCTGTGCTGAAACTAAACGAGCTGGTCACCCCCGCCAATGCGCTGCCCTATGGCTGGATCGGCGTGATCGCCGCCTTCCAGTTCGGCATCTGGTACTATCTCGGCATCGAGGGAACGACACAGGCGGCCGAGGAAGTGCGCTCGCCGGCCCGCTCGCTGCCCTACGGCACCATGGCCGGCATGATCACGCTGCTGATCGCCGCCGCGATGACCTGGTATGTCTGCGCCTCGCTGATGCCCTGGGAATATCTCGGCATCACCTACTATCCGCTGTGGGACGCCGGCAAGCTGACCGGCAGCCCGCTGCTCGAAAACCTGCTCTTCGTCGCGACGCTGCTGGCCGCGCTCGCCTCGGCCAATGGCTGTATCAACGACGCGGCGCGCGCCTGGTTCTCGCTCGGCCGCGACCGCTATCTGCCGAGCTGGTTCTCGGCGGTGCATCCCAAGTACCGCACGCCCTACCGCTCGATCCTGTTTCTGCTGCCGATCGCGCTGGCCTTCGCATTCATCGCCGACCTCAACCAGGCGATCACCTTCTCGATCCTGTCGGGCGTGCTGCAATACACCTTCATGAGCATCAACATCATGATGTTCCGCAGGAAGTGGCCGCTGGGCACGATTCGCCGCGGCTACACCCACCCCTTCCATCCGCTGCCGGCGATCGTCCTGTTCTGCCTGTGCATGGTGACGTTCTTCGCCATCTTCCTCGGCTTCGGCTCGCAGCTGATCGCGATGACCGTGTTCTATTTCTTGATTTCGCTATGGTTCCACTTCTACCGCTACAAATTCGTGCGGCGCGGCGATCAGTTCTCCATGCCGTGGCCGAAGCCGCAGGGTTATTGAGTGGAGTGAGCGCCCGCCTGTCGACGGCGGGCCGTGGCGTATCGAGATGTCCGAGCTGGCGTCAGTATTGCTTACCGGGACGATCGCATTGGGCGTCGTCGCTCATGTTGTTTGGCTCGCTCGCGCCAACCGCAACAGGGCGAAGGCGGCCTTGGCCGCCGATACGGCCAGCGTTCGCAGCGTCATTGCGGATGCCGCCGACATTTCCGACGGCACGGCCGGCGTCGTCACCTGGGCCGGCTCCTGGAACGGCCAGCGCGTTCAGCTGCGTACCATCGTCGACACGCTGGCGACACGAAAGCTGCCGACACGCTGGCTTAGCGTTTCGATCACCGAGCCGGTCGCGGTACCGGGTACGTTCGACATGATGATGCGGCCGAATTCGGCGACGACTTTCTCCAATTTCGATCATCTTGCTCACACGCTGCCGAAGGTGCTGGGCTTTCCCGCCGAAGCAGTTCTTAAAACGGATCGCAAGGGCGTCGCCTTCCCGCAGGATCTGATCGCCGCCCATACCGGCATTTTTGCCGAAAGCCGCGCCAAGGAATTGCTGATCACGCCGAAGGGCGTGCGCATCGTCTGGCTGCTGGCCGAGGCCGAGCGCGCCCGCTACGGCGTGTTCCGGCAGGCGGCGTTCGGCGATACCAGGATCGATCCTGCCTTGATCGAACGCCTGCTCGCGGTGGCCTCGGGCCTGCGCGAAGCCATCAACCGGCGCGAAAGGCAGGCCGCATGACCGACGAAGCCGCTTCCTCCGCCCCGGCCAATCCGTATCTCGTGCTCGGCGCGGCGATCGTTTTGCCGGCAAGCGGCCATGTCATGCTCGGCGTGCCGGTGCGCGGGCTGCAATTCCTGTTCTTCATGGTGATCCTTGGTTGGATAACGACCAAGCTGGCGCCGGCCGAGGCCGGCTTCATCGGCCGCCATGCCGGCGGTTTCCTGATCTATGCCCTCTCGATCCTCGACGCCTACAGGATCGCGCGCATCCGCCATGCGATCTGGGTTCACAAGGCGCGTCCGGACGGCGATAGTGCCAAAGGTGATGTGCCGTCGAATATATAACGACAGGAAAATTTCTTTCATACCAATTGAACTTGGCCAACTCATTGGGTACATCATCTGAGAGCCAAAAAACGCTGGAGGCTGGCATGTGCGGAATCGTCGGACTTTTCTTGAAGGACAAGGCGCTGGAGCCGAAGCTCGGCGCGATGCTGTCGGAGATGCTGGTGTCGCTCAGCGACCGCGGCCCGGATAGCGCCGGCATCGCCATCTATGGCGCCCCTTCCAAGAATGAAGCCAAGATCACCATCCAGTCGGCCAAGCCGGAGCGCGATTTCCGTGGCCTCGATGTCGAGCTCGCCAAGGCGATCGGCGCTCCCGTCAGTCTTGCCACGAAATCCACCCATGCCGTCATCCGAACCGCGCCGGACAAGGTCGACGCGGCGCGCGAGGCGCTGCAGTCGCTTCGCCCCGACATCCGCATCATGGGCGCCGGCGAAGCAGTCGAGATCTACAAGGAGGTCGGGCTGCCGGAAGCCGTCGTCGACCGCTTCGACGTGCGCTCCATGACCGGCACACACGGCATCGGCCACACCCGCATGGCGACGGAATCGGCGGTGACGACGATGGGCGCGCATCCGTTCTCGACCGGCGCCGACCAGTGCCTGGTGCACAATGGCTCGCTCTCCAACCACAACAATGTGCGCCGCGAACTCATCCGCGACGGCATGACCTTCGAGACCGAGAACGATACCGAAGTGGCGGCCGCCTATCTCTCAAACCGGATGGCGCACGGCAAGAATCTCGGCGAGGCGCTGGAAGGCACGCTCTCCGACCTCGACGGCTTCTTCACCTTCGTCGTCGGCACCAAGAACGGCTTCGGCGTGGTACGCGATCCGATCGCCTGCAAGCCCGCCGTCATGGCCGAGACCGACCAGTATGTCGCCTTCGGGTCGGAATATCGCGCGCTGACCAAATTGCCCGGCATCGACAATGCGCGGGTCTGGGAGCCCGAGCCCGCAACCGTTTATTTCTGGGAGCACTGAGCCGATGCCGGCAACCACAATGTCGAAAGCCGAGCGCGATCAGAGCCATGCAAGGGTCTTCGATCTTTCGCAACATTCGCTGCGCGAATTGAACCAGGCGCTGCACAAGCTCACACCCGGCTCGAACGAGACCGCCTGGGAAGTGCTCAACCCCAAGGGCAGCCACTCTGTGGCGGTCGGCGTCGACCAGCCAGTCAGCATCGATGTGCGCGGCAGCGTCGGCTATTACTGCGCCGGCATGAATGACGGCGCCGCGATCACCGTGCACGGCTCTGCCGGTCCCGGCGTCGGCGAGAACATGATGTCGGGCTCGATCGTCATCAAGGGCGATGCCAGCCAGTATGCCGGCGCCACCGGCCGCGGCGGGCTGCTGGTCATCGAGGGCAACGCCTCGTCGCGCTGCGGCATCTCGATGAAAGGCATCGACATCGTCGTGCACGGCAATATCGGCCACATGTCGGCCTTCATGGCGCAGTCCGGCAATCTGGTCGTGCTGGGCGATGCCGGCGATGCGCTGGGCGATTCCATCTACGAGGCGCGGCTCTTCGTGCGCGGCAAGGTCGAAAGCCTCGGCGCCGACTGCATCGCCAAGGAGATGCGGCCCGAGCACATCGAATTGCTGCAGGGCCTGCTCGACAAGGCCGGCGTCACCGGCGTCAAGGCGTCGGAGTTCAAGCGCTACGGCTCGGCCCGCAAACTCTACAATTTCAACATCGATAACGCCGACGCGTATTGAGGCAAGATGACCTACCGCAACCCGCCGACGACGCCGCGCAAATCCGCGACCTTCGACGACTACACGCTTTCCGAAATCCGCCGCGCGGCGGCAACCGGCATTTATGACATCCGCGGCGCCGGCGCCAAACGCAAGCTGCCGCATTTCGACGACCTCTTGTTCCTCGGCGCGTCGATCTCGCGCTATCCGCTCGAAGGCTATCGCGAGCGCTGCGACACTTCGGTGGTGCTCGGCTCGCGCCATGCCAAGAAGCCGATCGAGCTGAAGATACCGATCACCATCGCCGGCATGAGCTTTGGGTCGCTCTCCGGCCCGGCCAAGGAGGCGCTCGGGCGTGGCGCCACGCTGTCCGGCACCTCGACCACCACCGGTGACGGCGGCATGACCGAGGAAGAACGCGGCCATTCCAAGCAACTGGTCTACCAGTACCTGCCGTCTCGTTACGGCATGAACCCGCGCGACCTGCGCCGCGCAGACGCCATCGAAGTGGTCGTCGGCCAGGGCGCGAAGCCCGGCGGCGGCGGCATGCTGCTCGGACAGAAGATCTCCGATCGCGTCGCCGAGATGCGCACCCTGCCCAAGGGCATCGACCAGCGCTCGGCCTCGCGCCATCCCGACTGGACCGGGCCGGACGATCTCGAGATCAAGATTCTTGAACTGCGCGAGATCACCGACTGGGAAAAGCCGATCTACGTCAAGGTCGGGGGGGCGCGGCCGTATTACGACACCGCGCTCGCGGTGAAGGCAGGGGCCGACGTGGTCGTGGTCGACGGCATGCAGGGCGGCACGGCCGCGACCCAGGAAGTGTTCATCGAGAATGTCGGCCAGCCGACGCTTGCCTGCATCAGGCCGGCGGTGCAGGCGCTGCAGGACCTCGGCATGCACCGCAAAGTGCAACTGATCGTCTCGGGCGGCATTCGCAACGGCGCCGATGTCGCCAAGGCGCTGGCGCTCGGCGTCGACGCGGTATCGATCGGAACGGCAGCACTCGTCGCGCTCGGCGACAATGATCCGCGCTGGGAGGCGGATTACAATGCGCTCGGCACCACCGCCGGCGCCTATGACGACTGGCATGAAGGCCGTGACCCGGCCGGCATCACCACGCAGGACCCCGAGTTGATGAAGCGGGTCGACCCGATCGCGGCCGGCCGGCGGCTCGCGAACTACCTCAAGGTGATGACGCTTGAGGCACAGACCATTGCCCGCGCGTGCGGCAAGAACAGCCTGCACAATCTCGAGCCCGAGGATCTCGTCGCGCTCTCCATCGAAGCCGCCGCCATGGCCGGCGTGCCTTTGGCCGGCACCAGCTGGATACCGGGGAGGAACGGCTTCTAGGACAATTCCGCCCGGAATTGTGTCAAGGCAACAGCTGGGACGGGTCCTCCGCTCCAGCCAGCATCCGAAATACATAAGCGAGGAACTACATAAATGGGGAACGATCTCGCCGCATTCGCCAAGGAGAACGGCGTCAAATATTTCATGATCTCCTACACCGACCTGTTCGGTGGACAGCGTGCCAAGCTGGTGCCTGCGCAGGCGATCGCCGACATGCAGAAGGACGGCGCGGGCTTTGCCGGTTTCGCGACGTGGCTCGATCTGACGCCGGCGCATCCGGACATGCTGGCAGTGCCGGATCCGGCTTCGGTGATCCAGCTGCCGTGGAAGAAAGATGTCGCCTGGGTCGCCGCCAACTGCATGATGGACGACAAAGAGGTCGACCAGGCGCCGCGCAACACGCTGAAGCGGTTGATCGCGGAAGCGGCCGGCGACGGCATGCATGTCAAGACCGGCGTCGAGGCCGAGTTCTTCCTGATCTCGCCGGACGGCAGCGCGATCTCCGACCAGTACGACACGGCATCGAAGCCCTGCTACGACCAGCAGGCGGTGATGCGCCGCTATGACGTGATCGCCGAGATCTGCGACCACATGCTGGCGCTGGGCTGGGGTCCGTACCAGAACGATCATGAGGACGCCAACGGCCAGTTCGAGATGAACTGGTCCTTCGACGACGCGCTGGCGACAGCCGACAAGCACTCCTTCTTCAAGTTCATGGTCAAGTCGATCGCGGAAAAGCACGGGCTGCGCGCGACGTTCATGCCGAAACCCTTCCAAGGCCTGACCGGCAATGGCTGCCATGCCCATATCTCGGTGTGGGACGAGACCGGCAAGACCAATGTCTTTGCCGACAATGCGATGGAGCTCGGCCTCTCCGCCAAGGGCAAGAACTTCCTCGGCGGCATCATGAAGCACGCTTCGGCGCTTGCCGCGATCACCAATCCGACGGTCAATTCCTACAAGCGCATCAACGCGCCGCGCACCATTTCGGGCGCGACCTGGGCGCCGAACACGGTGACCTGGACCGGCAACAACCGCACGCACATGGTGCGCGTGCCCGGGCCTGGCCGTTTCGAATTGCGCCTGCCGGACGGCGCCGCCAATCCGTATTTGCTGCAGGCCGTCATCATCGCTGCCGGCCTCGACGGCATCCGCTCGAAGGCCGACCCCGGCAAGCGCTACGACATCGACATGTATCAGCTCGGCCACACCGTGAAGGGCGCGCCGAAACTGCCGCTCAACCTGCTCGATGCGCTGCGCGAATTCGACAAGGACAAATCGCTCAAGGCGGCGCTGGGTGAGGAATTCTCGTCGGCATATCTAAAGCTGAAGCAGCAGGAATGGAATTCCTATGCTTCGCACTTCACGCAGTGGGAGCGCGACCACACGCTGGATATCTAGAGGATCGGACCGAACGCGAAGCGGTTTTCCGGTAAATCCGATGCGTTAGGAAAGATCCTGCGTATGGCGAGCGGCCTTGGAATGAACTTATGAAATATTCGATCTTCTCGCTCGCCCGCGCCGCTCTCTCCGGCCACAAGAACTGGCAGCCGACCTGGCGCGACGCGGCGCCCAAGGATCGCTACGATGTGGTGATCATCGGCGGCGGCGGCCACGGGCTCGCCACCGCTTGGTTCCTCGCCAGCGAGTTCGGCATCCGCAACGTCGCGGTGCTGGAGAAGGGCTGGATCGGCTCCGGCAATGCCGGCCGCAACACCACCATCATCCGCTCCAATTACGGCCTGCCCGGCAACACCGGCTTCTACGAATTGTCGATGAAGCTGTGGGAGACGATGGAACAGGACCTCAACTACAACGCGATGGTCAGCCAGCGCGGCGTGCTCAACCTCTATCACTCCGACGCGCAGCGCGACGCCTTCGCGCGGCGCGGCAACACCATGCGCATCAACGGCATCGACGCCGAGCTGCTCGACCAGGCGGCACTGCGCAAGATGCTGCCGTTCCTGAATTTCGACAATGCGCGCTTTCCCGTGCAGGGCGGCCTCTTACAGCGGCGCGGCGGCACGGCGCGGCATGACGCCGTGGTCTGGGGCTACGCGCATGCGGCGAGCGCGCTCGGCGTCGACATCATCCAGAATTGCGAGGTTACCGGCTTCACGCGCGACGCCAACGGCAAGGTAACCGGCGTCGAGACCTCGCGCGGCAAGATCGGCGCCGGCAAGGTCGGCATGGCGGTCGCGGGTTCTTCCTCGCGCGTGGCGGCGATGGCGGGTCTTCGCCTGCCGATCGAAAGCCATGTGCTGCAGGCCTTCGTCTCCGAAGCGATCAAGCCGCTGATCCCCGGCGTCATGACCTTCGGCGCCGGACATTTCTATGTCAGCCAGTCGGACAAGGGCGGGTTGGTCTTCGGCGGCGACATCGACGGCTACAATTCCTATGCGCAGCGCGGCAATCTGCCGGTCATGGAAGATGTCTGCGAAGGCGGCATGGCGCTGATCCCGATGATCGGCCGCGTGCGGCTTCTGCGCCAGTGGGGCGGCATCATGGACATGTCGATGGACGGCACGCCGATCATCGACAAGAGCCCGGTGGACGGCCTCTATATCAACGCCGGCTGGTGTTATGGCGGCTTCAAGGCGACACCGGGCTCAGGCTTGGTCTTTGCCCATCTCATCGCCCGCGATCAATCGCACAAGGAAGCGGCCTTGTTTCGCCTCGACCGGTTCCAGCGCGGCGCCATGATCGACGAGAAGGGCCAGGGCGCCCAACCGAACCTGCATTAGAGATAGAGCACGATGTTATCCAAAAACCGCTCCACACTTTTTGGCATCATGCTCTGAGGACAGCCGGAAACCGATGCGCATTACCTGTCCCTTCTGCGGCGAACGCGAACTCGGCGAGTTCACCTATCTCGGCGACGCCAAGCCGCAACGTCCCGCGGCCGATGCCGGCGAGGACGCCGTCTACGACTACGTCTATCTGCGCGACAACATCGCCGGCGTGATGAGCGAGCACTGGTACCATGGCGGCGGCTGCCGGGCCTGGCTGAAGGTCACCCGCAACACGCTGACGCATGAGATTTCGGCCGTGGAGCCGGCGGCGGGCGCCGGCGCCGCCAAGGTTGGTGCGTGATGCGCGGCGATCAGGCAAACCGGCTGAACAATGGCGGTCTGATCGACCGCTCCGCCGCGCTCAATTTCCGCTTCGACGGCAAGACGTTCTCGGGCTTCAAGGGCGACACACTGGCGTCCGCGCTGGTCGCCAATGGTCTCAAGCTGGTCGGCCGCTCGTTCAAATACCATCGCCCGCGCGGCATCCTGACGGCGGGCTCGGAAGAGCCGAACGCGCTGGTCGAGCTGCGCAGCGGCGCAAGGCGCGAGGCGAACACCAAGGCGACGACGGCCGAACTCTATGAGGGCCTCGAGGCAGCCAGCCAGAACCGCTGGCCGTCGCTCAATTTCGACGTGATGTCGGTCAACCAGCTGTTCGCGCCGATCTTCGTCGCCGGCTTCTACTACAAGACCTTCATGTGGCCGGCGAAGTTCTGGGAGGCGATCTACGAGCCTGCGATCCGGCGCGCCGCCGGTCTCGGCCGCGCAGCGCAGGTTTCCGACCCCGACCACTACGACAAGGCCTGGGCGCATTGCGATGTGGTGATCGCCGGTTCCGGCCCCGCGGGCCTGGCGGCTGCCCTTGCCGCCGCGCGCTGCGGCGCGCGCGTCATCCTGTGCGAAGAGGATTTTGTCCTCGGCGGCCGCCTGCTCGCCGATGGCGGTATGATCGACGGATTGCCGGCCGCCGAATGGGTCGCGCGCGCGGTTGCCGAACTGGCGGCGATGCCGGATGTGCGCGTCATGACGCGCACGACACTGTTCGGCGTCTATGACGGTGGCACCTATGGTGCGATCGAGCGCGTCAACGACCACCTGCCGGTGCCGCCGGAACATCAGGTGCGCCAGCGTCTATGGCGCATCGTGGCCAAGCGCTGCGTGGTCGCGGCCGGATCGATCGAACGTCCGATCGTCTTTGCCGGCAACGACACGCCCGGCGTGATGATGGCGTCGGCCATGCGCAGCTACATCAACCGCTACGCCGCCACGCCGTCCCGGCGGATCGCGCTGTTCACCAACAATGAGGATGGCTGGCGCACGGCCGAAACGGCGATCGCCGCCGGACTGCAGGTCGCGGCGGTGATCGATGCGCGGCCGGACGTTTCGCCGGCGCATCGCTCGCTTGCCAGCAAGGGCGGCTTCCCGGTGCTGCACGGCGCCGTCAGCGGCGTCGATGGCGGCAAGGGCGGCGTGCGCAAGATTTCCGTCTCGCTGACCGGCGGCGCGCGCGCCGAGGTCGAGGCCGACGGGCTCGCCGTGTCCGGCGGCTGGAATCCGGCGGTCGGGCTCACCTCCTATCATCGCGGCCGGCCGAAATGGCGCGACGACATAGCCGCCTTCGTGCCGGACGGCGCGCCGCCCGGCATGGTCGCAGCGGGCGCGGCCAACGGCGCTTTCGGACTTGGCGCCTGCCTGCGCGAAGGGTTTGAAGCCGGCGCTGCCGCGGCACGCGATGCCGGACGCAGCGGCAATATCGGATCGATGCCGGTCGCCGACGACGAAGCCTTTTCGATCACCCCGCTCTGGCATGTCGCCGGCAAGGGCAAGGCCTTCGTCGACCAGCAGCACGACGTCACCGCTTCCGATGTCGAGCTGGCGCAGCGCGAGGGTTTTCAATCGGTCGAGCACCTGAAGCGCTACACGACGCTCGGCATGGCGACCGACCAGGGCAAGACCTCGAATGTCGCCGGCCTCGCCATCATGGCGGCGGTCAGCGGCAAGTCGATACCCGAGACCGGCACGACGATCTACCGACCGCCTTACGTGCCGGTCGCCATCGGCGCTTTCGCCGGCCACCACCGCGACGAGAATTTCCATGCGACGCGGCTGACGCCCTCGCATCACTGGGCGGCCGAACAGGGCGCAGTGTTTGTCGACACCGGCCTTTGGAAGCGCGCGCAGTGGTACCCCCGCGCGGGCGAGAAGGACTGGCTGGAGTCGGTGACCCGCGAGGTGAAGGCCGTGCGCAACGGCGTCGGCTTCTGCGATGTCTCGACGCTCGGCAAGATCGACGTGCATGGGCCAGATGCCGGCACCTTCCTCGACCGCGTCTACATCAACGCCTTCTCCAGCCTCGCCGTCGGCAAGGCGCGTTACGGGCTGATGCTGCGCGAAGACGGAATCGTCTACGACGACGGCACGACCTCGCGGCTGGCCGAGGACCATTTTTTCCTCACCACCACGACCGCCAAGGCCGGGCTGGTGATGCAGCACCTCGAATTCTGCCGGCAGGTGCTGTTCCCAGAGCTCGACGTGCAGTTGACCTCGGTCTCCGACCAGTGGGCGCAGTTCTCGATCGCCGGACCGAAGACGCACGACTTGCTCAAGGAGATCGTCGATCCGGCCGAGGACCTGTCGAACGAAGGCTTCCCGTTCATGGGCGCGCGCGAGGTCAAGCTGCGCGGTGGCCTGAAGGCAAGGCTGTTCCGCATTTCCTTCTCTGGCGAGATGGCGTTCGAGATCTCCGTGCCGGCGCGCTACGGCGAAGCCATGGCGCGCAACCTGATGGTCGCGGGAAAACCGTTTGGCGTGACGCCCTACGGCACCGAGGCGCTCGGCGTGATGCGCATCGAAAAGGGCCATGTCGCCGGGCCAGAGCTCAACGGCACCACCACGGCGGGCGATCTCGGCCTCGGCAAGATGATGTCGACCAAGAAGGATTTCATCGGCCGCGTCATGGCCGGCCGCGAGGCGCTGGTCGCGCCGTACCGGCAGGTGGTCGTCGGCATCAAGCCGACCGACAAGGCGCGCCGGCTCCGCTCCGGCGCGCATATCATTCCGAAGGGCGAGACCCCTGGCCCCGACAACGACCAGGGCTATGTCACCTCGGTCTGCTTCTCGCCGGCGCTCGACCAGTGGATCGGGCTCGGCCTTGTCGAGCGCGGGCGCGAACGTATCGGCGAGATCGTGCGGGCGCATGATCCGCTGCGCGGCGAGGACTATGATGTCGAGCTCTGCAATTCCGTCTTCTACGATCCGGATGGAGGGCGCCAGCGTGGCTGATTTTTCCTGGGATGTCCGCAGCCCGCTCGACCGCGCGCTGGTCGCCGGCGCTTATGGCGCGCAAGGCGAAGCCGGCGTTTCGCTGACCGAGATCCGCAATTTCGGCCTCGTGCAGGTGATGGCGCGGCGTGGCAAGTCCGCCGAGATGGCGAAGGCCGCAAAGGCGGGCTTCGCTGTCCCCGCGCCGGAAACGCCCAAGGCGACCGACGCGGCCGACGCGACGCTGATCTGGTCGGGACCAGGCCAGTTCCTCGTGCTGTCCAAAGGCGTCAAGCACGCGATTGAGGCGTTTGCGCCCGTCTTTGCCGGTTCGGCTTCACTTTCCGATCAATCGCATGCGCGGGCGTTGATCCGCGTTAGCGGCGACAAGGCACGCGCGATGCTCGCCAAGCTGTCGTCGATCGATCTGCATCCCGATGTGTTTGGCGTCGGCGCGGCGGCTGCCACATCGATGGATCACACCAGCGTCACGCTGTGGCGCGGCAAGGATCGCAACGAGCAGGCCGTGTTCAACCTCTTGGTGTTCGCGACCTTCGCCGAGAGCCTGTGGCACACGATGCTGGACTCGGCTGCGGAATACGGTGTCGAGATCGTCCATTCCGAGGAGTTGGCGTAGCGACGCCCGCCTTCCCCTTCTCCGCTTGCGGGAGAAGGTGGATCGGCGCGTCAGCGCCGAGACGGATGAGGGGTGTTCCAGCGAAATGAGACGCCGGCGTTCCCTGGAACACCCCTCATCCGTCGCCTGCGGCGACACCTTCTCCCGCAAGGGGAGAAGGGGAAGACCCGCCTTGCCAAACGCCATCGCCCTGCTATTCTTGCTGCTAAAATAATTTTACACACAGGCAAACTTGTTTCTCGTTCGGAGGAGGGTTTGAGATGAGCCAGTCGCCCTACCCCGCCGTCCTGTCCGGACCGCCCCGTCCAAGCCTGATCCTGAGGCCCGGCCAGATCGCGCTGCCGCCGGGGATGGAACGCTATACCGTGCAGGGCAACGGCGCGGTGCTGATCGACGTCGAGGCCGGCGACAGCGTAAGCGTGACCAATGTCGAGGGTGGGCAGCCCTGCGAGCTTCTGGCCTGGGATACCTCCGGCACGACCGATCCCGGCATTTTCGGAGAACGGTCGAACAGCAACGCAGCCGGCATCAAGGCGCTGCTCGCCGAGGGTGGCGACAGTCTTTCGGCGCTGCGCGTCAGCCTCGAGCGTCGCAAGGTAGAGCTCGACCAGCCAAAGGCCGTGCGCGTGTTCGGCGGCGCCACGCCGGCCGGCACCGAGCAGAGCTTTTCCGTCCAGCGCGACGGCGCGCTGCTGATCGCGGCGCCGGGCGGGCCGATGCTGGTCGACGGCCACAACACGGCGACGCCGCTCACCGTCATGGTGCGCCGCGCCACGATCCGGCTGAAGACAAGGTCGCAGCTTCCCGATCCGCTCGCCGATCCGGTGCTCGATCTCAGAGTGCATTCGGCGACCGCCGAATCCTATTTCGTCAAGGCCGGCGACTATCTGCAGATCATCGATGTCGATGGCCGGCAATGCACCGACTTCCAGTGTTTTTCGGCGCGCAAGCTGGACAAGGGCCGCGACCTGCCGCTCGACGTCACGACGACCCGCACGCTGATGGGCTCGGCCTATCCGATGCCCGGCCTGCATTCGAAATATTACGACCAGGACATGGAGCCGCTGGTCGAGGTGGTGCAGGACACATGCGGGCGGCACGACGCTTTCGCGCTCGCCTGCGCCGCCAAATATTACGACGATATCGGCTATCCCGGTCACACCAACTGCTCGGAGAATTTCAACAAGGCGCTGTCGGACAAAGGCGTGACGCCCCGCGCGGGCTGGATGGCGATCAACTTCTTCTTCAACACGGCGATCGACGCGCATGGCGTGATGGTGTCGGACGAGCCCTGGTCGCGGCCGGGCGACTACGTGCTGCTCAGGGCGCTCACCGACATCGTCTGCGTGTCCTCGGCCTGCCCGGACGACACCACGCCCGCCAATGGCTGGGACCTGACCGACATCCATGTGCGCAGCTATTCCGGCCAGCACAAATTCTCGCGAGCGATCGCCAGACGCCTGAAGCCCGACTCGGAACCGAAAATGACCCGCGAGACAGCCTTTCATTCGAGCTTTGCCAAACACACGCGCGACTTCGTCGAATACCGGGGCTATTGGCTCGCCAATTCCTTCGCCAAGGAAGGTCCGATCGCCGAATACTGGGCCTGTCGGCAGGCGGCCGTGATCATGGACCTGTCGCCGCTGCGCAAGTTTGAGGTCACCGGGCCGGATGCCGAAGCGCTGCTGCAATACACGCTGACCCGCGACGTCAAGAAGCTCGGCGTCGGCCAGGTCGTCTATACGGCGATATGCTACGAGCATGGCGGCATGATCGACGACGGCACGCTGCTCAGGCTCGGCAAGGACAATTTCCGCTGGGTCGGCGGCGACGACCTTTCCGGCGAATGGCTGCGCGAGACGGCGAAAAAACTCGGTCTCAACGTGCTGGTCCGCTCCTCCACCGACCAGATGCACAACATCGCCGTGCAGGGGCCGAAGAGCCGCGACATATTGAAGGAGGTCGTCTGGACCTCGCCGGTGCAGCCCTCGATCGGCGAGCTCGAATGGTTTCGCTTCGCGGTCGCGCGCATCGGCGGCGGCAACGGCATTCCGGTCGTGATCTCGCGTACCGGCTATACGGGCGAGCTCGGCTACGAGATCTGGTGCCATCCGCGCGACGCCGAAAAGGTGTTCGACGCCGTCTGGGAAGCCGGGCAGCCGCACGGGCTGAAGCCGATGGGCCTGCAGGCGCTCGACATGGTCCGCATCGAGGCCGGGCTGATCTTCGCCGGTTACGAATTTTCCGACCAGACCGATCCGTTCGAGGCCGGCATCGGCTTCACCGTGCCGCTCAAGACCAAGGCCGACGACTTCATCGGCCGCGACGCGCTGATCCGGCGCAAGGAGCACCCGCAGCACAAGCTCGTCGGGCTCGACGTCGACGCCAACGTCCCGGTCGGCCATGGCGACTGCGTCCATGTCGGCCGCGCCCAGATCGGCGTCGTCACCTCCGGCATGCGTTCGCCGGTGCTCGGCAAGACCATCGCGCTGGCTCGGCTCGACGTCACCCACGCGGAGATCGGCACGGAGGTCGAGATCGGCAAGCTCGACGGCCATGCCAAGCGCCTGCCGGCGCGTGTCGTCGCCTTCGCCCATTACGATCCACAGAAGACCAAACCGCGTTCCTAAAAGCCGGGTTTCTGAAAGCCTCCCAAGGCGGATCCGACCCTCGCCGGCTCCGCCGGCGGCGGTCGGGTCAATGTTTCGCAAGCGTGATGTGCATGACATTCACAAAACGCTTGACGCGAAAGCGCGTCGGATCAATCTTCACTGTTAAGAAAAAAATACGACTGAGTGGAAACACGACGGGTTGATGCTGATTTGCCGGGGAGCAAGCTTCGCGAGAGCCGAAGCGTCGCTGGCGGGGAACAACAAAAAGGGGAAGACACAAGATATGAGCACGATAAGCACGGCCCTCGAGCAGCCTGCCGAAAGCAAGCTGCTCAGGCATATCGACTGGCGTGGCGCCTTCTGGGTGGCAAGCGGCGTTCCAGCGCTGGTCCTGTTCTCGATCGGCGGCATTGCCGGGACGACCGGAAAGCTCGCCTTCCTGATCTGGACGGTCTCCATGATCATGGGTTTCCTGCAATCCTTCACCTATGCCGAGATCGCCGGCCTGTTTCCGAACAAGTCGGGCGGAGCCTCGATCTACGGCGCGACGGCCTGGTTGCGCTACTCGAAATTCATCGCGCCGCTGTCGGTGTGGTGCAACTGGTTCGCCTGGACGCCGGTGCTGTCGCTCGGCTGCTCGATCGCGGCCGCCTATATCCTCAACGCGCTGGCACCGGTGCCAATCTTCACCGACACCTCGCCGGAAGTGATCGCCTATATCGCCGCGCATGCCGGAACGGTGCCCGCCGACGCGATCGCCGCGGTCACGGCCGCCGCGACGCCGGCGATCCGCACATGGTCGCTGTGGGGCCACACGCTTGGCCCGGTGTCGTTCACCTTCAACGCCACCTTCTTCATCGGCGCGGTGCTGATGCTGATCATCTTCTCGATCCAGCATCGCGGCATCCTCGGCACGGCCAGTGTGCAGAAATATATCGGCCTGCTCGTCATCATCCCGATGCTGATCGTCGGCGTCGTGCCAATCTTCACCGGCCAGATCGACTGGGCGAATTTCTCGCCGCTGGTGCCGCTGGCCGCCGCCTATGCGCCCGATCCCGGCTCGTGGAACATTGCCGGCTGGACGCTTGCCCTCGGCGGCATGTTCATCGCCGCATGGTCGACCTACGGCTTCGAAACCGCGGTCTGCTACACGTCTGAATTCAAGAACCCCGGCACCGATACCTTCAAGGCGATCTTCTACTCCGGCCTGCTCTGCATGCTCTTGTTCATCCTGGTACCCTTTACCTTCCAGGGCGTGCTGGGCTTGAACGGCATGCTGGCGACGCCGATCGTCGACGGCTCGGGCGTCGCCGACGCGCTGGCCGGCATGGTCGGCGGCGGCAAGCTGATCCACAGCCTGCTGGTGATGCTGATGATCCTGGCGTTGGTGCTGTGCATCATGACGGCGATGGCCGGCTCTTCGCGCACGCTCTACCAGGGCTCGGTCGACGGCTGGCTGCCGCGCTATCTCAGCCATGTCAACGAGCATGGCGCGCCGACACGGGCCATGTGGACCGACCTCTGCTTCAACCTAATCGTGCTGGCCATCGCCTCGGCCGACGCGACGAGCTTCTTCTTCATCCTCGCCGTGTCGAACTGCGGCTACATCATCTTCAACTTCCTCAACCTCAATGCCGGTTGGATCCACCGCATCGACAACGGCCATATCAATCGGCCGTGGAAGGCGCCGACCTGGCTGCTCGGCATCGGCGCGATCTTCGCCTATGTCAACGCGATCTTCATGGGCGCCGGCGCCAAGGTGTGGAACCCGATGGCGCTGTGGGCCGGCCTGATCACGGCGGCGCTGATCATCCCGGTGTTCTGCTTCCGTCACTACATCCAGGACAAGGGCAAGTTCCCCGATCACATGCTGGCCGACCTCGGCATGGCGGGCGCCGACCTCTCGGTCAAGAAAGCGGGTATGCTGCCTTACCTGACACTGATCGCCGGCGTGGCGGTGATGCTGATCGCCAACTGGGTGTTCGTCATCTAACATGGCAATTGAAAGAGACGGGCGCGCCTCGGCGCGCCCGTTTCATTTCATTTGGCGCCAGTAAGCGAAGACAGACCGGCGCACGGCGTCGTCAAGACGTGGTTGCCCGTACATGCAGATCATCCGCCACCGTCTGATGACGATGGCGGATGATTCCAGGTTGCCACCTTATTCCGCGGCCAGGGCTAGTTGCGGTCTTTCAATGCCTTCGATCTTCTCCGGCTCAGGCGCCTGCTCGTCGGTCTTGGCCTTTTTCGGCGCGCGGCCGAAGAACAGGGCGTAGCCGGCAGGCAGCACCAGGATGGTGAGCACGGTGGCGACCAGGATGCCGCCCATCATGGCGTAGGCCAGCGGCCCCCAGAAGACGGCGCGCGAGATCGGGATTAGCGCCAGCACGGCGGTCAGCGCCGTCAGCATGATCGGCCGGAAGCGGCGCACGGCAGCACCTACGATCGCTTCCGATCGCTCCATGCCGGCCGCGATATCCTGGTCGATCTGGTCGACCAGGATGATCGAGTTGCGCATGATGATGCCGAGCAGCGCGATCACGCCGAGGATGGCGACGAAGCCGAACGGCGCGCCGCTGATCAGCAGCGCCGCGGCGGCGCCGATGATGCCCAGCGGACCAGTGGCCAGCACCAGCATCGACTTGCCGAAATGCTGCAGCTGGACCATCAGGAGCACGACGATGATGGCGAGCATGATCGGCGCCTTGGCGGCGATCGAGGCCTGGCTCTCGGCCGAATCCTCGGCGCCGCCCTGGATTTCGACTTTGTAGCCAGGCGCCAGGCCGGCGCGCAGGTCCTTCATGTCGTTGTACATCTTGGTGACGACGTCGTTCGACTGAACGCCATCCGGCAGCGTGGCGCGCACGCTGATCGTCGGCAGGCGGTCGCGCCGCCATTCGATGCCCTGCTCCATGACGGGCACGACCTTGGCCACTTGCGACAGCGGCACCGAGCCGCCGAAGTCGGTCGGGATATAGACCGAGTCGACCGAGGACAGCAGCTTGCGGGTCGCGTCCGGCTCGCGGGCGACGATCGAGACCGTCTCCTCGCCGTCGCGAAAGTCGTCGAGAGGAGCGCCGGACATGGTGGCCTGCAGCATCTGGCGGATGCGCTGGGAGGTGACGCCAAGGGCGCGAGCGCGATCCTGATCGATCGCCAGCTTCATCGCCGGCACTGGTTCCAGCCAGTCGTCATGGATGGCGCCGAGCAGCGGGTTGGCCTGGAACTTCGCCTTCACCCCATCGGCAATGCGGCGTACCTCCTGGCGGTCCGGACCCATGACGCGCATCTGCACCGGCCAGCCCGTCGGCGGACCGAGGAAGAGACGGTCGACCTTGCCGCGGATCGATGGGAAGTCCTGCGCCAGGATCTTGCGCATCTTGACGATCAGCCGCTCGCGCGCCGGCTCGTCCTTGGCCATCACCAGGAGCTGGGCGAAGTTCGGGTTGCGAAGCTGCTGGTCGAGCGGCAGGAAGAAGCGCGGCGCGCCCTCGCCGATATAGGTGGCGATGAAGCGCTTGTCCGGATCGTCCGCCATCCTGCCTTCAAACGACTTGGCCTGGTTTTCGACTTCCTTGATCGAGGTGCCTTCCGGCAGCCACAGGTCGACCAGGATTTCCGGGCGTGAGGATTGCGGGAAGAAGTTCTGCGGGATGAATTGGAAGGCCCAGAGGCTGGTGGCGAAGGTGACCAGCGTCATCACCAGCACGATGATGCGGTGGCGCACCGCCCAGGCGACGGTCGCGCGCAGGCGGCGATAGAAGCTGGTGTCGAAGACATCGTGATGAGTGCCGGCATGCTTGCGCTGCTTCAGGATCATGTAACCCAGCCACGGCGTGAAATAGACCGCGACGAACCACGACACGACCAATGCGATGCCGACGACATAGAACAGCGTGCGCACATATTCGCCGGCGGTCGAGGCGGCGAAGCCGACCGGGATGAAGCCAGCCGTGGTGATCAGCGTGCCGGTCAGCATGGGGAAAGCAGTCGAGGTGTAGGCGAAGCTTGCCGCCTCGATCTTTACCAGCCCTTCCTCGAGCTTTCGCTCCATCATCTCGACGACGATCATGGCGTCGTCGACCAACAGGCCGAGCGCGATGATGAGGGCGCCGAGCGAGATGCGCTGCAGGTCGATGCCGATCTCGTACATGATGGCGAAGGTGGCGGCCAAGACGAGCGGGATGGCGATGGCGATCACCAGGCCCGAGCGCCAACCGATCGACAGCAGCGAGACTGCAAGCACGATGAGCAGCGCCTCGCCGAGCGCCTCCATGAACTCGCTCACCGCGTCCTTGACGACCTGGGGCTGGTCGGAGATCTGGTCGACCGACACGCCGTAGGGCAGCCCCGCCTCGAAGCGCTGATAGGTCGCCTCGACATCCTTGCCGACGTCCCTGACGTTAAAACCCTTGGCCATGACGACGCCGAGCTGGACGCTCTCATGGCCGTTGAAGAGGTATTTGTTGTCGTAAGGATCCTGAAGGCCGGAAGAGACCGTGGCGATGTCGCCGAGGCGCGTCACCTGGTTGCCGGAGCGCAGCCTGAGCTCGCGGATGTCCGCGGCCTTGGTGACGTCGCCCTCGACCGAGATGCGCACCGAGCGCAGGCCGGTGTCGACGGAGCCCGCCGGATCGACGGCATTCTGCCCCTTCACGGCGTTCTGCAGGTCGACAATGGTCAGGCCGCGCTCGGCCAGCGCCTTGGACGAGACGTCGATATAGATCTTCTGCGGCTGGTCGCCGATGATGACGGCCTTTTCGACGCCAGGCGTCGTCAACAGCATGTCACGCGCCTGGATGGCGAATTTCTTCAGCTCCGGATAGGTGAAGCCGTCGCCGCTGATCGAATGCAGCGTGATGAAGGTGTCGCCGAACTCGTCGTTGAAATAGGGGCCGAGCAGGCCCTGCGGCAATTCATTGGAGATGTCGCCGACCTTCTTGCGCACCTGGTAGAAGGCGTCCTTCACCTCTTCGGCATTGGTGTCGCCCTTGACCTGCAAGGTGATGATGGCGCTGCCGGCGCGGGTGTAGGAGCGCACGAAATCGAGATGCGGCGTTTCCTGCAGCTTGCGCTCGATCTTGTTGACGACCTGGTCCTCCATGTCCTGGATCGAGGCTCCGGGCCACACCGCCTGCACCACCATGACGCGGAAGGTGAAATCCGGGTCTTCCTTCTGGCCCATGCGCATCAGGCCGAGGGCGCCGGCAAGGATGATCAGCCCGAACAAGAAGCGGGCGATGCTCGGATGTCCGATCGCCCAGCGCGAAAGGTTGAAGGGCCGCTTTTCAGTGCTGCTGTCGGTGGTGGTCATGGCACACGTCCAGTCCAATTGATCGGCAAGGCACGCTCGCTTGGCATGCCGCTTCTAAGTTCGGTGGGCTTCCGGGCGGCGAGACCCCTCAAGCGGAGAGAGACTCGCAAATCGCGCTGGACGCGGCACTGCTGCGGGGGAGCCAACATGCCGGCATCTCACGATCGGGCGTTCGCCGCCCGGAACCCATGCCTTCCCCGGCTCGCGGCTTGACGCAGCGAGAGCGGGAAAGGCGTCTGTTGCGCCTGACTTCAGGTCTTAGTTCGATGCATGTCGTTGTCCCAAAACCGCTTCGCACTTTTGGGCGGCAAGCATCAGTGCAGGCTGCTGGTGGTCGCGACGTCATCCGCCGAGGCGGATTGCTGGGCGTCGCCGGAAAGCTTGACCTTCAGGTTTTCGGTCATGAACTGGGTGCCGGCCGCAACCACGACATCGCCCTGTTTCAGGCCGTCGGCCACGGCGACGCCGTCGGCGGTGAAGTTGGCGACCTTGATCGGACGGGGATGCACCGTGTCGGAGGCGCGATCGACCGTCCAGACGATCTGCTTGCCGTCCTTCTCGGTCATCGCGGTCAGCGGGATCGATACCAGTTGCGCCTTGCTGCCGACGGTCGCCTGGACATTGGCGGTCATGCCGAGCAGCACGCGCGGATCGTTGGGGAGCGAAACCCGGACGGCGAAGGTGCGCGATTGCGGATCGGCGCTGCCGGCGACCTCGCGGACCTTGCCGTCAAGGGTGAGCCCTTCGTCCGACCAGAAGTTCGCCTTGACCTCCTTGCCGGGCTTGAAGCCTGCGATATCCATCTCCGGCACCGCGATCGACACTTCCTTCTCGCCGTCGACCGCGACGGTCATCACCGGCGTGCCGGCGGCGACCACCTGGCCGACATCGGCGGAGATGGCAGTGACGATGCCGTTCTTGCTGGCCTTGAGATCGGCATACTGAACCTGGTTCTGCGCCTGGGCCAGCGTCGAGCGAGCGGCATCGCGCGTCGCCACCGCCTGGTCGTAGGTCAGCCGCGCCTGATCGAGCTGCGATTTCGGCGCGAAGTTCTTGGCATAGAGCTGTTCGGCGCGCTTCCTGGCGAGGTCGACGGTCTCGACCTGGCGCTCGGCGGCGTCGAGGCTGGCAGCAGCGCTCTTTACCGACAATTCGTAATCGGCTGGGTCGACGCGGGCGAGCACGTCGCCCTCATTCACATGCTGGCCGATATCGACCAGACGCTCGGTGACCTTGCCGGCGATGCGGAAGCCGAGATTCATCTCGGTGCGGGCGCGTACCGAACCGGAATAGTCAAGCTGACGGGTGGTCTGCGCCTCGCCGATCTCGACCACCTTCACCGGCCGGATGACTTCCTGGACGACCTCGGCCTTCTCCTGGCTGCAGCCGGCGAGGCCGAGCACTGCTGCGACGATGGCGGCGGTTGGGAGACCGGCGGACGGCAGCATTCGGAGGATGGAACTGGGGAGGATGGAACTGGACAATGACACCTTAGCACTCCCGAACTGGATATGATTTGTCGAAACCGCACCCGGTGGGCAGCGGCTATTTCAAGGCTCTGATGGCGTAGTCGATAAGTTCGTCGGGCATCGCCCGATTGGTCTTGGCAAGGCACTGCGCCACCATCTGCGGATGGCAAAGAATAACGGTCGCGGCGCCGAAGCAGCGCGAAGCCGTCTCGGGATCCTGCTGTCTGAATTCACCAGCCTCGATGCCCTCGCGGATCACCTCGGCGTAGAGGTCGTGGATGCTGTTGACATGCTTGTCGATGACGCCCCAATCGCGCTCCAGCGCGACGATGACCATCTCATGCACCTTCTCCTGGTCGAGCATGACCTCCAGCGTCATCTTGTACTGCGCATGGATGTAGCGGCGCAGGCGCTCCTCGGCGCTGATCGGCAGGTGCATGATCTCGTAGGCCATCTTGTAACTGGCGCCGAGCATGCGGCCGCAGACGGCTTGGTGGATTTCGACCTTGGAGGCAAAGAAGCGGTAGATGTTGGCCGGCGACATGCCGAGTTCGCGGGCGATGTCGGCGACGTTGGTCTTGCCGTAGCCGTAGTGGCGGAACAGGCGCTCGGCGCAGTCGAGAATGCGCGTCACATTCTCCTGTCTGGCGGGGTCTGCCACGATGTTGGCGGCTTCTGACATGGCGCTTTCGTTTTACGAGTGACGAATTTCAATTTTCGTCAATCGTAAAGCGAAGGCGGCGGGGAGTCAACGCGAAATCGACGTACACGTATAATTGGTGACAGATGGTGACAGTTACGAGGGTCTGCGGTGGGCGATGAGGATGCTAACCTCTAGCGCGGCGATCCTTCGCGCCCCCCTCTGTCCTGCCGGACATCTCCCCCACTTGGGGGGAGATCAGAAGCTTTGGCGCCATTCCTGCAACGTCGGCAATTGGCGAAAGCGGGCGCGACATCCAGTCTCCCCCCAAGTGGGGGAGATGTCCGGCAGGGCAGAGGGGGGCGCTGTCCCGCCAACGTCGAAGGCTCTTAGCCTCGCCGATCTACGCCCCCTTCGCCATTTCCCGCAACCGGAACTTCTGGATCTTCCCCGTCGACGTCTTCGGGATTTCGGCAAACACCACTGTCTTCGGCACCTTGAAGCGCGCCAGCAGCCCTCGGCAATGCTCGATGATCTCGGCCTCGGTCGCGGCTTTGCCCGGCTTCAGCTCGACATAGGCGACCGGCACCTCGCCCCATTTCTCGTCGGCGCGGGCAACCACACCGCAGGAAGCGATCGACGGGTGCTTATAGAGCGCGTCCTCGACTTCGATGGAAGAGATGTTCTCGCCGCCCGAGATGATGATGTCCTTGGAGCGGTCCTTGAGCTGGATGTAGCCGTCGGGGTGCATGACACCGAGATCGCCGGAATGGAACCAGCCGCCGGCGAAGGCCTCGTCGGTCGCCTTCCTGTTCTTCAGGTAGCCCTTCATGACGATGTTGCCGCGGAACATGACCTCGCCGATGGTCTCACCATCGGCCGGCGTCTCCACCATGGTCTGCGGGTTCATCACCGTGAGACCCTCGAGCGCGGCGTAGCGGACGCCCTGGCGCGCCTTCTTCTGCGTCCTCGGCCCCTTCTCCAGTGCGTCCCACTCATTGTGCCATTCGTTGACGACGGCCGGCCCATACGTCTCGGTCAGGCCGTAGAGATGGGTGACGGCGAAGCCGGCGTCGGCCATGCCGGAAAGCACTGCCTCCGGCGGCGGCGCGGCCGCCGTGTTGAAGGTGACGGTCTGCGCGAACTGGCGCTTGTCCTCGTCCTTCGCGTTGATCAGCACCGACATGACGATCGGCGCGCCGCACAGATGCGTGACGCGATGGTCGGCGATGGCGTCATACATCGGCTTTGCCCGCACCCAGCGCAGGCAGACATGGGTGCCGGCCTGCACGGCCAAGGTCCAGGGAAAGCACCAGCCGTTGCAGTGGAACATCGGCAGCGTCCAGAGATAGACCGCGTGCTTGGCCATGCCGGCATGGATGGTGTTGGTGTAGGCCATCAGCGCCGCGCCGCGATGGTGGTAGACGACGCCCTTGGGGTTGCCCGTCGTGCCGGAGGTGTAGTTGAGCGAGATGGCATCCCACTCGTCATCGGGCATCGACCAGGCGAAAGCCTCGTCGCCGGCGGCGAGAAAATCCTCATAGTCAAGCGGGCCTATGCGATCACCCTTCGGATAGGGCGCGTCAGCGGCATAGTCCGGATCGTCATAGTCGATGACCAAGGGCTTCACCTTGGCCAAGGCCAGCGCTTCCCTGACGACGCCCGAGAACTCGCGGTCGACGATCAGCACCTTCGAGTCGGCATGGTCGAGCTGGAAACCGATGACGGCGGCGTCGAGGCGGGTGTTCAGCGAATGCAGCACCGCCTTGGTCATCGGCACGCCGAAATGCGCTTCCAGCATCGGCGGCGTGTTCGATAGCATCACCGTCACCGTGTCGCCCTTGCCGATGCCATGCTTCGCAAGCGCCGAAGCAAGCTTCAGCGAGCGGCGCCAGAAATCGCGATAGGTGATGCGCTGGTTGCCATGGATGATGGCGACATGGTCGGGATAGGTCTTGGCCGCGCGCTCGAGATAGGTGAGCGGCGTCAGCGGCTGGTGGTTGGCGGCGTTCCTGTCGAGATCCTGTTCGTAGGGATTGGCCATCCCGTTCTCCCCAAGGTTCTTTTCGAACCTTCTAACCTTAGGCCCCTCGTCACGCTATCCCCCTTCCGCGGCTGAAAATGCTATGCTGCGCCGGCTTGGTGGAATGGCGATCCGGATGGAGCCCCACCGTGAGGCGATCGCAGCTCACGCAGGCAAATTTGACTTTTGTCGAGAGCCGTGACTAATGTCAGCCGAGGAGGCGGCATGGCGATCAGACCGGCAGAACAGATCATCCACAAGGCCGCCTGGCTGTACTATGCCCACGGCCTTCGCCAGGACGAAGTGGCGAGCCAGCTCAACATTTCACGCGCTTCGGTCGCCATGTATCTGCGCAAGGCGCGCGAGACCGGCATCGTCAACATCTCGACCTCGACGCAGCTCTTCACTGACGACGTCACGGCGCGCCGACTTGAAGACGCTTTCGATCTCGACGCCGTCTGGATCGCGCCGGAAAATGCCTATCTCGCGGATCCTTCGGCCGATATCGCCGTGCTGGCGGCGAGCGTCTTTCTCGAGCTGGTGAAGAAGGGCGACCGTATCGGCGTCGCCTGGGGCCGCACCGTCTACACCATCGCCGACATCATGTCCTATGCCGACCTGCAGGACGTCACCGTGGTGCAGCTCTGCGGCAATCTCGGCGCGCCCTATTCCTACCGGCCCGACCAATGCACGATGGAGATCGCGCGGCGGCTGAACGCCAAGGGCCTCAATTTCTATGCGCCGCTGGTGCTCTCCACCGAGGAACTGGCGCAAGGCCTGCGCGCCGAGCCGGTAATCCGCGACCAGCTTGCCGGCATCGCCGACTGCGACCTCGCGCTTTATTCCGTCGGCGCGGTCGACGCCGACAGCCATCTGGTGAAATGCGGCGCGCTGTCGCCGGCCGAGATGGAAGCGCTGCGCAGCCAAGGGGCGGCCGGCGTCATCGCCGGGCAGATCATCGACGCCTATGGCGAGGTGCTCGACTGCAGCTACAACCGACGCGTCATTTCCGCCGAACTCGCCTCGCTGCGCGCCATCGAAAAGCGCCTGATGGTGGTGCAGGAAGACACCAAGTTCGAGCCGCTGCTTGCGGCCATCGCCGGCGGGCTTTGCACGCATCTGGTGATCGGCGCGCACATGGCCGAGCGCCTGCTCACTCACGCGGGCGAAGCCGGCAAGAAAGCATCCTAGAAAACCACCCTCGCCGCTTCTGTCATCAAGACGTCGCGGCTTTCTGTTCATGAGCAAAAAAGACGGAACGGACGGAACGACATGCAGAACCTTTGGAATGACGCCGACGCGGAGAAGATGGTTGCCGACTATGCCAAGAAGGGCGTCGCCCGCGACCTTGCGCTGCGCGTGTACACGACCCGTCTGCTTGGCGGCGAGCCGCGGCTGGTGCTGCATGGCGGCGGCAACACCTCCTGCAAGACCAAGGCCACCGATCTCGTCGGCGACGAATGGGACGTGCTCTGCGTCAAGGGCAGCGGCTGGGACATGGCCGTCATCGAGCCGCAAGGCCTGCCGGCGGTGAAGATGGGCGCGCTGCTCAAGGCGCGCTCCCTGGACCAGCTCGCCGACGAGGACATGGTGGCGCTGCAGCGCTCCAACCTCATCGACCCCGCCTCTCCGAACCCATCGGTCGAAACGCTGCTGCACGCCTTCCTGCCGCACAAATTCGTCGACCACACGCATTCCACGGCGATCCTCGCCATCGTCGACCAGGAAGACAGCAAGCCGCTGATCGAGACCGTGTTCGGCGACAGACTAGGTTACGTGCCCTATATCAAGCCGGGCTTCGACCTCGCCAAGGTCGCAGCGGAGGTGTTCGACGCCGACCCGAACGTCGAGGGCCTGATCCTCGACAAGCATGGCATCTTCACTTTCGGCGACGATGCCAGGCAGGCCTATGACCGCATGATCCACTATGTGACTATGGCCGAGGATTATGTCGCCAGGAACGGCAAGCCGCAGGCGGTCAAGGCAGCGCTGCCGGCAAAGCTCGCCCGGCCGAGCGACATCGCGCCGATGCTGCGCGGCGCAGTCGCGGTGGCGCGCGGCGAAGGCCGCTTCGACCGCATGATCAGCGACTTCCGCACGTCTGACGCCATCGTCGATTTCATCAATTCGGCCAAGATCGCCGACTATGCCGGCCGCGGCGTGTCGACGCCTGATCTGTCGATCCGCATCAAGACCGGACCGATGGCGGTACCGGCGCCCGATGCCGGCAAGCTCGGCGACTACAAGGGCGTGGTGCGCAGCCATGTCGATGCCTTCGTCAAGGACTACACTGCCTATTTCGAGACCAATGACGCGCTGGACGACGTCAAGCGCACCATGCTCGACCCGATGCCGCGCCTGACGCTGGTGCCGGGGCTGGGCATGTTCGGCCATGGCCGGACGCTGAAGGACGCGAAAATCGCCTCCGATGTCGGCGAGATGTGGATCGAGGCGGTGCGCGGCGCCGAGGCCGTCGGCAATTTCCATCCGCTGTCCAAGGCCGACCTCTTTCCGCTCGAATACTGGTCGCTCGAGCAGGCCAAGCTCGCCTCGAACAAGCCGAAGCCGCTGACCGGCCAGGTCGCGCTGATCACCGGCGGCGCCGGCGCCATTGGTGCGGCGACTGCAAAGCTGTTCGCGGCCAACGGCGCGCATGCGGTGATCGTCGACCTCGATCCGGCCAAGGCGGCGGATGCGGCGAAGGCCGCCGGCAACAATTCGATCGGCGTCGGTGCCGACATCACCAATCCGGCCGAGATGCGCGCCGCCTTCGACAAGGCGGTCGCCGTCTATGGCGGCGTCGACATCCTGGTCTCGAATGCGGGCGCGGCCTGGGAAGGCCGTATCGGCGAGCTCGACGACGCCACTTTGCGCAAGAGCTTCGAGCTCAACTTCTTCGCCCACCAGTCGGCGGCGCAGAATGCGGTGCGCATCATGCTGGAACAGGGCACCGGTGGCGTGCTTTTGTTCAACACCTCCAAGCAGGCGATCAACCCCGGCCCGAAATTCGGCGCCTACGGCATCCCGAAGGCGGCGACCTTGTTCCTGTCGCGGCAATATGCGCTTGACTACGGCGCCTATGGCATTCGCTCCAATGCGGTCAACGCCGACCGCATCCGCTCGGGCCTGCTGACCGACGCGATGATCGCCAGCCGTTCCGGCGCGCGCGGCGTGTCGGAAAAGGAATATATGTCCGGCAATCTGCTCGGACAGGAAGTGACCGCCGACGACGTGGCGCAGGCATTCCTGCACCAGGCGCTGGCCGAACGCACCACAGCGGACGTGACGACGGTGGACGGCGGCAACATCGCGGCGGCGTTGCGCTGACGAAGTAAAGACACAACCTTGGAGCGGTTCATCGTTTCATGAACGGATGAACCGCTCCTCGTCTTGATACGGTTCCGAACGGAAGGCCTTTCGCGCTTCTGCTGAAAAACTGCTTCAACTGGTCAAAGTCCCACTCCAATCCTTCGGTTACTACTCGGACGGTTGAAGGGGGATGTCTGGTGTTTCGCGTGCGAGCTCCAACCCCGATCATTGGTGGAGTTGTCGATGCCCGCGAAAAGCCTGCGTATAGGTGTGCTGTTCGGCGGTCGATCCGCCGAGCATGAGGTGTCGCTGCTTTCGGCGGCCAACGTCATGCAGGCGCTGGATCCGGCGAAATACGACGCCGTGCCGATCTTCGTCACGCGCGACGGCCAATGGCTGCTCAGCCGTTTCGAGGACGGCGCCCTGGCGACGCCGTCGGCTGGCATACAGCTGTGCCTGGTGCCGGGCGGGCAGGGGCGGATGCTGGCGATCCCTGCCAGCGGCGCACCCCATGACCTGCCCGTCATCGATATCCTGTTTCCGGTGTTGCACGGTCTGCATGGCGAGGACGGCGCGGTGCAGGGATTGGCCGAAGTGGCGCGGGTGCCGCTCGCCGGCTGCGGTATTCTGGGCTCGGCCACGGCCCTCGACAAGGACGTCGCCAAGCGGCTGCTGAAGGCGGCGGGACTGCCGGTCGCGCGCTCGGTGACGATCGAAGAGGGTCGGCTGCCTTCGCTTGCCAAGCTGGAAGACAAGCTCGGCTTGCCGCTGTTCATCAAGCCGGCGCGGCAGGGCTCGTCGGTCGGCGTTGCGAAGGTCAATGGCAGTCAGGAGTTCGAGCGCGCGCTGGCGGAGGCCTTCCAGCACGATCGCAAGGTCCTGGCGGAGGAATTCGTTCGTGGCCGCGAGATCGAATTCAGCGTGCTGGAGAGCCCCACGGGCGAGCTCTTCGTCTCGCGGCCCGGCGAGATCGTGCCCGCGGAAAGTCACGGCTTCTACAACTACAACGCCAAATATATCGACGAGAATGGCGCGGCCCTGATCGTGCCGGCCGAGCTGCCGCTGGAAGTCGAGAATGCCATGCGCGATATGGCCGCCAGGGCGTTCAGAGCGCTCGGCTGCGACGGGATGGCCCGCGTCGATTTCTTCCTGATGCCGGACATGAATTTCCTGATCAACGAGCTCAACACCATTCCGGGCTTCACCAATATCAGCATGTACGCCAAGGCGATGGCGGCGAGTGGCGTCAGCTATCCGGAGGTTATCGAGCGCCTGGTGGCGCACGGGCTGGCGCGCGCCGGCCGTTGAGGCAAAAGGTTTGAGAAACTGGACGCAGGGGCGACTAGTTCCCCGACACAGGGATTTGGAAAGGTTGCCGCTTGTCTTGGTACAAGATTTTCCGTTCATTTGCGTGAAATCAGCGCAAACGCCGGAGATTGGTTGAAGCCGCCCCCCAACCTCGTCATTCTATGGCGGAGCAAGGAGCGAAGCGACGCGCGCAGACCATAGAATCCTGTGTGTTGGTTCTGGTGTATGGTTTGAAGTGGGAAGGAGACCGAATGAATCCTGGTCGTCCTTTCGGA
>NZ_VFVI01000024.1:0-27266 GCF_006442775.1 Mesorhizobium sp. B2-4-6
GGATCGCGACTGTGGTCAGGTCGTTCTCCAGCGCACCCGCCAGCGCCCGGTCACGGGCATCGGAAAGCAGGATCGGCTGGCCGTTGGCGGCAAACAGCGCCCACAGCTCCATACCGGGCGCGATTTCGTCGAGGCCGGGGAAGCGGCCGCGCAGGTCGTCGCTCGATACTTTCCTGAGATAGGCGACCGAACCTTCGCCGAGATGGGCGAGTTCGCCGCTGGTCATGGTGGTGGTTTCGTCAGTTCTGGTCATTTCAAGCCTCCTTGGCGCGAGGACGCCAGGATTGGCCGCCTCGCATAGAGCCATCGGCAAAGATCAGTCTTTCACCGATATGTTTATTTTCCGTACCAGCCGCTCGGCCTCCGGCCGGTCCAGGTCGACCGACAACAGGCCGTTCTTCAGTTCCGCCGCAATCACCCGCATGCCGTCGGCCAGCACGAAACAGCGCTGGAACTGGCGCGCGGCGATACCGCGGTGGAGGAATTCGCGCTCGGTGTCGTCAGTCTGACGTCCGCGCACGATTAGCTGGTTTTCCTCCGTGGTGACATCGAGGTCGCTCTCGGCAAAACCGGCAACGGCCAGCGTGATGCGCAGCCTTTCGGCGTTGCCGTCGGCTGCGCCGAGGCGCTCGATATTGTACGGGGGATAGCTGTCGCCGGACTTCGCCAGACGCTCAAGCGTCTTTTCCATGGCATCGAAGCCCAGAAGAAGCGGGCTGGAGAAGGGCGTCATTCGACTCATTGTTACATTGTCCTCTGAAGAGCGACACAAACTGGAAAAACCCGGATGGCATTTTTCCCGATGGTCTTGATATGGTCCGCCGCGCGATCAAGTTCAAGCCACTGAAATCAGGATGACGTTTCGTTGAACCGCCATCCTGACTAAGCTCTTCGTTGGAGCATGATCCTGTCCGAAAGCCGGTTCCCACTTTTCGGGATCATGCTCTAAATCCCGCCCAAAAAGACTCCCCCAAAAGGAATTGAAATGCCCCAGTCCAGAAAGATCATCATCGACACCGATCCCGGCCAGGACGATGCCGTCGCCATATTGCTGGCGCTCGGCAGTTCGGAGCTGGAGATCGTCGGTATCACCGCGGTTGCCGGCAATGTGCCGCTGAAGCTGACCCAGAACAACGCCCGCAAGATCTGCGAGCTGGCCGGCAGGCCGGACGTCAGGGTCTATGCCGGCGCCATTCGGCCGCTGGCGCGCGAACTCGTCACCGCCGAGGAAGTGCACGGCAAGACAGGCCTGAACGGCCCGCAACTGCCCGAGCCGACCATGCCGTTGCAGGAACAATACGCCGTCGATTTCATTGTCGAGACGCTGATGCGCGAGGAAAGCGGCACGATCACGCTCTGCCCGCTCGGACCGCTCACCAACATCGCGCTGGCGCTGATCCGCGAGCCGAGGATCGCGCCCCGCATCAAGGAAATCGTCTTGATGGGCGGCGGCTTCTTCGAGGGCGGCAACGTCACGCCGGCCGCCGAATTCAACATCTATGTCGACCCGCAGGCCGCCGATCTGGTGTTCAAGTCGGGCATTCCGATCGTGATGATGCCGCTCGACGTCACCCACAAGGCGCTGACCACGTCCAAGCGCACGCAGGCTTTCCGCCAGCTCGGCACCAAGGTCGGCACCGCGACCGCCGAGATGCTGGAGTTTTTCGAGCGCTATGACGAGGAAAAATACGGCACCGATGGCGGGCCGCTGCACGATCCGTGCGTGATCGCCTATCTGATCAAGCCGGAGCTGTTCAAGGGCCGCCATTGCAATGTCAGCGTCGAGACCGCGTCGGAGCTCACCATGGGCATGACGGTGATCGACTGGTGGGGGGTCACCAAGCGGAAAAAGAACGCCACCGTGATGCGCGACATCGACCATGACGGCTTCTTCGCGCTGCTGGTGGAGAGGCTGGGGCGGCTGTAACGCCTCTCCTTCTCCCACAGGGTGGGGAGGCTGAGGCGCTCACTTCGACTTCGAAAACGCCAGCCATAGCCCGCCGCCGACCAGGAAGCTGCCGCTGATC
The DNA here is from genome assembly GCF_006442775.1 of Mesorhizobium sp. B2-4-6. Classification (NCBI taxonomy): domain Bacteria; kingdom Pseudomonadati; phylum Pseudomonadota; class Alphaproteobacteria; order Hyphomicrobiales; family Phyllobacteriaceae; genus Mesorhizobium; species Mesorhizobium sp. B2-4-6. Next base: position 2,028 of record NZ_VFVI01000024.1, read on the forward strand.
CTGGACATCAGCCTGACGCGGCTGGCCGACAGCAGCCGGCCGGCGCGGCCGGCGGCAAGCGCGTAGGTCGAATCCGACATGGCGGCGAAGATCATCGCGGTCAGGCCCATCACGACGATCTGTAGCGTGTAATTGCCCTGCGGCGCGATGAACTGCGGGAAGAAGGCGCCAAAGAAGACCAAGGTCTTCGGATTGCTGATCGCCACCAGAAAACCCTGCAGGAAAAAGCCGCCGCGCGGTTTTCTAGCCGTTCCGTCGGGATTGAGCGTGCCCTTGGAGCGGAACATCTGCACGCCCATCCAGATCAGATAGGCGGCGCCGATCAGCCGCACCCACTCGAACCAGTGGCCCATGCCGGCGATCAGCGTGTTGAGGCCGATGCCGACGATGGCGATCATGATGGCGAGCCCGGCCTGGGTGCCGGCGACGTTGGCCAGGCCCGCGCGCGAGCCGTGGCGGATGCTGTTGGCGATGATCAGCGTCACCGTCGGACCGGGCACCAGGATGATGACGATGCAGGCAACGACATAGGTTGCGTAAAGTTCCAGCGACATGGCTTTCCTCGGACGGACAGAGGTGATGCGGCGGTGGCCGCCGGATCAATGCACGGCTTCACTGTCGGCGCAAGCGATGCCGACTTGCCCGATTCAGAGGCTGCTCAGCAGGCGCCCGCCGTCCACGGCAATATCGCCTCATAGGCGGCGCCGGCCTTGAGCACGGCGAGGTCGCCGCGTGGGCGGCCGATCAACTGCATGCCCATGGGTCGGCCCTTCCCGTCGAACCCCGCCGGGACGCTGAGCGCCGGGCAGCCGCCCAGGGTGGCGAAGGCGGAGACCTGCATCCAGCGGTGATAGCTGTCCATGGGTCGTCCCGCGACCTCGCGCGGCCAGTGGGTCGAGACGTCGAACGGGAAGACCTGCGCGGTCGGCAGCGCGATCAGGTCGAAACGCTCGAACAGCGAAAGCAGCGTTCGGTGCCACGAGGTGCGCCGGACGCTGGCGGCATGGACCTGCGGCGCGGTCAGGCCCATCGCCTGCTCCACTTCCCAGACAGCCTCGGGCTTCAGAAGTTTGCGTTTTGCCGGGTCGTCGTAGTGCGCCTTCAGCCCGCAGCCGCTGCTCGCCTGGCGCAAGGTGACAAAGGCCTGCCAGAGCGCCTCGAAATCGACATCCGGTACCAGGGCCTCGGTGCGGAAGGATGCTGCGGCGAAGCGGGTAAGCGCGGCCTCGCAAAGGTCGAGCACGCCCGGTTCCGTCGGCAGGTGGCCGCCGAGATCGCCCAGCCAGGCGATGCGGCCGCCGGCCGCTTTCGCGCCCAAGCCGTCGAGGAACGAACCCTCCTTGGCGTATGACAGCGGCGCGTGCGGGTGATAGCCGGCCTGTTCGTCGAGCAAAAGCGCGATGTCGCGAATGTTGCGGCCCATCGGCCCTTCGACGCCCATCTGCGAATGAAAGACATCGAAGTCCGGGCCTGCAGGCACAAGGCCCTGCGAGGGGCGGAAGCCGTAGACATTGTTGTAGGCTGCCGGATTGCGCAGCGAGCCGCCGAAGTCGCTGCCATCGGCGACCGGCACCATGTCGAGCGCCAGCGCCACGGCCGCGCCGCCGCTCGAGCCGCCGGCGGTCAGCGCGGGGTCGAAGGCGTTGAGCGTCGGCCCGAAGACCGGATTGTAGGTGTTGGAGCCCAGCCCGAATTCCGGGACATTGGTCTTGCCGATGATGATGGCGCCGGCCTTGCGGACGCGCTCGACGAAGAAATCGTCCACGTCGGGGATGAAATCGGCGAAGATCGGCGAGCCGAAGGTGGTTCTGAGCTCCCCGGTCAGGGCGAGGTCCTTGATGGCGATCGGTAGGCCGAAGAGCGATCCGGCCTCGCCGCCGCGTGCCAGATGGGCATCCGCCCTGTCGGCCTCGGCCAGGATATCGGCGCGCTCGCGCAGCGAAACGACGGCGTTGACCAGCGGGTTCACCGCCTCGATGCGGTCGAGGAAAGCGCCGGCCACCTCGCGCGCCGACAAATGGCGCTGCCTGATCTTCTGGGCAAGCTCGACGGCGGAGAGGTGGCAGATATCGCCGGCCGGCGGCGCTGCGTGCTTGGTGACGGGACGCATGGCCATTACCGCGCCGCCGCCAGGGCCGCGTCGACATCCTTTTCCGGTGGAATTGCCGGCTGCGCGCCGGGTTTCAGGCAGGCGAGCGAACCGGCCGCGGCGGCGCGGGTGAGCGCCTCCTGAAGCGGCAGACCGGACGACAGGCCGGCGCCGAAATAACCGCAGAAGGTGTCGCCCGCGCCGACCGTGTCGACCGGCGTGATCTTCAGCGCCGGAACGGTGAGGAAATCGTCCGGCGTGGCGGCCAGCACGCCGTCGCCACCGAGCGTGACGACGATGGCGCGGCCTGTCTTCTTGGCATAGTCGCGCATGCGGGCAGGGCGATCGCGCCCCGAAAGCGCCAGCGCCTCGCCATAGAGATCGAACTCGGTTTCGTTGGCGACGGCATAATCGGCCTTGCCGACGAAGCCGGCGGCCTCGGCACGGAAAGGGGCGGTGTTGAGCACGCTGACGGCGTCCGCCGCGCGCGCCGCGTCGAGTGTGGCGTCGACCGTCTGCAGCGGGATCTCATGCTGCAAGAGCACGACGTCGCCCTTCTTGAGGAAGGCCTTGGCGACATCGCCCGGCACCACCGAATCATTGGCGCCCGGCACGACAGCGATGACGTTCTCTCCATCAGCGCCGACCAGGATCAACGCCGTGCCGGTGGAGGCGAAGCTCTGGCCGACACCGGACAGATCGACATTGCCGGCCTTGAGAAGGGCAAGCGCCTCGGCGGCAAAGCTATCCTTGCCGACCGCGCCCACCATGCGTACCTCGGCGCCGGCGCGCGCCGCGGCCAGGGCCTGGTTGGCGCCCTTGCCGCCAGGCGCGGTGGCGAAGCCGGAGCCGCGCACCGTCTCGCCGGGGTCCGGCAAGCGGTCGACATTGGCGATGAGGTCGAGGTTGATCGAACCGACAACGATAATCAAGAAGTGCCTCCTGCCGGGACGCGCTGCCCCCCGATTGAAGGTCGAGCCACCCCAAGTGCCTGCTTTTACACAATTGATTGCGCGGGAGGCTAGCGGCAAAGACCGCCTGTCGCCAGATCATGTCGGTTGTGCGCGCCCGTGGCCCACAGGCATCATTCGCAGCGCACCGTGACCATGCCCTGATAATTACCCGCCGGGAAGATGCCGGGCGACTTCGTGGCGGTTAGATCGACCTGGATGGTGTGGGTGCCGTTGGTCACCGGCTGCGGCGTGCTGCCTGGTATGTCCACCCCGGATCCGTCGAGCCGAAAGACCGTGGCGAAAGTGACGTTGGTGTCGCCGCCGCTCGGAGCGGAGGTGAAGGCGATCGGCGCCGGCGCGGAGACGGAGTAGCAGTCCAACAGGTTGAGGATCGAACACAGCGTCGAGTTCGCGGTGATGGTGGCGCCGGCGCTCGACCCGCCCGCCTGCTTGGAACCAAAGATGTTGATGGCGGGGTTCGGTTTCATCGCTCCCGACGCGCCGATCATGATCGTGCAGGTGCCGATGATCGCCGCCTGCGCCGGGAGACAGAGGCCGGCAAGCGCCGCCAGCGCGAACAGCGCGCGGCTATTTCCGCTTCTTCTTTTCACTGCCGGTCGTGCCTCTGATGCTCCAGCCTTCGTTGGCCCATCCTGCTGATTTGACCTGGGCCGCGCTGGCCTGGGGCGCGGGACCCTGGGGTGCTGGGGCGGCCACACTTCCTGTCGTCTGACCGTCGGCGCCGAGGCCCATTTTAAGAAGCTTCAATTCAAGCTGCAGGCGCTCGACTTCCAACTCGTAGAGGCGGCTGCAATCGACACGTTTCGGCGTCCGCCCGATCGGGATCACCACGCGGCCGTATGTGGCGATGTCGCTGTTGGCCTGGTTGCTGCTGTTGTTGCCGCGGATGACGCCGAGGTCGAAATAGGCGCCGCTGCCGGAAACGGCCGAGCGGCAGGTCGTGCCGTCGCTGGCATGAACCTCGTCCTGGCCCTGAGGCAGGCTGACGCCGGGCAGGCTGAAACCGGTCTGGTTCTGATTCAGATTCAGGATGTCCTCGGCAAGCCCCCGACTTACGACAGCCAAGGCGGACAGCAGGGACAAGGTCAGAACCTGCGATGCCCGAAAAACTTTCCGCATATCTGTGCCCTTATCTGGGTCCGCTCGCTTGGAAAGGGGATACTCTCGGTACAGATACGCACTTTACGCTCTTTCGCGCCGCCGAACGGGACGACCACCAGTACAGGGCGCGATGCCTGGCCGGCCAAAAGGAAGGCGCTCGGCGTGATCCTGGCGTCGACCGGCTGGAAATCCTGGTCGTAGACATGGACTTCGACACGTATGCGCTGGTTGTACGGGTTGCCCGGGAAGACGCGGACGGCGAAGGCATCCGTGAAGGATCGCACCTCGCCGCGCATCGGCGTCATCGACTGGCCTGTCGCGGCGATGGGAGACAGCACGGCAGTCAAGCCCGCCGCCAGAATCGCAATCGTTCTCAAGGACCGCTCCTTTCGCGACAAGACTATTCGCAGCGCAGCGTCACCGTTGCCTGGTAGTTGCCGGCGGAGAAGCGGTTTGTGCCGCTCTTGGTGCCGGCAAGATTGACCGCGACCGTCGACGTGCCTGGCACCGTCAGCGCGGTCGCGGTGCCGGTTTCGGCAATCGTCTGCGCGCCGGAGGTGGCGAAGGTCGGCGTCCATGTCGTCGCCGTGGTGTCTGAGGCCGGTACCGTCGTCGTGGTGACTGGGTCGACGCTGAGCGAGACGCCGCCCGTGGTGTCGACCTGAGCGCTGCCGGCCGAACCGCCGATATTGTGCGAGCTCAGCGACTGGAGATTGCTGCTGACGGTCATCGTGCCGTTGGAGTTGATCGTGACCGTGCAGGTCGCGGTGATCGTACCATTGAACAGCACATTTCCGGTGGTGGCGGCCGATGCTGCCTGGCCGGCGCCGGCAGCGAGCACGCTCGCAGCCATGGCGGCGCGGAAGAACTTCATTGAGACCCCTCTTTCGAGCCGGATGATGCAGCTCGACATCGGGGTTATCTTCCCTTTATCGTGGTTAATTTAGCGTTAAATGAAATAACGCCGGAAAACAACTTAAAAGAAAACCGGCGATAACCAGAGGTTGTCGCCGGTTGCATCTCATGCATAAAACAATGTATTTATTCAGTTTGTGCCGATTTATACTTCGATACACGGTTTTTCGCAATGGGGTGCGAAAAAATCGATTGTTTCAGGACGTCACTTGTCCCGCTTCCCAGCCGAGGATGGCGCGCTTGCGCGTCAGGCCCCAGTGATAGCCGGTGAGCGCGCCGGACTTGCCCAGCGCCCGGTGGCAGGGCACTACGAAGGACATCGGGTTGGCGCCCACGGCCGCGCCCACGGCCCGGCTGGCGCTGGGATGGCCGATGCTTGCCGCGATCGAGGAATAGGTGCAGGCCCTGCCCATCGGGATGCGCAGCAACGCTTCCCAGACGCGAAGCTGGAAATCGGTGCCGATCATCACCACGCGCAGCGGCTGGTCGGCGCGCCATTGCGTCGGGTCGAAGACCCGCGCGGCGTAAGCCTGGGTGGCCGACATGTCCTCGACGTAAGTCGCGTTCGGCCAGCGGCCGGACATATCGGCGAAGGCCGACCGCTCGCCGCCGGCGTCACAGAAGGCCAGGCCGGCGAGACCCCGATCGGTGACCATGATCAGCGCGATGCCGAAAGGCGAGATGTGGTAGCCGTAGCGGATGGTGAGACCCGCGCCCCGGGTCTTGTAGTCGCCGGGCGACATCGCCTCATGGGTGACGAAGAGGTCGTGCAGCCGGCCGGGACCGGACATGCCGAGCTCGAACGAGGTCTCCAGCAGCGGCATGCCGGAATCGAGCAGCCTGCGCGCATGGTCGAGCGTCACTGCCTGCAGGAAGGCCTTGGGCGACAGGCCGGCCCAGCGGGTGAAGAGTTTCTGCAGGCCGGTGGGCGTCTCGCCGACCTCTTCGGCCAGGACCTCGAGCGAGGGCTGGTCGCGATAGTCGAGGCTGATCTTCTCGATGGCGCGGCGCACGACGTCGTAGTCGCTGCCTTCCGGGGTGATGTCGTTCTGGAGGATAGCGGTTGGTTTCATGCGGGTATTCATGGTCATCTGAGCGTTCATGGCAATATCTCCTTGGTCCGAATATCGGTCTTCCAGAACTTTGCCTCCACCCGAAACTTGCCTTCCCGCCATCCACACCCAGATAGAGTGAGCTTCGGGCCGAAGAGGACAATGATGGCCGGCGAAAAGGTTGATCTGACCGGGGCAAGGGAGACCTTGCTGATGACGCTCTACGGCAAGGCGCTGGAGAGCCGGCTGCCCAATTCATTGCTTCAGGATCGCTTCGCCGACGAGGCGGTGCGCAAGATCGACTATGATTTCGCAAGGCTCAAGGTCGACGGCAATCTCGGGCTGGGATTTGCAATCAGGGCGAAGACACTGGACGTCTGCGTCGCGGATTTCCTCGCAAGATATCCGGACGCGATCGTGCTGCATCTGGGATGCGGGCTCGATACGCGGATATTTCGCGTCGACCCGCCGCAAGGCGTCGACTGGTTCGACGTCGACTATCCGGACGTCGTCGAGCTCAGGCGCAGGCTCTATCCGTCCAGGGACTGTTACCATCTGATCGCTTCCTCGGTGACCGAACCGGGCTGGCTGGCCGCGGTGCCCCGCAATCGCCCGGCGATCGTGGCGGCCGAGGGGCTGACGCCCTATCTTCCAGCCGAGGAGGGACCGCCGCTGCTTGCGCGGCTTGTCTCGCATCTTGCCGGCGGCGAGCTGATGTTCGACGCCTATAGCCGGTTCGGCCTGAAGCTGATGCGCCTCAATCCGGCCATCAAGGCGACCGGCGCCGAAGTTCATTGGGCCATAGAGGATCCGCGCGAATTGGAGCGCGCGGTGCCCAAACTTCGCTTCATCGGCGAGATCCCATCCTACAAGCCGGAGCAAGGAGCGCGCCTGGGCTGGTCAGCGCGTCTGTTCGTCGGTCTCTGGAAGCTCATCCCAGCGATGCGCAAGGTCGGCAGGCTGTTGCGCTACCGGTTCTGAAAGGCTTGTTTGCTCCGAGCGTGATCTTGTCCGAAAACCGGCGTCCACTTTTCGCTGACGCGGACCTTCGGTTCGGGATCGTGCTCAGCGTGTCTTGGCGGTCGCCAGCGCGCGCGAGAAGGCGGTGGCAAAACTCTCGCGATCGTCGGGATTGAGGAAACCGCCGATCGCCACGCTCTTGCCCTGCGCTTCGACGGCCATCTTGGTGATGCCGATCTCGCTGTGGCGGGCGATCGAAAACCGCGTCCAGAACGGATTGAAATGATGCGCTTCCGAACGACCGGACGGCGCTGTCTTGCGAATGTCGAGACTGGTGCGCGAGACCGAGATTTCCTCGCGGGCGCGCGCGGCCCGGTAATTGGCGCGGAACGCGATGTAGACGGCGATCACGTCGAGGCCGAAGAAGCCGAACACCGGCCAGGCGCCGTGCGCGAGGAAGAAGGCGCCGGTGACCGCCCAGCCGAACAGAAGCGCTCCCATCAGGATCAGGAAGCCGGTGCGGCCGAGCGAGCGGTGCGGCGTCAGCAAGGCCTGGAAAAATGGCTCGTCGGCCTGGAACGAGGCGTTTGTGTCGCTCATGAGGGAATATTATAGGAAGGGATATGGCGCCTCCCAAGTCGAAAAAATCCGTAGCTGTCAAAAAGTCTCAACCCTCCGCGGTCGGTGGCAGCCGGGCGCCTGGCCGGCGGCCGCGAAAGGCCGCCTCGCGGTCGCTCTATAGCCCCGCCGAGGTGCATGAGATATTCCGGCGTTTTTCGGTGCAGCGGCCTGAGCCGAAAGGCGAGCTCGACTATGTCAACGCCTTCACCCTGCTGGTCGCGGTGGTGCTGTCCGCGCAAGCGACCGACGCCGGCGTCAACAAGGCGACGAAGGCGCTGTTCGCGGCGGCCGACACGCCGGCCAAGATGCTGGCATTGGGCGAGACCAAGGTCGGCGATTACATCCGCACCATCGGTCTGTGGCGCAACAAGGCGAAGAACGTGATCGCGCTGTCGAAAGCGCTGATCGACGATTATGCGGGCCAGGTGCCTCAGGATCGCGACGAGCTGGTGAAGCTGCCGGGCGTCGGGCGCAAGACCGCCAATGTCGTGCTCAACGTCGCCTTCGGCCAGCACACGATGGCGGTCGACACGCATATCTTCCGTATCGGCAACCGGATCGGGCTGGCGCCCGGCAAGACGCCGGAACAGGTCGAAGAAGGGCTGCTCAAGGTCATTCCCGCCGAATATATGCGCCATGCGCATCACTGGCTGATCCTGCATGGCCGCTATGTCTGCAAGGCGCGCAAGCCCGACTGCCCGGCCTGCGTCATCGCCGACATCTGCAAGTCGAAGGAAAAGACCACCGACGTGCCGGCCCCGCTGGTGCCGATCGCGCCACTGGACGAGACGTTTCCGGCCGAGGCCTAGTAGCCGTAGCCGCGCGCCATCGCCGCGGCGAAGACGGGGATCAGCAGGAAGACAAAGCCCTCGGCGCGGACATAGTTCTTCACCGAGGCCAATTCCGCCGCCGGCACCGCGAAAGACGGGTTGCCGCTCGCCTGCCTGTTCCAGGAGATGAAGCGCATGGTCGGCACGATCGACAGCAGGCCGACGATGGCGAAGGCCACCATCTTTGCCCAGAACACCCAATTGTAGATGTAGAATTCCCAGCCTTTCAGGCCAAAGAACACACGGCAGACGCCGACGATGACGATGAGCGCGGCGACGATGCCGTAGTGGCGGTCGATGCCGGCAAGGCGCTTCAGCGTCGCCGCTGCCAGATCGCCGCGCACCAGCACGAACTCCGCGCCGATGATACCGGCCAGCGAGAACACCAGAAGGTGATGCGCGATCGCCAGCAACAGGTCCGTGGTGTCCATGGTGCGTCTCCGGTCGACTTGCGTTTCTGGGTCGGTTTCGCGCGCAAACTAGCATCGCCAGGCGAAAAGCCCATAGCGATGCAGCCGTGCCATGGCCATTATGGCTGGAAGAGCCACCGCATTATCGTGGCTCTTGTTCGAGCGCGCTGGTTTGCTAAGCGCTGCCGCCTCAATGGAGGGGAATGCCATGAGCGTCAAAACGGAAGACGGCGTGCCGATCCTTGAGACGGCGCGGACCGTCCTGCGGCCGCATCGGCTCGGCGATTTCGAGACCTATGCCGCCATGTGGGCAGAGCCCGCCGTCACCCGGTTCATCGGCGGCAAGCCGCGCACGCGCGAAGAGAGCTGGATGCGCTTCCTGCGCCATGCCGGCCTGTGGTCGCTGATCGGCTACGGTTTCTGGGCGATCGAGGACAAGGAGACCAAGCGCTTCATCGGTGAGGCCGGGTTCCACGATCTGAAGCGCGAGATCGAGCCGTCGATCGAAGGCGTGCCGGAGGCAGGCTGGGCGCTGGCCTCGGAGGCGCATGGCCAGGGGGTTGCGAGCGAGATCGTCGGGCGGATCGTCGCCTGGAGCGACGACGCGTTGGGGCAGGCGAGAACCGTCTGCATCATCGATCCGGAAAACGGCGCTTCGCTCAAGGTGGCCGAGAAGAACGGCTATCGCGAAATCCTGCGCACCACCTATCACGAAAAGCCGACGATCCTGTTGGAAAGGCCGGCCGGATCGAGCGGCGCCAAGGCCTAACCAGCTTTGCGGCGCAGGGTCTTGGCCAGCGCGTCCCAGGCATCCGTCACCGCACCCTGTGCCGTGTGCCCGCCGTGCAGGACCGTGGCCGCGTCGAATGGCTGGGGTCGCGCGATCGCATAGCCCTGCGCGTAATCGACGCCGATCGCTTTCAAGGCTTCGACGATGCCGTCGCTTTCGACAAATTCGGCGATGGTGCGTTTTCCCGTCACCTTGCCGATATGATGGATCATCTCGACCATCGCGCGATCGATGCGGTCGTCGAGCATGTCCTTGACGAAGCTGCCGTCGATCTTGAGGTAATCGACCGGCAAATGCTTCAGATAGGCGAAGGACGACATGCCGGAGCCGAAATCGTCGAGCGCGAAGCGGCAGCCCAGCCCGCGCAGGTCGGCGATGAAACGCATGGCCTCGGTCAGATTGGCGATGGCGCTGGTCTCGGTGATCTCCAGGCAGATCGTTTCGGGCGCAATGGCGTGCGCGGCGAACTGCTCGCGCATGAAGCCGAGAAACGTCTCGTCGCCGAACGTGGCGCCGGAGAGATTGATCGCGCAGGTGGATATCGGCGTCGCGCGCTGATCGGTGCGTCTGGCCGCCAATGTGGCGAAAGCGTTGCGCACCACCCAGCGATCGATCGCCGGCATCAATCCGTAGCGCTCCGCCGCCGGAATGAAGCTCTGCGGGGTGACGAAGCTGCCTTCCTCGTCGGTCAGCCTGAGCAGGATTTCGATATGTGCCCCTGGCTCGGCAATATCGTCCCGCAGCGGCGCGATCTCCTGCGCATGCAGCCTGAAGCGGTTCTCGTCCAGTGCGGCATGCAGGCGCTGCACCCAGGCCATCTCGCCGAAGCGCTCGCGCAATGCCGTGTCGCCGTCGCTGTGGATCTGAACGCGGTTGCGGCCCTTTTCCTTGGCCATGTAGCAGGCGACATCGGCGGCGCGCAGCACCTCCTCCAGCGTCATGCCGACATTGGCGACTTCGACCATGCCGATGCTGACGCTGGTGTTGAAGGGACGCCCTTCCCAGGAGAAATGGAGATCCTGGACCGTGGCGCGCAACCGCTCGGCCGTGGCGGCGGCACAGTCGGTATCGCAATCGAAGAGCAGCACGCCGAACTCGTCGCCGCCCAGTCTCGCCAGGATGTCGCCGGACGGCAGCTCGTTGGCGAGCAGCACCGAGACCCGGCGCAGCAGCTGGTCGCCGGCGGCATGGCCGCACGTATCGTTGACCAGCTTGAACTGATCGAGGTCGAGATACATCAGCGCGTGCCGGCGCGGCCTTTCCGGCGCCTCGGAGATCGCGCTTGCCAGCCGGTTCTCGAAGTCGCGGCGGTTGACGAGACCGGTCAGCGCATCATGCGATGCCTGCCACGAAAGCCGCTCGATATAGTCCTGCTCACGTGTCATGTCGTGCAGGGCCAGGACGCACCCCAGGATCGTGCCGGAGACGATCAGCGGAGCACCGTTCAGCGCCACCGGCACGACCGAGCCGTCGGGACGCTCCAGAAGCTGCGGGCGCACATTGGAGCGGCGCGGCTCGCCCGCCAGCAGGCGCGGGACCAGATCGGTCTCCTCGACGCCGCTGTCCTTGTCGACGAGCCGGAACAATGAGGCGACCGGCCTGCCCTTGGCGGCGGCCAGCGAACAGGCAAGCAGCCTTTCCGCTCCGGCATTCATATAGTCCAGCCGCCCCTCGGCATCGGTGCTGATGACGGCCTGGCCGATCGAAGCCAATGTGATCTGGGCACGCTCGCGCTCGGCATTGAGAGCGTTCTGGAAGGCCTGGCGCTGCTTCATCAGCTTGCGCGTGCGCCAGACGGCAAGCAGGATAAGCAGTGCGGCGGTGGCGAGATTGGCCGCCGTCAGCGCCATCTTGATGAAGCGCGATCCCTCACCCAGACTGTCGGAAAAGGCTTTGGAGAGCGGCCCGATCCGGTAGTCGAGCTTGTGGATTTGCGCCTTCCAGAGACCGATCTCGGCCGCGGATGCCGGCCCCTTTTCGAGACTTCGATGCATGTCGTCGCCAAGTCTTTCAATGGCGAGGACCATCTCGTCGGCCGCCGTCCAGTGGCGGATCGCGGTATCGAGATAGCTGACGCCACGGAAATTCCGGAACAGCCAGATCAGGCCGGCGACATCGTCGGGATGGTTGTTGCCGCCAAGAAAGCCAAGCCTGGCCGCATTCGTGTCGGGCTCGGCCTGTTCGAGCGCAAGCCGCGCGGCGCGATCGGCCAGCGGCACGGCGATGGCTTGACGATATTCGCTGAAATACTCTTCCCGGCCGGTGTCGGCATAAAGGCTGAGGAAATAGATGGCGTGCTTCTGCCCCTTCGACCATTGGCTTTCGCCGCCGACATAGGCGCGGACGGCTGACAGCGTGTGGAGGCTAAGCGTCGCAACCAGTGCCTGGATCAGGACGACCGCGACGAAAGGCCAGACCAGCCCGATGAGGCGCGGGGCGGCATCGGTCGATGAGAGCTTCATCCCATTCCCATGGAGCGCGCGCTGGCTCCCCCGGTGTCTGTCCGACTGGCTCATCCGCCGGTTGAGACGATGTTTTTCCCCACATGTCGTCCGGTTACTGGCGACATCAATCCAGATAGCGTGCCTGGCTTAACAGCCGATAAATTTGTCCAGTATTTGTTTCATGAGTTATTGCTCAGCAACAGAAGGACGCTTACGCGGCGTGATGGCGATATTTGGTGCATAGTATCGATCTGCAGCGCGTGGGCGCGGAAGAAAAAGCCGGCAACATCAACCCGATTGCGCCCCAGCTGTCTCTCAGCGTTTGGTCTTGGATCTGTTGAGGGCCACGGCTTCGCGAACGAGCGCCTTCAGGGCGTCGCCGTCGACCCCGTCGCCTTCCTTGAAATCGATGGCGCGCCTGGTGTTGCCTTCGAGGCCGGAGTTGAAGAGCTTCTTGGGATCGGGCAACGCCGCGCCCCTGGCGAAGGTCAACTTGACGACAGCCTTGTAGGTCTCGCCGGTGCAGATGATGCCGGCATCCTCCCAGACCGGCACGCCGCGCCATTTCCAGGTCTCGACGGCTTCCGGCGCGGCTTGCCTGATCAGTGCGCGGAGCCGGGCAAGCGTCTCGCCGCGCCAGTCGCCGAGTTCCTTGATCCTTCCGTCGATCAGTTCGGATGCAGACTTGTCGTCCTGCGTGCTGCCTTCTTGCATATCCGGTTCTCCTTCGGGGCTGGATAAGAGATCGCCACCATGGCCTTTTCAGGGAGGAGACGCTTGATCTTCCGTGCGATTACATCCGTTCGCCGGGCAGGCGGCTCGCCTGCTTCACCCAGGAAACGAATTGCTCCTCGTCGAGCCGGTCGCTCGCATGGATGTGGAAATAGCGCGTGTCCTTGCTCTTGGATTCGACAGGCGGCACGGGCGTGAGCGACAGGCCGCGGAAGAAGGCCACCTTGATGTATCTGGCGAAGCAATGGACGCCGAGGAACCAGCCTTCGCCTTCCATTTCATAGAATGGAGAGTTCCATTTGACGGCCTTCTGCACGTTGGGAACGGCCTCAACGATGAGCTGGTCGAGCCGGCGCCCGACCTTGCTCTTCCAGCCCGGCATCGCCGCGATATAGGCCTGGACGGGCGCGTCGCCATAGCCCTTGGCGATCTGCGGGTTGCCGCCTGAAAGCAGGACGGGTTCCACGTCCACGGATCGCGCAACCTTTGCTTTCGCCTTCGCCATCAGGCCGATCCCGTTCGCTCGCTCGTCTGCTCACCGCGCAACCTGACGGCATAGGGCAGCACAAACATGTAGAGCCCGCTGAACAGCAGCAGGAAAAGCGGGATCAACGGCGAATAAACGATCCAGGCGGGCGGCGGGCCCATCGCCATTGCGGCGAAATTGGCAATGACGGTCACGGTGAAGATGATCGACAGCCAGCGGTGAAGCTGCCTGATCCACTTGCTCCAGTTCAATCTAACCTCCCTTGCAAATGACGATACGGATCGAGCTGCCTACCAGCGCGCCAGCTGCGAAAGCTGAATGAGGTTGCCGCAGGTGTCGTTGAGCTGTGCGACGGTCGCGCCGGTCACCGCGGTCGGCGCCATGGCAAAGCTGCCGCCATTGGCCTTGATGCGCTCATGGTCGCTCTTGATGTCGTCGGTGAATAGCATCAGCGCCGGCTGGCCCTGCTTGAAGATGGCCTGCTGGTAAGTCTTTGCCGCCGGATTGTCGTTGAGGGCCAGCTGCAGTTCAGTGCCGTCCGGGTCGTCGGGCGAGGTGACGGTCAGCCAGCGAAACGGCCCGTTGGTGAAGTCGGCCTTCTTGGTGAAACCCAGAACGTCGGTGTAGAAGCCAAGAGCCTTTTCCTGGTCGTCGACATAAATGCTGGTCAGCTTGATCTTCATTTCGTGTCTCCATTGCTTGCGCCTGCGGTTTGCGGCCCCGCCAGGACATGTGTCTGTCTTTTGACGCTTCGGCGGACTCAATCGATCCGCGAAAGCAGTTGCTCCAGGGCCGCGATGTTGCGCTTCCAGCCCACCGTGGCGCCGCGGTAGTACGGCTCCTGATCGGTGCGGAAGCCGACCTGTTCCATGCGCAGATGCGTGCCCGTGCCAGCCGGGGTGAGCGTCCAGGTGACGACGCTTTCGAGGTCCTTGGTGTCCCAACTGTAGGACAGGGTCCTGTTGGGCTCGACCATCCGCACCTGGCAGTCGACGCCTCCCCATTCGGCGCTCATATTGAAGCGATGATCCACGACCGGCTTGAAGCTGTTCTTCATCAGCCACTCCTCGATGAGATGCGGTTGGGTGAGCGCGCGCCAGATCTTTTCCGGCGGAAAAGGTATCTCGCGCTCGACGATGACGGAGCGCGTTGCGGCCGGCATTCCATTCATTGATCCATCCTTTTGAGCAGTTCCTCCAGATCGTCGAACCGGCTTTCCCAAAACCCCGCCATGTCGCGCGTCCAGTCCATCAACGGCGCCAGTGCCTTGAGCTGGGCGCTGTAATGGGTCTGGCGCCCTTCATGGCGGTCGCGCACCAGTCCCGCCTCCTTGAGGACGCCCAGATGCTTCGACACCGCCGGCTGAGATACGCCGGCCTGCGCGGTCAGGGCACCGACCGTCTGCTCGCCCTGGCGGCAGAGACGTTCGAAGATGGCGCGCCGTGTCGGATCGGCAAGCGTCCTGAACAGCATGTCGTGCGCGGTGGTCATCGCAATCAATAACCCGTTGGCTATTGATTGATGTATAACCACTGGGATATGTATGAGTCAAGCAGCGAATCGCCAGCCGCAGCAAGGCGACCGCAACCAGGGGGCCGCTGCCCAGGGAATGGCTATGGGCCCATACCGGCACGCCGGCACGACCTTTCCCGAACAGGGCGGTTGCTTAAGCCGGATCGACCGCCGGAACGGTCAGATCCCTGAGCAGCGTCGAAAGCTCCGGTTCGTCGATCAGCAGGGCGGCGTCGGCTGCTGGAAGCCATGCACGCTGCCGGTTCGCGGCTTCCTGCCAGTCGGCAAGCTCCTCGGTGACCTCGAGCAAATAGACCGTAACGTCCACGCGAATGAAGCCATTGGTCATGCGTTTCCAATAGGAATAGGTGCCGGCAGGCTGCTTCAGCGTCCTGCCGAGAACGCCTGCTTCTTCCTGGGCTTCGATCGTTGCCGCCTTGCGCCCGCTCTTGCCCTTCATCGGCCAACCCTTTGGCACAATGAAGCGCCGTGTGGTGCGTGAGGTGACCAGCAACACTTCCAGGTTGCCGTCTTCCCGCAAGCGATACGGAATGGCCGCCACCTGGCGGATCCGTTGGCCTTTCTTGGCTCTGCGAACTGCTTTCTTCTTGGTTGTTGCCATCCCAAATTCCGGTGAGAGGAGCATCCCTGCCATACGCTATCCGCGCGGGCAAAAACCCTCCCTCTGCAAACCCTAGAGCGTTTCACCGTGTCACGGAAACGGCGAACCGCTCTACCTCTTTAGTTTTGACGCAATTCCCGACGGAAAACCGTGTCACACTTTTCCTGGAGTTGCTCCAGAACCACCGCCCTTGCAATCCGGCATTTTGCCAGCAAGTAAGTCGGCTAATAAACTGAAAAAAACGAAATGTCAGCGGCAAACCCGTGAAATCGTGTTGCCGACCGCTTCCATCCGACAGGTCTTGTCATACACCGGCACATCGGGCCGGGGCTTGGGCGCGCTCTGCCGGTCAAGCTCGCGGTACAATTGCTGCTGCTGCTGGTATTGCTGCCGCTGCAACCGGTTCTGCAACTGCTGCAGCTGGTTCTGCTGCACCAATGCGTTGCGGTTCGTCGGGATGACGACCTGCGCATAAGACGACGCAACCTGAGAAATCGCGGCCACCAGCACGGCGCCTGCCAGAACAGCCTGAGTGTGACGAAGCATCCGCACGGGCCCCATACGAAAAACCATGCGTTTCATATAGTGCGGGCGGCCCGTAACGCCATGGCTAACTGCCAAATGTGATGCGGCTCACGGAGGCTTCGCGATTGCCGTCATATGACGACTGGCAAACGCCCTGCGATCTGGTCAGTGTCCCTTACGTAAGTTTTAGGGTTCCACAACCGAAAAGTTAGGATATCCTAAAAAAGGCACCGCTCAGCAACCAGACGGTGCATCGACTTGGACGGACATGACGCGGCCTGCAAGCCGCAAGGGACGTGGCGCTGACTTAAGGGTGGTAAGCGCGATCACGACGGGGTGGGACATGTCGCTGTTTTCGAATCGGCGCGCGCAATGCGCGTTGTGCATCGCGGATCATCGGGCTGCGTTCGGTCGGCCAATTGGGGCGCCTACCGAAGCCGGCGACTTGAGTGCCAGGCGCACCGCAATTTTCGCTGGCCGTCTTGCTTTTCTGCTCGGCGCGACCGCTCTGACCGGACTCACCATTTGTGGTTCCGCTCAGGCGCAGGTGGTGATCAATCAGAATGGGGCCGACGCACCCAACCGCGGCCCTGGCGGCTATGACGATGACGGCGCCAATGGCGGCGACGGCGGTGCCGTCAACGACACCAACAATGCGGACCAGCTCAATGTGGGCGCGTCGGCCTATGTCGGAACCGCCAATGGCGGCAAGGGTGGCAATGGCGGATATGGCGGTTTCGGCACTCCCATTCATACCAACGGTGGCGAAGGCGGAAATGGTGGCCACGGCGGCACTGTCGACATCACCAACAATGCGGACCTTTCCACGAACGGCGACAATCACAGCGGAATAGTCGCGACGGCCATCGGCGGCCGGGGCGGCGACGGCGGTGGGGCAGCGCCGTCGACGACCGCCGAATCGGGTGACGCGGGGAATGGCGGCGCCGGCGGCACAGCCAGCGCCACCGCGTCGGCCACCAGTTCGGTCACCACCACAGGCAACTCGTCCTACGGCATCTATGTCGATGCGAGCGGTGGCAATGGCGGGCAAGGCGGCGACTTCGATGCTGCAGCTATCGGTGCCGGCGGCAATGGCGGCAACGGCGCCTCGGGCGGCAGCGCTTCCGCCAGCAACGCAGGTTTGATCGACACGTCGGGGACGTTCTCCTACGGCATGCTGGTGCGCTCCGCCGGCGGCAACGGCGGCAACGGCAAAGGCGGCGTCGGCATCATATCCGAGGGCGGCAATGGCGGCGCCGCGACGATCGGAGGGACGGCAGAGGGCACCAATGCCAGCACCGGCAGCATCACCACCAGGGGCGATTTCGCCAGCGGCATGGTCGTCCAGTCGGTCGGCGGCGGCGGTGGCGGCGGCGGCGGCGCATTCGGCCTGTTCGGCGGCGGCGGTGCGGGCGCAGCCGGCAACAATGGCGGCTCGGCGACAGGAACGAATGAGGGCAAGATCGAAACCAATGGCACCGGCGCCGTCGGCATGCTGGTGGAATCGGTTGGCGGCGGCGGCGGCGACGGAGGTGGCGCGGCCGGCATCGTTTCGATCGGCGGGACGGCCGGCGGCGGCGGCATCGGCGGCACGGTTACAGCCAATGTCGGCGGTATCATCACAACAGGCGCCGACGGCAGCGGCGATGGCGCCCATGGTGTGCTTGCGCAATCGGTTGGCGGCGGCGGGGGCAATGGCGGCTATGGGGTCGCGGCGCTTTCGAACATAGCGGTAGCCATAGGCGGTGGCGGCGGCACCGGCGGCAATGGCGGTTCCGTAAACGTCAACCAAGCAGGCGCCGGCGCAAGCGTCTCCACCCATGGCAGTTCGGCTGTCGGCATCCTGGCCCAGTCGGTCGGCGGCGGCGGCGGCAACGGCGGAGGAAGCATAGCAGCCGGAGCCTTCGTTTCCGTGGCCGTCGGCGGTAGCGGCGCGGCAGGCGGCGATGGCGGCGAGGTCACTTACAATATCGCCAATGCGACGGTGAACACGAACGGCAGCGATTCCATCGGCATTCTGGCTCAATCCGTGGGCGGTGGCGGCGGCAACGGCGGATTCGCGCTCAGCGGCGCGGGTCTCGCCGCGGTCGGTGTCGGTGGAAAGGGCGCAGCCGGAGGCGCTGGCAAAAAAGTCGATGTCACCAGTGGCGGCAAAGTCGAAACCCAGCAGCAGCGTTCTGCCGGCATCATCGCGCAGTCGATCGGCGGCGGCGGCGGCAATGGCGGGTTCTCGGCAGCGGGCAGTTTGGGCGCCAGCGTTGGTGTCGGCGGGTCTGGCAGCAAAGGTGGCGACGGCGGCCAGGTGTTTTTCCGGACGCCCGACGGGGGCAATCAAACCATCATCACGCATGGCGCCGACTCGGCGGGCCTGATCGTTCAGTCGATCGGCGGCGGCGGCGGCAATGGAGGGTTCACCGGAACGTTTGCGGTTGCTGCAACCGTGGGCATCGGCGGCGGCGCCGGCGCCGCAGGGGCCGGTGTCGACGTCCACACCACTTATAACGGCTCCGTCGAGACCTTTGGCGAGCGCTCGGCCGGCATCATCGTGCAGTCGATCGGCGGCGGCGGCGGCAATGGCGGTGGCGTCATCGGCCTCAGCGCTGGCATCACCGTCGGCGTCGGCGGGAGCGGCGCGGGCGGCGGCGGCGCCGGCGCCGTCGAATACCATTCCGCGAGCACGACCATCACCACGCATGAAGTGAATTCGGCCGGCCTCGTCGTGCAGTCGATCGGCGGCGGCGGCGGCAATGGCGGCTTCTCGTTCAACCTGGCCGCCGGCGCCTCCGTCGGCGTCGGCGGCCAGGGCGGCGCCGCGGGCGCGTCGAACACCGTCACGATCGGCATCGACGACGGCACAATCCACACGATGAAAGACCATTCGACGGGCATCCTCGCCCAGTCGGTGGGCGGCGGCGGCGGCACCGGCGGCGGCAGCATAGCCGGCAGCCTCTCGCTCAATGTCGGCATCGCCGGCAATGGCGCCGGCGGCGGCAATGGCAACACGGTAGACGTCACCAACGGCGCCGACATCACAACGGACGGCATCCAGTCGCATGGCATCCAGGCGCAGTCGATCGGCGGCGGCGGCGGCTCGGGCGGCTTCTCGATCGCCGTTGGCGGGCCTTCGCTCGCGGTCGGCGGCGCGGCCGCGGACGGCGGCAGCGCGATGAAGGTCACGGTGACCAATTCGGGCGTGATCAAGACCAATGAGGACCTGTCGGTCGGCATCCTGGCCCAGGCCATCGGCGGCGGCGGCGGCGACGGCGGCCTGGCGGGCGCCGGCGGCCTGTTCACCGCGGTCGGCGTCGGCGGCAAGGGCGGCGGCGGCGGCAACGGCGCCGAGGTCGACGTCACCAACACCGCCAACATCACGACCAAGGGCGACCTCGCCCACGGCATCATGGCGCAATCGGTCGGAGGCGGCGGCGGCAATGGCGGCAATGCCGGCGCGGTCTCCGTCGGCGCTTTCGTCGGCGTCGGGGTTGCCGTCGGCGGCGACGGCGGCGCCGGCCGCGACGCCATGAAGGTCACGGTCGACCATACCGGCGACATCACCGTCAGCGGCATGGGCGCCAAGGGCATCATCGCGCAGGCGATCGGCGGCGGCGGCGGCAATGGCGGCAAGGCCGTCGCCGGTGCCTTCAGCGCCGGGCTCTATGCGTCCGCGGCCGTGGCGGTGACCGTCGGCGGCAGCGGCGGCGACGGCGGTTCGGGCGGCGAGGTCTTCGTCAAGGCCAACGGCAAGATCGTATCGCTGACGGACGCGGACGGCTCCGGCGGCATCGTGGCCCAGTCGGTCGGCGGCGGCGGCGGCAATGGCGGCCGCGCCACTTCGATCGCCGGCGCGATCAGCGACGAGGTCGCGATCAATGTCGGCGTCGCCATCGGCGGCAGCGGCGGCAATGGCGGCCAGGGCAACAAGGTCACGGTCGAGTCCGGCCTGGTCAGCGGCGGGCAGATCATCACGCATGGTTTCCAGGCCGTCGGCATCCTGGCGCAGTCGATCGGCGGCGGCGGCGGCAATGGCGGCGACACGTTCGGCGGCGCGGGCGGCTACGGCAACAGCGTGACGGTGACGGCGACCGTCAATATCGGCGGCACGGGCGGCGGGTGCATCGGCAATGACCCGACCAAATGCAACAGCGCGGGCGACGTCCATGTCTCCAATGCGATGACGATTTCGACCGAGGGCGATTCCTCCAGCGCGATCGTGGCGCAGTCGATCGGTGGCGGCGGCGGCAATGGCGGCACCAGCACCGGCGGCTCGGCCAGTCTCGGTGGCGGCGAGGGCGTCAACGTGGCCGCCAATTTCGCCATGGGCGGCAGCGGTGGCAAAGGTGGTTACGGCAACACGGTCGACATCATCAATTCCGGCAATTTGACCACGACCGGCGCGTTCTCGTCCGGCATCATGGCGCAGTCGATCGGCGGCGGCGGCGGCATCGGCGGCTCCAGCACGGCCAAGTCCTACAATATCGGCGGCACCAGCCAGACTAGCGTCAGCGTCAACATGGGTCTCGCCGGCTCGGGCGGCGGCGCCGCCGACGCCATGAAGGTCACGGTCAACAACACCGGCATCATCCTCACGTCGGGCTTCGGCTCCACCGGGATCATGGCGATGTCGGTTGGCGGCGGCGGCGGCGCGGCGGGCGCGGCCTCGGCGTCCGACGAGGATATCGGCGGCGATATCGGCGCCGGCGATGAAGGCTCGACCTCGGTTTCGATCGGCGTGGCTCTCGCCCTTCCGGGCGGCACCGCCGGCAATGGCGGCGAAGTCTCCGTCACCAATAACAATTGGATCATCACCGACGGCGCCTTTTCGTTCGGCATCAGCGCCAGCTCGATCGGCGGAGGCGGCGGCGTCGGTGGTTCGGCTTCGGCCGGAGCGTCGGCGAAATATGCCATCGGCGGTGCCGTTGCCGGCGGTGGCGGCAGCGCCGGCAACGGCGCCCTGGTCGAAGTCACCAACAATTCGAACGGCTTCATCTGGACCAAGCGGGAGAACTCGATCGGCGTCTTCGCGCAGTCGATCGGCGGCGGCGGCGGTTCGGGCGGCGCGGGCAAGAGCACCGGCAGCGACGGCGGCACGGTCGACGTCAAATTCTCGATGGGCGGGCTGGGCGCCGGCGGCGGCGACGGCGGCGAGGTGCATGTCACCAACAGCGGCATCATCGAAACCGACATGGCCAACTCGCATGGCATCATGGCGCAGTCGATCGGCGGCAGCGGCGGCGTCGGCGGCGCGGCCGCCTCGACATCCGCGGACGCCAAGGTTTCGATCGCGGCGTCGCTCGGCGGTCTCGGCGGCGACGGCGGCATCGGCAAGTTCGTCCATGTGATCAACAATGCGAGCGGCCGGATCCTCACCAACGGCGACAATTCCTACGGCGTCTTCGCCCAGTCGATCGGCGGCGGCGGCGGGTCTGCCGGCAGCGGCTCGACCGAGACCGGGAAGGCCAAGGACGTTGCGGTCAACCTGTCGATCGGCGGTATCGGCGGCTCGGGCAGCGGTGGCGGCGACGTCACCGTCGACAACCACGGCGAGATCACGACCTACGGCTATCTCTCGCACGGTATCTTCGCGCAGTCGGTCGGCGGCGGCGGCGGCGCCTCGGGCGCGGCGGCCAGCGCCTCGAAGGCCGATATGAGCATCGGCGGCGCGGTTTCCCTGCCCGCCGGCGACGGCGCCAATGGCGGTCATGTCATCGTCAACAATGACGGCGTGATCACCACCAACAAGGACGGTGCGATCGGCATCTTCGCCCAATCGATCGGCGGCGGCGGCGGCTATGGCGGAACCGTAACGGCCGACACCGCGGGCGACAGCTCGGTGGCGCTGCAGATCGGCGGCTTCGGCGGCCGCGGCGGCAATGGCGGCAAGGTCGAGGTGGACGTCTCCGGCAAGATCGAGACGTTCGGCGCGCGCGCCCATGGCGTGGTGGCGCAATCGATCGGCGGCGGCGGCGGCTATGGCGGCGACGCCAGCGGCAAGGCCTCGAATGCGCTGGCCATCGGCGGCCTCGGCGGCAATGGCGGCGACGGCGGCGACGTGATCGTGACCCGCACCGGCGAGATCATCACCCACGGCAAGGATTCCATCGCCATCATCGCGCAGTCGGTCGGCGGCGGCGGCGGCTTCGGCGGCGCGGGCTTCGGCCGCTTCGGCGCCGATGACGATGGCGGCGGCCCGAATGCCATCGGCTTCAACACGCCGGGCGGCACCAAGGGCACCGGCGGCACGGTCACCATCATCCAGTCGGGTGCGATCGAGACCGATGGCGACCGCGCGCACGGCATCGTCGCCCAGGCGGTCGGCGGCGGCGGCGGCGCCGGCGGCAATTCCTCGCTCGACATGAACCAGTCGGCCGCCGGCTCGCAAGGCGGCATCGGCGACGCGGCGGCGGCAATAGCCGGCACCGACAGCCAGGTCTGGGTCAAAGGCGCAAGCTCCTATGCGATGTTCGGCCAGAGCGCGACCGGCCAGGGCAACTCCAAGCTCGTGCACTTGACCGCGGGCGGGAGTCTGTTCGCGCAGGGCGCCGACTCGGTGGCGGCCTATGGCGAGAGCACGGCGCAGGGTACCAAGGGCAACATCGCCATGGACCTGAAGGGCCAGTACACGATCGGCGGCTCCAACACCGGCGTCGCCGTCATGGTGGTGGGCGGACAGGACAACACCGTCAACAACAACAGCCTGCTTTACGCGATGGGCGCGACGCCCACCTTCTCGATCATGCAGTCGAAACTGGCGGCCTTCAGCGCCTCGCTGCTTGCGCCCGGGCCGGTCGTGCCGGACGATGCGATCCTGGAATCGCTGCTCGACCAGTTCAGCCCGCTCGCGGTCACCGGCACCTCGGGCAACGAGACTTTCAAGAACCAGAAGAGCACGGTCGGGCTTGGCCGGGTTATCGGCAATGTCGATCTCGGCGGCGGCATCAACGAGTTCGACAATTTCGCCGATTCCTCGTTCGTCGGTCTGAAATCGATCAATCTCGGCGCCGGCGGACTGTTCAAGAACCAGGGCCTGATGACCAATCAGGGTATCGGCGTGGTGGCGACGGTCGACGTCACCGGCGGCTGGACCCAGGACGGTACCGGTTCCTTCGTCACCGATATCGACCTCAACAACCAGATCACCGACAAGCTCGCCTTGACCGAAGCCGGCGACTTCGACGGCACGGCGCCGCTCAACTTCCTGTCGATCGACAAGCTGTTCACCCAGTACACGCTGGCGTCGGGCTCGGCGATGACGGATTCCGGCCTGACGCCGCAGACATTGCATCCGGCGGTCGGCTTCAACTTCCTGGTCCGTGTCGACAACGGCACCGATCTGGTACTCTACGCCGACAACCCGACCTTCCTCGAACTGGCACAGGATCCGGGCTCGGGCACGACGGATCCGGGCGTGTTCCAGATGGCGCAGTATCTCGACGACGTCGAGGCCGCCTCGAGCCCGGACAATCCGATGGCGCGGCTGATCAACATGCTGCGCTTCTCACCGACCGAGGCGGAGCTTGGTGCGGCGCTGGCGAGGCTGACCCCGCACTATGCGGTGCACACCTTCGACATGATCAACCGCTCGACCGACACCATGCTCGGCCAGGCGCATGAATGCACCGGCGTCGCTGCCTACAAGAATATCGACGGCCGCTGCATCTGGGGCACGATCACCCCGCAGGCCGAATACAGCCGGGATGCCGGCGCCGGCACCACCAGCCGGGACGATACGTTGAAGACCATGTCGCTGGGCGGCATCGCCGAGGTCGGGCACAATTGGTCGCTCGGCGCCACAATCGGCCGCACCGAGTACGATTCCAAGATCGCCTTCAACGGCGACGAGCTGTCGGACACAAAAGGCGAATCCTGGCAGGCCTACGCGCTGGCGAAATACGAGAACGACAACTACTTCGTCGATTTCGCGCTCGGCGGCGGCACCGGCTCCTTCAAGGGCGAGCGCGACACCCATATCGATCAGGTCGGCTTCATTCCCGGCGAGACGCTGGACGGCGTCTATCTGCCCGAGGAGCTGCTCGACGGCATCGGCAACAGCGTCACCTACAAGCAGGATACGTCCCAGTTCGGCGGTTCGGCGCGGGTCGGCATGACGCACCAGATGGGCGCCTTCTACCTGCAGCCGACGATCCAGTTCGACGCGCGCTGGCTCGACGTCTCCGGCAAGGAGGAGGGATCGGTCGCCGCCTTCAGCTTCGACGGCAGCGACAACATGTTCTATGCCGTGACGCCGGCACTGGAGGTCGGGGCCGACATCCCGGTCAGCGACATCGCCAGCTTCCGCATCTACGGAAAGGCCGGCGTCGAATTCTCCACCAAGCAATGGGAGATCGAGGGGCGTTTCGCCGCCGCCGAGAATCTGCCCGGCAACCCGGCATTGCACTTGACGGAAGCCATCGATTCGCCGCTCTATCGGGTCGGCGCCGGGCTGGAGCTCAATGGCGTCAATGGAGTCGGGTTGGCGGTCAGGTACAACGGCGCCTTCGGGGAAACGGTCAAGCAGAACGCGGTCAGCGCGTCTCTCAAGGTCAGCTTCTAGCTGACGCGGGGCGGCGGCCAAGAAGGGATGTCATGAGGACGAAGTACGCGTATCTCGCGGCGATGCTGGCAGCCGCCTGCATTGCCGGTGTGCCGGCGGCGGGATTTGCCGCGCAGAACAAGGGCGACAAGGTGGCGCCTGGGGCCCAGCCCGCCGACGCAGCGGCCAAGCCGCAACTGCCGGGCGGCGCCTCGGCGCTGTCGGAAACGCATGGCGACTGGACGGTCAACTGCCAGGTCACCGGCACGAACAAGGGCTGCAGCCTGTCGCATCAGCAGTTCAACAAGCAGAGCGGCCAGCGGCTGCTGGCGATCGAATTGACGACCAAGACAGGCCAGGACGCCGCCGGCACGCTGGCGCTGCCCTTCGGGCTTGCCCTGGCCAACGGCATTTCGCTCGAGATCGACGACAAGAAGCTGGACGGGACGCTGCAGTTCAACACCTGCCAGGCGGTCGGCTGCCTGGTGCCAGTGACGTTCGATGCAGATACCACGCCGCTCTTGCAGAACGGGACCACGCTGAAGATCAACGCCACGGCGGCCGACACGACGCAGCCGATCTCCTTCACCATCTCGCTCAACGGCTTCGGCAGCGCGCTGGCGCGGACAGCGGACCTGTCGGCGG
>NZ_VFVI01000025.1:0-24502 GCF_006442775.1 Mesorhizobium sp. B2-4-6
AGAACCTGGCCCATAGCGCATCCTTTGATTCGGAAGATAAGGATGCCCCATCAAAGCCTGGGATCAAACATCTAGTTTGTCGGAGACCGGCCGGCTGAACGCTTCGTCATCCACGGGCGAAGCAAGGAGCGAAGCGACGCGGCGCAGACCCGAGGATCCATTCCGTGACATAGGAGCGCCGCTCACGGTGCAGAATTCTGCACCGCTGCGCTCTACAATCCAGGTTACGGAATGGATCCCAGGGTCTCGGCGACGCCGCTTCGCGGCTGCTCCGCCCAGGGATGACGAGGTTGGAAGGCTTCGGCCAACCACCACGGTTTGCCTCGCTACTCCACCTCGCGCAGACGGTAGCCGACGCCGGTCTCGGTGATGATGTAGCGCGGCTGGTCCGGCGTCTTCTCGATCTTCTGCCGCAGCTGGCGCACATAGACTCTCAGATACTGGACGTCGGTGGAGTCGTTCCAGATCTGCTTCATCAGGAACTGGTGCGTCAGCACCTTGCCGGCATATTGCACGAGCATGCGCAGGATGTCGTATTCCTTGGGCGACAGTCTCACTTCCTTGTCCTCGACCTTGACGATGCGCTTCACCAGGTCGACGGAAAGGTCTCCGGTGTGGAACACCGGCTTCTCGCCCTGCTGCTGGAATTTGTGGCGCAGCGCCACGCGAATGCGCGCGACCAGCTCGTTCATGCCGAAAGGCTTGGTCACATAGTCATCGGCGCCAAGCTCGAGCGCGGCGACGATACCGGCCTCGTCGGTGCGGCTGGACAGGATGACGACGGGAACGTCGAGGCCATCGCCGCGCCATTTGCCGAGCAGCTCGAGGCCGGTCATGCCGGGCAGACCGAGATCGAGCAGGATAAGATCGGGCCGTTCGGCCTGCATGAGTTCGATCGCCGCCTTGGCGTTAGGCGCCTCGGAGACCGCGTAGCCCTGGCTGCCGAGGCCGACGCGCAGCAGTTTGCGGATCGGCGGTTCGTCGTCGACGACCAGGATGGAAACGGTCTGGTTTGTCATGCCGCGTCGTCCGTAAGGGGTGCGCCGAGCGCCGGCAACTCAGCCGGCACCGGCATGCGGATGGTGAAGATCGCGCCCGGACGATCGGTGCGGTTGGCCGCCGCGATGGTGCCGCCCATCGCCTCGATGAAGCCGCGGCTGATCGACAGGCCGAGACCGGTGCCGGCGCGCACCTGGTCGCGCTTGCGCACGCGGTAGAAGGTGTCGAATATCCGCTCCAGATCGTCGGGCGGAATGCCCGATCCCTCGTCCATCACCTGCAAGATGACGGCGCCGTTGTCGACCCAGGCCTGCAGCCGGATGGCCGAGCCGGGCGAGGCGTATTTGGCGGCATTGTCGAGGAGGTTGAACAATGCCTGCTCGAACAGAACGGGATCGAGCCGCAGCATCGGCAGGTCGGCCGGAATGTCGGTTTCTATTCTGTGTTCGGCGGTGATCTTCCGCGCCCGGTTCAGCGCCGATCCGACGACGTCGCCGACATAGTGGAATGCGTGGTTTGGCTCCATCGCGCCCGACTCGATCCTGGTCATGTCGAGCAGATTGGCGATGAAGCGGTTCAGCCGCTCCGCTTCGCTGACGACCGTCGCCAGAAGTTCGGCGCGATCGCTTTCCGGCAGCGCCGGCGCGAATTCCTTCAGGGTGCCGGCCGCACCCATGATCGCGGCAAGC
Organism: Mesorhizobium sp. B2-4-6; assembly: GCF_006442775.1. Taxonomy (NCBI): domain Bacteria; kingdom Pseudomonadati; phylum Pseudomonadota; class Alphaproteobacteria; order Hyphomicrobiales; family Phyllobacteriaceae; genus Mesorhizobium; species Mesorhizobium sp. B2-4-6. The sequence continues at coordinate 1,689 of NZ_VFVI01000025.1, forward strand.
GGCGTCTTCAAGTCATGCGAGATCGAGGTGAGCAGCGCCGAGCGCAAGCGGTCCGCTTCGGCGGCCAGCCTGGCGCGGTCGACATCGGCGACGAGCTGGACGCGCTCGATGGCGACCGCTGCCTGGTCGGCCAGGGCGTCGAGCAGCCGCTGCTGCTCGGGCGTCAGCAGGGGCCCTTGCTTGTCGTTGTCGAGGCCGACCACGCCGATCGCGGTGCGCCCCGTCCGCAGGGGGAGATAGAGGCGTTTTGCGCCAGGCAAGGTGTCGGCGCCGCGGCCGGCGGCACGGTTGTGCTCCCAGGCCCAGCGGGCGGCCGCGATATCGGCTTCGGCCAGCGTGTCGTCCGGCGGATAGCCGGCCTTGACGGTGATAGTGCCGTTTTCCGGCAGGAGCAGCACGACGCGGACTTTCAGCATCGAGGCGATCTGGAAGGCGGTGGCCCACAGCACGTCGTCGAGCGTGCCGGCGCCGGCGAGCTTCTTGGAGAAGGAGTAGATGTCCTCGGTGGCGCGTGCCCGCGAGCGGGCGGCAACCGCCTGCCGCTGCACGCGCGCCGTCAGATTGCTGGCGATCACGGCGACGACGAGGAAGACGGTGAAGGCGACGATGCTTTCCGGATCCCTGATCGTCAGCGTGTAGCGCGGCTCAAGGAAGAAGAAATTGAAGGCAAGCGCGCTGAGAAAACACGCATAGAGCGCCGGCCAGAGCCCGAACGTCACGGCCGCAGTCAGCACCGCCAGAAGCAGGACGCTGGCAAGATTGCGGACGTCGAGGAACTGGTCGAGGATCGAGCTGACGGCCAGCGCGCCGGCGACATAGGCCGTCGAGAACAGATAGGGCCAGATCTGGAAAGGCTTCTGCTCGGGCGCGGCCTTGACCCGTGCCGACGGTGTGTCGCCATCGCGCTCGGCGCCTGAAATGACATGGACGCTGATGTCGCCGGCATTGCGGATCAGGTCGTAGGTGAGCGAGCCCTCGATCAGCTCGCGCCAGCGCGAGCGGGTCGGCCTGCCGACGACGATATGGGTGAAATTGTTCGCCGTCGCGTGGCGCACGATGTCCTGGGCGACGTTCTGACCGGGAATGGTGGCGATCTCGGCGCCGAGCTGTTCGGCAAGGCGCAGGTTCCTGGCCAGGCGGTCCTTGTCCTCCTCGGAGAGGCCGGCGAGCCGCGGCGTGTCCACGTGCAGCGCCGTCCAGGGCGCGCGCAGCCGGTCGGCGAGCCGGCGCGCATAGCGGATGCGGGCCGCCCCGCCAGGTTGCGAGTCGACGCAGACGAGAACCCGCTCGCCGGCCGCCCATGGGCCCGGAATGGCATGCGACTGCATGTGGTTGAGCAGCTGCTCGTCGACGCGCTGGGCGGTGCGGCGCAGGGCCAGCTCGCGCAGCGCCGTCAGATTGCCCGGTGAAAAGTAATTCTCGATCGCGCGCTGCGCGGTGTTGGGGAAATAGACCTTGCCGTCCTGCAGGCGTTTGATCAGGTCGTCGGGTGTGAGGTCGATGATCTCGATGTCGTCGGCCTCGTCGATGACGGAATCGGGAACCGTCTCGCGCACCCGGACGCGGGTGATCTGGGCGACGACGTCGTTCAGGCTTTCGACATGCTGGATGTTGAGCGTGGTGTAGACGTCGATGCCTTGCGCCAGGATCTCCTGCACATCGAGATAGCGTTTGGGATGCCGGCTGCCGGGCGCGTTGGTGTGGGCAAGCTCGTCGACCAGCACCAGCGCAGGGCGCCGCTTCAGGATGGCGTCGATGTCCATCTCGTCGAGCGTCTGGTCGCGATACTCGACCAGGCGGCGCGGGATCACCTCATAGCCGTCGATCAGGGCCTGGGTTTCCTTGCGGCCATGAGTCTCGACAATGCCGATCACGACATCGATGCCGTCGGCGCGGCGGGCGCGGCCCGCCATCAGCATCTCGTAGGTCTTGCCGACGCCGGGCGCAGCGCCGAGAAATATGCGCAGGCGGCCACGGCCCTCGCGCTCGGCATGCTCGAGGAGCGCGTCGGGGGAGGGTCGGTTCTTAGGGTCGGTCCTGTCGTCGGGCATCAGGTCCAATCATGAATTGCGCCGGGGATCGTGTCGATCCCCGGCGCGGGCGGGTTACTTCAGCTCGTCCAGCGCCAGGTTCAGCGCCAGCACGTTGACCACCGGCTCGCCGAGGACGCCAAGCTCGCGGTCCTCGACATGGCTGTCGACCAGCGCCTTCACCTTGGCCTCGTCCATGGCGCGGACCTTGGCGACGCGCACCACCTGGAAATAGGCGGCCTCCGGGCTGATGTCGGGATCGAGGCCGCTGCCCGAGGTGGTGACGAGGTTCATGGGCACCGGCTGGTTCGAATTCTCGGCCTTCAGCTTCGCAGCGTCACCCTTGATGCGGTCGATGAGCTTGGGATTGGTCGGGCCGAGATTCGAGCCACCGGAGGAGGCGGCGTTGTAACCGTCACCGGCCGCCGACGGCCGGCCGTGGAAATAGCGGTCGCTGGCGAAAACCTGGCCGATCAGGCTGGAGCCGATGACCTTGCCGTCCTTTTCGATAAGGCTGCCATTGGCCTGGCTCGGAAACAGCGCCTGGGCGATGCCGGTCATGCCGATCGGATAGACGAGGCCGGTCAGCACGGTGAAGAAGACGATCATGACAAAAGCGGGTCTGAGTTGCTTGAACATCGGGGCAAATCCTTATGCGAGGCCGAGGGCCGTGACGATCAGGTCGATCGCCTTGATGCCGACGAACGGCACGACGATGCCGCCGAGGCCATAGATCAGCAGATTGCGGGTGAGCAGCGAGCCCGCCCCGATGGCGCGATATTTGACGCCCTTCAGCGACAGCGGGATCAGCGCAATGATGATCAGCGCGTTGAAGATGATGGCCGACAGGATGGCGCTCTGCGGCGTCGCCAGATGCATGACGTTGAGCGCCTGCAGCGGACCGGTGGACTGGCCGGTCGCCACGTAGAAGACCGCGAACATCGCCGGGATGATGGCGAAGTACTTGGCCACGTCGTTGGCGATGGAGAAGGTCGTGAGCGAGCCGCGCGTCATCAACAGCGCCTTGCCGATCTCGACGATCTCGATCAGCTTGGTCGGGTCGGAGTCCAAGTCCACCATGTTGCCGGCCTCGCGCGCGGCGACGGTGCCGGTGTTCATGGCGACGCCGACATCGGCCTGGGCCAGCGCCGGCGCGTCGTTGGTGCCGTCGCCGCACATGGCGACCAGCTTGCCCTTGGCCTGCTCCTCGCGGATCAGCGACAGCTTGTTCTCGGGCGTCGCCTGGGCGAGGAAGTCGTCGACGCCGGCTTCGGCGGCGATGGCAGCCGCGGTGAGCGGGTTGTCGCCGGTGATCATCACCGTGCGGATGCCCATCTTGCGCAGCTCGGCGAAACGCTCGCGGATGCCGCCCTTGACGATGTCCTTGAGGTGGACGACGCCGAGCAGGCGGCCGTCGCGCTCGACCGCCAGCGGCGTGCCGCCGGCCTTGGCGATCTCGTCGGCGATCGCCTGCAGGTCGCGGATCGTTTCGGTCGTCGGGCGCGTGCCATGGGCGGCGACGGTCGCCTGGTTCACGTGATTGAGCACAGCATCGACCGCGCCCTTGCGCACCGACGAACCGTCGATGTCGACGCCGCTCATGCGGGTCTGCGCGGTGAAGGGCACGAAGGCCGCGTGCAAGGTTGCCATGTCGCGGGCGCGGATGGCGTATTTCTCCTTGGCGAGCACGACGATCGAGCGGCCTTCCGGCGTCTCGTCGGCCAGCGAGGCAAGCTGTGCTGAATCGGCCAGCTCCTGCTCGGTGACGCCCTTGACCGGGCGGAACTCGGTCGCCTGGCGGTTGCCGAGCGTGATGGTGCCGGTCTTGTCGAGGAGCAGCGTGTCGACGTCGCCGGCGGCCTCGACGGCGCGGCCGGACATGGCGAGCACGTTGAAGCGCACGAGGCGGTCCATGCCGGCGATGCCAATGGCCGACAGCAGAGCGCCGATCGTGGTCGGGATCAGCGTCACGAAGAGCGCAACGAGGATCGTCACCGAGATATAGCCGCCCGAATAGGAGGCGAAGCTCGGGATGGTCGCGGTAGCCAGCACGAAGATCAGCGTCATGCCGACAAGCAGGATGTTGAGCGCGATCTCGTTCGGCGTCTTCTGGCGCTCCGCCCCCTCGACCAGCGAGATCATACGGTCGAGGAAGGTCTGGCCGGACGCGGCGGAGATGCGCACGCGGATCCAGTCGGACAGGACCTGGGTGCCGCCGGTGACGGCCGAACGGTCGCCGCCGGATTCGCGGATGACGGGCGCGGATTCGCCGGTGATCGCCGCTTCGTTGACCGAGGCCACGCCTTCGATCACCTCGCCGTCGGATGGGATGATGTCGCCGGCCTCGACCAGCACGACATCGCCGACCTTCAAGCTGGTGCCCGGCACCATCTTGAATTTGGTGCGGTCGCCGTTGGTGAGCAGCTTGGCCTGGGTTTCGGTGCGCGCTTTGCGCAGCGAGTCGGCCTGCGCCTTGCCGCGGCCCTCGGCCACCGCCTCGGCGAAATTGGCGAACAGCACGGTGAACCACAGCCAGATGATGATCTGCAGCGTGAAACCGAGGTCGCCGCCGCCGGCGATCAGATCGCGGATGAAAAGCACGGTGGTCAGCAGCGAGACGACCGCAACGACGAACATCACCGGATTCTTGACCAGCGTGCGCGGATCAAGCTTGCGGAAGGCGCCGCCGATCGCGGGCACCAGGATGCGCGCATCCATGATAACAGCGGATTTGGACTGGCTCATTTTTGGGCTCCAGTATCGGTCATGTTGGACGGCGCCGGGTGTTCGGTCTTCGGGAAAAGGCGCGGAAGGCCGATGGCCAGCAGCCACAGCACGAGCAGCACGGCCGCCATGCCGAGAAAGGTCGAAAGGGTCGGGAAAGGACGAGGCTTCTCGTCCCTTCCGTTGTCGGGCGCTCCGTCGCCGGTCTGGTGACGGTCGTTGCGACGTATGTCGTTGAAGCGGGGCATGGTCATCTCAGAAGGTCTGTCCATGGATCATCGCCAGATGCTCGACGATCGGACCGACGGCGAGCGACGGGAAGAAGGTGAGGCCGCCGACGATGACGATGACGCCGATCAGCAGGCCGACGAACAGCGTGCCGTCGGTCGGGAAGGTGCCGGCGGAGGCAGGCACGGTCTTCTTGGCGGCCAGCGAGCCGGCGATGGCCAAAGCCGGGATGATGACCAGGAAGCGGCCCATCAGCATGCCGACCGCCATGGTCAGATTATACCAGGGCGTGTTGCCGGAGAGCCCACCGAAGGCCGAGCCGTTGTTCGCGGCGGCCGAAGTATAGGCGTAGAGCACCTCGGTGAAGCCGTGCGGACCGCCATTGGCCATCGAGGCCACGGCGCTCGGCAGGACAACGGCGATGGCCGTGAAGACCAGCATCGCCAGCGGCAGGCACAGGATGGCAAGCATCGCCATCTTGACCTCCCTGGCCTCGATCTTCTTGCCGAGATATTCCGGCGTGCGGCCGACCATCAGGCCGGCGACGAAGACGGCGACGACGACGAACATCAGGATGCCGTATAAGCCGGCGCCGACACCGCCGACGATGACTTCGCCGAGCTGCATGTTGATCAGCGGGATCATGCCGCCGAGCGCTGTGAAACTATCGTGCATGGCGTTGACGGCGCCGCAGGAGGCGGCCGTGGTGATGACGGCGAACAGCGCCGAGGCGGCGATACCGAAGCGCGTCTCCTTGCCTTCCATGTTGCCGCCGTCGATGCCGAGCGCATGGACCAGAGGGTTGCCGGCGGCCTCGGCCCAGTAGCAGACGGCGACGCCGACGAGGAACAGCACGCCCATCGAGGCGAGGATCGCCCAGCCTTGGCGCTCACTGCCGACCATGCGGCCGAAGACATTGGTAAGGCCGGCGCCGAGCGCGAAGATCGACAGCATCTGGATCAGGTTGGAGATGGCGTCCGGATTCTCGAACGGATGCGCGGCGTTGGCGTTGAAGAAGCCGCCGCCATTGGTGCCGAGCATCTTGATGGCGACCTGCGACGCGACCGGCCCGAGCGCGATCGTCTGCTTGGCGCCTTCCAGCGTGGTGGCATCGACATACGGCCCAAGGGTCTGCGGGATGCCGAGCCACACATAGGCAAGCGTCAGCACGATGCAGAGCGGCAGGAGCACGTAGAGCGTGCAGCGGGTGAGGTCGACCCAGAAATTGCCGATCGACTTGCCGGAGGCGCGGGCGAAGCCGCGGATCAAGGCGATCGCGATGGCAATACCGGTAGCGGCCGAGACGAAGTTCTGGACGGTGAGGCCGGCCATCTGCACGAGGTAGGACATCGTGCTCTCGCCGCCATAGTTCTGCCAGTTGGTGTTGGTGATGAAGCTGGCGGCGGTGTTGAAGGCCAGCTGCGGGTCGACCGCGGTCATGCCCGCGGGATTGTAGGGCAGCACGCCCTGCAGCCGCTGCAGCGCGTAAAGGAAAAGCAGGCCAGCGAGATTGAAGAGCAGCATGCCCGTCGCGTAGACGGCCCAGTGCTGTTCTTCCCTGTCGCTCGTGCCGGCGAGGCGATAGAGGCCACGCTCGATAGGGACGAGCACCGGCGACAGCAAGGTGCGATCGCCGCTGAAGACGCGGTACATATAGAAGCCGAGCGGCTTCACGAGCAAAGCCAAGATCCCGCAATAGACGAGGATCTGTATCCAGCCATTTATGGTCATGATGAGCTCTCCGCGTGCCGGTCAGAAGCGCTCTGGGCGGATCAGCGCGTAGGTGAGGTAGGCAAGCAGGAACAAGGTCACCGCGCCGCCGAGGATGTAGTCGAAAAGCATGGTGCGGCCCTTTCTCAGATTCTGTCGCAGGCTTTGACGTAAGCTAAGGACAGGGCGAAGAATAAAATCCCGATGCCGAGAACTATGAGGTCCATTGCAGGTGTTCCTTGTTTTCCACTTGTGTCCACAGACCGCATAGGCGGGCTGAAAACCGCACGCAGCGCTCGTCACCTTGGCGGCGACGGCGGCTCACAGCGTTTCTTCGAATGGAAATATGGACCTGATCGCCATAAAGGTTCGAGACGGGAGGGATGGGAAAGATATAGGAATTTTATAGGGGTTTTGGGCGACCCGGCCGCAGCTCTTTCCGGCCCTTGGTGGCTCGGAGGCCGCGAATAAAAGCGCGTATATTAAGCGGCGGAGAATCCCCTCTCGAATTCATATGAAGCGGGCGTCTATTTAGTCGCGGCGTCACCGCTCGCCCGAATTCCGGCGCGCGCCAAATCGAGCTTCAAAATGCACTTCGCACCATTCAGGATGGCTCCGCGGCTGGGCCAAAACATCCCAATCGAATATTTCATCCTCGCCGATCCGAAGGACAAGGGAGCGGTCATCGGCCGCCTCGTCGACCACCCAATCCGTGAGACGGTGGTCGACGGCCAAGGTTGCAGCTACCGCTATGTCGGCGTTGCGACGCGCAATCCGGACGGGCGATATGACGTCGAGGCGCTGCGACCGGGGAATGGATCGTTCAGCCAGGCCTTCTCTATGCCCTCGAAGCCAAACGGTAAGGATCGCCTACAGCGCCAGCCGCCGATCCTTCCACGGCATGGCGTCTTCCAACTGCGTGGAAAGCGCCAGCACCGCCGCCTCGTCGCCATAGCGGCCGACGAGCTGGACGCCGATCGGCACGCCGTCGGCCGAGTGCCCGAGCGGCAGCGAGATCGCCGGCAGGCCGGAGATGTTGAAGGGGAAGTTGAAGACCGCGTCGCCCCATTTGGCGTTGTAGCGATCGAGATCGGTCTCCGACATGTCGTAATAGCCGAGCGGACGCGGCAGTTGCGTCAGCGTCGGGGTGATGAAGATGTCATAGGGGTTGAGGTCGCCGACGATATCGCGGCCGATCAACCTCAGTTGCTCGACATCGGAAATATGCTTGATGCCGCTGGTCGCGCGGCCGCGCTGGATGATCGCCCAGGTCAACGGTTCGACATCGTTCGGCGTGACGGGGCGGCCGACCAGCGTCTCCAGGAAGCCGAAAGTTGCAGCAGTCTGCACGCAGGTCATGTCGGTGTAGATCTTCCAGACGGCATCGGCGTCGAGCGGCATGTCGTGCTCCTCGATGTCGTGGCCGAGACGTTCCAGCGCAGCGACCGTGGAGAGCACGGTTGCCTTGACGTCAGGATCAATCGCCGTGCCGTTGGGCGGCGTGACGGTGAAGCCAATGCGCAGTTTCTTCGGCGCTCGCGCGGAAAGGCTGAGCCAGCTGTCCGCCGGCACCGGCGGCGTGTAGGCGTCGCCGGGCAGGGCGCCGGCCACGGCGTCGAGATAGGCGGCGGTGTCGCGGATCGTTCGCGAGCAGCAGAGGAAATAGGCGCCGCCATACCAATAGTCGCCGAAGGGCGCCAGGCTGACGCGGCCGCGCGATGGCTTCAGGCCGACAATGCCGCAGCAGGAAGCCGGAACGCGGATCGAGCCGGCCCCGTCGCTGGCTTCGGCGATCGGGACCATGCGCGAGGCGATCGCCGCAGCAGCGCCGCCGCTCGAGCCGCCCGGCGTGATGCCTTCCTTCCACGGGTTCTTCGTCGTGCCGTAGAGTTTCGGCTCAGTGGTGATCGACCAGCCATTCTCCGGCGCGTTGGATTTCCCGACGAGGATGAGGCCCGCCGCCTTGATGCGTCGCACCACCTCGCTGTCGGAATCGGCGACGAAGTCCTTGAGGTAGCGGCAGGAATTGGTGAGAGGCGCGCCGGTCCAGGACGAGGCGAGCTCCTTGAGCAGATAGGGCACGCCGGCGAAGGGCGCGGTTTTGTCCACCGTCGGCGCCTGGGCGCGCGCCATGTCGTAGAGACGATGGATGACCGCATTGAGCGACGGGTTGAGGCGCTCGATCGTGGTGATCGCCGCTTCGACCAGCTCAGCCGGTGATACCTCGCCGCGCTTCACCAGCCCGGCGAGCGACAGCGCGTCGGATTCGGCATAGGTTTTCAACAGGCTGTCGGTGACCGCCGCCATCGCTCTCTCCCCTCTCATGCTCCCGCAGGTGGCTGGGCCAAGCCTTGCGGTCTTCGTCGACAATGATGTGGCGGCGCCGGCTTCTTCTCCAGAGCCGGCGACCGGATGTCTTTAGGCCAGCTCGACGGTGCGCTTTTCCGCGATGCTTTGCTCGGCCGCCAGCACGATGCGCAGACTGTTCACCGCGGCATCCATCTGCTCAGTCAAATCGAGGTCCTCGCGGATGGCGCGCAGGAAGAAAGCCTGCTCGCGGTCGCAAAGCTCCTGATGGCCGGGCTCGTCTTCCATGCTGACGATCTCGTCGGGCTTGGCAAAATTCTTGTCGCCGTCGACCTGCGCATAATGGATCTTTAGCGCGTCGGTCTTGGTGTGGCGGTCGATGTCGGCGGAATCCGACACCTCCTCGGTGTCCTTGGCGCTGCTGCCCGATTGGCCGGCGACGATCGAGACCGCGCCCTTGGGGCCGACCACGTCCTTCACGAAATAGGCCGTCTCGCTCATCATCGGGCCCCAGCCCGCCTCGTACCAGCCGACCGAACCGTCATCGAAGGTGACGTGCAAATGGCCGTAATTCTGCTTGTCGGCCTCGGCCCAGAGTTTTGCGCCGATGCCGTGCACGCGCACCGGCTTGGCGCCGGTCAGCTGGCACATGACGTCGACATAGTGCACGCCGCAGTCGACGATCGGGATCAACGAGTCGATCAGGTTCTTGTGCCAGTGCCAGGCGGAGCCGCTGCTCTGCTGGTTGAGGTTGAGGCGCATCACCAGCGGCTTGCCGAGCGTCTTGCCGACCTCGATGAACTTGATCCAGGACGGATGGACGCGCAGGATGTAGCCCAGCACCAGCTTGCGGTTCTTCGCCCGCGCGGCGGCCACGACCTTCTCGGCATCCGCGATGTTGGTAGCCAGGGGCTTTTCCATGAACACATGGCAGTTGGCGGCGATCGCCTTCAGCGCATATTCGGCATGCGTGTTCGGCCAGCTGTTGATCGAGACCGCATCGGGCCTGGTTTCTTTCAGCGCCAGGTCGAAATCCTCGTAGAGCGGGTAGCCGGCGAGTTCCTTCGGGATCTTCTTGTTGCTTTTGATGGTGCGGCTCATGATGCCGACGATCTCGAAGCCATCGGAGCGGTGATAGGCGCTGGCATGCGAAGCGCCCATATTGCCCAGACCCACCACCAGAATTCTCACCTTGTCGGCCATCGAAGCCTCCCTACTTTCTTGCTCAATCACGGGCGGCGATCGATCGCCGCTCGTGTGCCTATCCAGGACATCCACCTTAGATCAGCGCCGCGCTCATCACCGGGCCTCTTCCTCTCCCCCCTCCGGAGGGAGAGGAAAGGAGCCAGCCCCTTCACTTCACCGCCGAATCGAACAGATGCGCCTTGATCTTGTCGACGTCGAGCGCGGCGAAGCCCTCCGACAGTTTTGCGCCGTCGGCGTCAGCCTTGACCTTGGCCTTGTCGAAGTCGTTGGCGGCCGGGATCAGGTCGTTGGTGCAGACGTCCCCGGCCTTCACCGGCGCGGTGATCTGGCCGATCTTGAGGATCTCATCGAAGAAGCCCTGCCAACTCGCCATGTCGTGCGAGCCCCAGCCGCCGCGCTTGTCCATGTCGCCGCGGAAGACATTGATCTGCTGCAGGATCGAGGTGGTGCCGAGTTCGGGACCGAGGTTCTTGGCCAAGGTCGGGAACTGCTCGAATACGGCTTCGACCGCGGCGCGCGGGTTCTGGTAGCCGAATTCGAGGCCCATCGCCCAGCCGCGCAGATATTTCTCCAGGAAGGCCTTCTTGTCGGCGTCCTCGAGATCGGCGGCGCGCACGACGAAGGTGTTGGCCGGCAGCTTCGAATTCTGCACGCCGAGCCAGTATTCGAAGTCGAGGCCCTTTGCGATCCATTCGGCGCGCAGCCCCTCCCAGGAGAGCGCCGCATCGCCCTGGCCGCCGGCAAGCGCGGTGCCCCAGGTCGGCCAGCCGGCCTCGACATATTTCACCTTCTTGATGTCGACGCCCTGGGCCGCCAGCAACGGATCGACGATCGCCTGCCACGCGGCGGAGCCGAGCAGGATGGTCTTGCCTTCCAGCTTCTTCAGGTCATTCGATCCCTCGCCCTTGCGGAAGGCGATGCTGAAAGTGTCGCGCGCGCCCATGTGGAAGACGGACTTCAGCTTCATGCCGTTCTGGATGGCGAAGGAGAAGACGCCGGGCGAGGGGAAGCCCATGTCGGCCTGGCCGACATCGACGAACTTCACCGTCGCGGTGCCATCCGACGGGCCCGGCTGCATGTCGGTGGCGAGGTCGCCGAAATAGCCGGCCTTCTTGGCCGACCAGTAGGGATAGTCGTCCAGCACCTCGAGCGTGCCGCGCGGCGAGATCCAGGTGAATTTCTCATAGGCCGCCGCCCTGGCCTTCAAGCCAGACGCGCCGAGCGCGGTGGCGGTCACGACGCCGGCCGCCGTCACCTGCAGGAAGTAGCGGCGGCTGATGCCGGCTCTTGTCGATGTGTCGAATGAGCTTTCGTTGGTCATGGCATTCCCCTTTTTGTTGATCGCTTGCCTTCGCCCGCCTCCCGGGCGACCTCATCCTTTCGCGCTTATGTTTCCCAGCTCGCCCATTTCTTGCCGATCAGGAAGAACAGCACGTAGATCAGGATGCCGAGTGTCGACAGGATCAGCACCACCGCGAAGAATTGCGGCATCTGGATCATCGACGAATAGGAGGTCAGCCGGTTGCCGAGGCCGAAGCCGCCGCCGACCATCTCGGCGCCGACGGCGGTGAGCAGCCCGAAGATCGCACCGATCATCAGCCCGACCAGGATCATCGGCAACGCCATCGGCGCGCGGATCTTCCAGAAGATCTGCAGTGTGCTGGCGCCATAGGAGCGGGCCAAGGCGATCTTGGCGCTGTCGACGCGGCGGAAGCCGGTCGCGGCGTTGATCATCACCATCGGGCCGGCGGCCAAGGCCACGGCGATGATGCGCGGCGTATAGCCGAAGCCGAAGCGCAGGATGAGCAGCGGTACCAGCGCCAGCATCGGCGTGGTGACGAGGATCAGAATGTAGGGCGCCACGATTTTTTCGGCGAAGGGAAACTGGGTGATCACCGCCGCCATCACCAGGCCGACCATGGCGCCGATGGCGAAGCCCGAGACGAGCTCGACCAGCGTGTAGCCGAGATGCGGCGCGATCAGCGGGAACTCGTCGAACAAAGCGTAGGCGATAGAGCTCGGCGGCGGCATGATGTATTGCGGCACGTGGAAGATGCGCAGCGCCAGCTCTATGCCGCCTATGATTACCACCGCCACGGCGAGGATCGCCGCCACTTCGGTGCCGGACTTGATGCCGGGGCCGCTGGCGAAGGCCGAAAGATTGGTCAGGCTGACATCCTGGCCGTCGCCGCCTGACTTCGCCTTTGAGAATTCCGGAATGGCGTCGCCCCCGCTCACGGCCTGATCCTCACGATTTCGGCCGACGGCCGCCCCGGCGCGCTCGGCCGGACGCGCTCGCCGACGATATCCATCTTGATCTTGTTGGTGAGGTCGAAAACCTCCTTCGTCGCCATGATTTCCAGCGAGCGCGGCCGCGGGAACGGCACGTCGTAGACCTTGGCGACGCGGCCGGGCCGCGTCGTCAGCACCACGACGCGGTCGGAGAGGAAGATCGCTTCCTCGATGCTGTGGGTGATGAAGACGATGGTGGTCTTGGTGTCGAGCCAGATCTCCTCGACGAGGCGGTTCATCTCTTCGCGGGTGAAACTGTCGAGGGCCCCGAAGGGCTCATCCATCAGCAGGACCGAAGGTTTCAGCGCCAGCGCGCGCACGATCGCGGCGCGCTGCTGCATGCCGCCTGAAAGCTCACGCGGGAACTTGCCGCCGAAGCCGTCGAGCCCGACGCGGTTCAACAGATGCGCGATCCAGGCGCGATCGGGTTTCTCGCCCTTGATCTCGAAAGGGAAGTTGATGTTGGCGTCGAGATTGCGCCAGGGCAGGAGGTTCGCTTCCTGGAAGACGATGCCGATTTCGGGACGAGGGCCGGTGATCTCCTTGCCGTCGAGCAGGATGGAGCCGCCTGTCAGCCGATGCAGGCCCGACATCGACCACAACAGCGTGGTCTTGCCGCAGCCGGAGGGGCCGACGATCGAAACGATCTCGTTGGATTGCACATCAAGGCTGCAGCGATCCAGCGCCAGAAGATCGCCTGATGCCGTTTGGTAGACCTTGGTCGCTGCCTGCACGCCGAGCTTCGGCGTTCTTGCGCTTGCCGTACTCATGCTCCCCCTCGGAGACTGCGCGATGCGTTGCCGGAGGCCCCATCTGTCCGCGAAATCAGTCTGTAACTATCCTACTTTACTGTCAAGCGGGGACAGATGGCGGAAGCAATCAGGTTCAATCATATTTTATATAAACAGCTGATTTTTATCAATTTTATGATCTCTTGCCGTGCGTGTTACTTTCCTACATACTTGTTTCGGTTGATTGCCTATGGCTAGCGGGCGGATAATCGCGAAGATAGTTCCAGAAGCGGGCTGGGGAGGACTTGGCGAATGACCGAAGCTGACAGCCAGGCGTTGCGAGCGACCGACGAGGACGACGAGCGGCACGACCACCTCCGGCGCATTCCCGATATCATCTCGCAGGTGAAGGACAGCTATGCGGAGATGCGGCCGGCCGAGCGCCGCGTCGCCGACGTCGTGCTCGACGACGTCAAATATGCGGTCGACGCTTCCAACGCCGCGCTTGCCCAGCGCGCCGGGGTCAGCGAGCCGACGGTCACCCGCTTCTGCCGCGCCATCGGCTGCGAAGGCGTGCGCGATTTCAAGCTGAAGCTGGCGCAGAGTCTGGTCGTCGGCGCGCTCTACCTCGCCACCAAGCCGCAACCCGCGAACGGCGACAGCGGCATGCCGTTCTGGAACGCGGTGTTCGGCGAGGCGCGTCGCGCGCTGCAAGAGGCGGAAAGGCAAATCGATCCGGGACAGTTGCAGAAGGCGGCGGAACTGATCGCCAAGGCGCGGCAGGTGACGGTATTCGGCCTAGGCGGCAGTTCGTCGGCGCTGGCGCAGGAGACGCAATACCGCCTGTTCCGCTACGGCATCACCATCAGCGCGCAATGCGATCCGTATTTGATGCGCATGACCGCCTCGACATTGAGGCCTGGCGATCTGGTGATCGCGATTTCGGCAACGGGGCGCACGCGCGAGGTGATCGAAGCGGTGGAGCTCGCCAAGCATTACCGCGCCAACGCGATCTGCGTGACGGCGCCGGATACCGAACTGACGCGCGTCTGCGATGTGCGGCTGACGATGGCTGTTCCCGAATATCCCGACACGCTGAAGCCGACGGCGTCGCGCTATGCTTTCCTGGCGGCCATCGATCTGCTTGCGGTGGCAACCGCCTACAGGATCGACGGCCCTGCGCGCGAAACGGTGCGCCGGATCAAATACAACGCCCAGATCCACCGGACCGGCAAGGAGATGGAGCCGCTGGGGGATTGAGGCAACCGATATTCAGGTGAGGCCGGCCTCCAAATGGCGGTTTCCTGCGCTTCCGGTGCTCACGTACCTAAGTACGCTCCGCTCCGGTTCTCGGGACCCACCATTTTCGACTCGGCCTGGCCTGAATCTCGACCGCCTCAAGGCGAGTTTCGACAAGGTCGACAAAGGTGGCCGTGTCGTTCGATTATATTCGGAGGGAAGGACAAAAATGCTCGACATCGCACCATCGCAACAGGCGGCTACCTGGCTCGGCTCGTTCGGCCGGGCGCTCGAGGCCGGCGATATCGAGGCGGCGACCGGTCTCTTCGTCGAGGATTGCTACTGGCGCGATCTTTTGACCTTCACATGGAACATCAAGACCATGGAGGGGCAGGCCGAGATCCGCGCGATGCTGAAGGCCACGCTCGACCTGGCGCAGCCGTCGCACTGGCACCTGACCGGAGAGCCAGGCGTCGACGACGGCACCGTCGAAGCCTGGTTCAGCTTCGAGACGACGGTGGCGCGCGGCGAGGGGATCGTACGGGTCAAGGACGGCCGCTGCCGCACGCTGTTCACGGCGATGAGCGAACTCAAGGGTTTCGAGGAGCGGAAAGGCCCGGCCCGGCCGCTCGGCATCCGCCACAAGGCCGACCCCGAGCGCGAAACCTGGGCGGAAGCCAGGGCGCGCGAGGCCCGCGACCTCGGCGTGCGCGAGCAGCCCTATTGCCTGGTGCTCGGCGGCGGGCAGGGCGGCATCATGCTGGGCGCCCGGCTGCGGCAACTGGGCGTTCCGACCCTTGTCATCGAGAAGAACGCGCGCGCCGGCGATTCCTGGCGCAACCGCTACCGTTCACTCGTGCTGCACGACCCCGTCTGGTACGACCATCTGCCCTATGTTCCGTTCCCGGAAAACTGGCCGGTGTTCACGCCCAAGGACAAGATGGGCGACTGGCTGGAAATGTATACCCGCGTCATGGAGTTGAACTATTGGGTGGCCACCAAATGCATCAGCGCCGCCTATGACGAGGCCGAAAAGGTGTGGACGGTGGTGGTCGACCGCGTCGGCCAGCGCGTCACGCTGAAGCCGAAGCACATCGTCTTCGCCACCGGCGCCTATGGTCCGCCGTGGCCGATCGAATTGCCGGGCACGGACAGCTTCAAGGGCGAGCTCCTCCATTCCAGCCAGTATTCCAGCGGCGAGAAATTCCGCGGCAAGCGCGTCGCGGTGATCGGCGCTGCAAGTTCGGGGCACGATGTCAGCGTCGATCTCTGGGAAGCGGGCGCCAAGGTCACCATGGTCCAGCGTTCGCCGACGACCGTGGTGAAATCCGACACGCTGATGGATGTCGGCTTCGAGATCTTTTCGGAGAAGGCGCTGGCCCGGGGCATCACCACCGACAAGGCCGACATGATCGTGGCCTCGACGCCCTTCGCGCTGGTGCCGAAGGGCCAGCGCGCGCTCTACGACGCGATCCGGGCGCGAGACGCGGATTTCTACAAACGGCTCAGCGACAGCGGCTTCGCCATCGATTTCGGCGAGGACGAGACCGGGCTGTTGATGAAGGCCTACCGGACAGGCTCCGGCTATTACATCGATGTCGGCGCCTGCGAGCTGATCCTGAACGGCGAGATCAAGGTCAAGAGCGGCGTCGGCATCAAGACGCTGACGCCGAACGGCATCCTGTTCGAGGACGGCAGCGAGCTCGCCGTCGATGCCATCGTCTGCTGCACCGGCTACCAGTCGATGAACGAGACGGTTGCGGGGATCGTCTCGCGCGAGGTCGCCGACAAGGTCGGCCCGTGCTGGGGCCTCGGCTCCGGCGTCAAGGGCGATCCGGGGCCATGGCAGGGCGAATTGCGCAACATGTGGAAGCCGACGGCGCAGGAAGCGCTGTGGTTCCACGGCGGCAACCTGGCGCTGTCGCGCTTCTATTCGAAATATGTGGCGCTGCAGCTCAAGGCGCGGATGGAAGGGATTGCGACGCCTGTTTACGGCGAGCCGAGCAACGCGAGGTAAGGTCGACCCCCACTCCGTCGAGCTTCGCTCGACACCTCTCCCCCGATCGACGGGGGAGAGGACGGCGCGCGCTTATTCCAGCTGGCTCCCTTCCTCTCCCTCCGGAGGGGAAGAGGTGGTGCTGCGAAGCAGCGACGGAGTGGGGGAAGGCGCTGCTCAACGCGAAGCCGCCGAAACCTGCCGGGCATCTCCCCCTAGGGGGAGATCAACCAGTCACCGCCCGAAATGCCTCGCCGCCACATCCACATGCGTGTGGTGCGCAGGCGCCTCGAAGCGCTCGGTCTCATTGTGGTCGGGCGCCTCGTTCGGCCACCATTTGCCGCCGATGGCGATGCCGTTGGAGACCAGACGCTGGTCCGCGACCAGTGACGCTCCGACAGCGTCGACGAAGGTGAAGCGGCCCGGCTGCAACTTCAGCACCGCGACATCGCCGATGCCGCCGACCTTCAGCGCACCGAGCTCGGGCCGGGCAATCGCTTGCGCGGGATTCATGGTCGCCGCGCGCAGTACCTCGACCAGCGGCATGCCGAGCGCCATGAGCTTCGACATGCAGACCAGGATGTCGAAGGCCGGGCCGTCGACGCAATAGAGATGCACGTCGCTCGAGATGACGTCGGGAGCCAGGCCTTCGGCCAGCATCGCCTTGGCGACCTCGAAGTCGAAGGAGCCCATGCCGTGGCCGATGTCGAAGATGACGCCGCGCTCGCGGGCGAGGCGCATGTCCGGCCGCACCGCGCCGGAGGCGAAGACCGGCGCGTTGGGGAAGGGGCGGAAGCAATGGGTGAGGATGTCGCCGCGGCGCAGCCTGGGCAGCACTTCCGAGCGTCCCGGCGGCGGCTCGTCGATATGCGCCATCAGCGACAGGCCGGCCTTGTCGGCGGCCTCCAACGCCAGGTCCACCGGAGCGATGCCGCTTGAACCGCCGGCATGCTTGCCGGAACGCACCTTGACGCCGACGACGACGTCGGCGTGCTCGCGTACCGCGGCAACCGTCTCGCGCGGCTCGCAAAGCCTGAGGTCGCTGCATTCGCCGACAGACACGGTGTTCGAGAATCCGAAAATGCCGGCGAAGGAGATGTTGACGTAAGCGAGGATGCGGACCTTCGAGCGCTCGATAACATGGCGGCGAAAGCCGAGGAAATTGCCGGCGCCGGCGCTGCCGGCGTCGATGAAGGTGGTGGTGCCGCTCTTGGCGGCGAGCCGGTCGGCATCGACGCCGAGCGAGGTTCCGCCCCAATAGACGTGGCTGTGCAGATCGACGAGGCCGGGCGCGACGATACAATCCCTGGCGTCGACCACCTGCGTGGCATGTTCGGCATCGATGGCGGCCTCGATTGCCGCAACACGCCCACCGGCGATGGCGACGTCGCGTTGCGCGTCCAGGCCCGATGCGGGATCGATGACGCGCCCGCCCTTGATCAGGAGATCGAACTGCATCGGGGCACTCCCTGCTGCTGCGTGTTCGCGATCAGAGCGGCCGGTAGGCGACCGCCTCGACCTCGATCTTGATGTCGATCATCAGGCGGGATTCGACGGTGGTGCGCGCCGGCGGATCCTGCGGGAAATGCTTTGCATAAACGGTGTTGAACGTGCCGAAATCGCGCGCATCCTCCAGCCAGACGGTGGTCTTCACCACATCGTCCATTGTGCAGCCGGCGAGCGCCAGCGCCGCCTTGATGTTCTGCAGCACCTGCTCGGTCTGCTCGGCGATGCCGCCCTTGACCACGAGCCCGTCGCCGCCCACCGGCACCTGGCCGGAGACATAGACGAAATCGCCGGCGCGCACGGCGGGCGAGAGCGGAACATGCGATTTTCCATAGCATTGCTTGGGCAAGTGAGCCTCCTCCTGGCGATCGAGCGGGACCGTTCACATAGCCGTCTACGCTTGTCGGCACGATCCTCCTAGAGGCAATGTCGGAAAGCAACATTTTTTCGAAACTCATGTTGCTTTATTACAGAAGCCTGAGCATCTTGCGCTCGACGCCGCTGCGGCACCAGGTGGGGCGACCCGCCGGCGGCCGGCGCGCTCTATTTTGTTTTTGCGCAATTCCGGACGGAAAACCGCTACGCACTTTTCCTGGAATTGCTTGCGAGAGGAGAGATCCAGCATGACCTTAGACAAGAATCCGTTTCCGGAGGGCGATGCCGACCGCCACGCGCTTTGGGAAATGCTGGTGCGGCGCGATATCGATGCTTTCCTCGGTCAGGACTGGTCGATGGTCGAGGACGATTTCATCGCCGAAAGCTTCTTCGGCATGCACGCGCATTTCCTCAACAATGCCGATGCCTGGAGGCTGCAATTCCCGAGGCTGGAGGTCTATCGCGACGAATGGTTGCGGCAGGCCAAGGAAACCGCGGCGACGAAATTCGCCGAACCGCTGCGCGAAGCGCTGTTCCGCATCACCAACATGCGCGACATCGATGTCGATGGCGACCGCGCGGTGCTGCACAAGAAGTTCGACGGCTCGGTCGCCAAGGCCGATGGCGGCGTCGACCGGCTCAAATGGCAGACGCTCTATTTCTGCCGCAAGGTTGGCGGCCGCTGGAAGATCGCCGGTTTTGTCGGCTATATGCCGCATCCGCTGGGAAGCTAGCGGCCCGTCGGACAGCGCCGGCGTTGGTAAAATCGACCATTGTGGAGATTAGCCGAAGCGCCGGTCAGTTCGTCATCCTAGGGCGGAACGGCCGCGCGGACACGAGGATCCTATGCCGTGACCTTCGAGGCGTCGCAGCGGTGCAGGCTTTGGCACCGCAGGCATTCTTCGGCAGGCTGAATGGCACAGGATCCTTGGGTCTTCGCTCCCGCTTCGCGTCGCTACGCACCAAGATGACGACGTTGGGGCCAATCGGCGGCCTATGACAGAAGCGATGAGCGTTCGTCCGGGGAGCGGTGATCGAAGACGACGCCCATGGTCTTACCAACGGCAGCCATGACGATCAGTTCGATCAGATGGTCGTCGCTGTTCTGGCAGGCCGGGTCGGATCGGCGGATGACGTCGAGCATCGCCCGTGTCGAGACGGTGTCGCCGGCGCGAAATTTCGAAAGAGCAGACGAAACAAGATCTTGCACCGTCGGGTCCATGACGGGCACTTCCGCAGCGACGTTCATTGGCCTCCTCCTGCCATGAACCCTCCCAAAAAATATGATACGCCAATGGTTGGATTGCGCCAGTGAAATGGTGGTCCGACCAGTGCGGCTGGCGACAGCCAGCCGCCATTCGCGCCAGGGACGCCCGCCCATACGTGTGGAACACCGAGCCGACGGCTGCGACCCATGCTCGACGCACCGCGCTTAGGTTGGTAAGCCCGTCGCGCGCAGGGAGACGATCCGAGTCGAGACATGACCGTTGCAATCGAAATGGGGCAGACGACGGCGGGCGCGCCGGCGGCTCTCGACCTGGAGGAGTTGCTGGCGACCCGTCTGCTGGTGCAGGGCAATTCGGGCTCCGGCAAGTCGCATCTGCTGCGCCGGCTGCTCGAACAGAGCGCGCCCTGGGTGCAGCAGACGATCATCGACCCCGAAGGCGACTTCGTGTCTCTGGGTGAACGCTATGGCCATCTGGTGATCGACGCGGAGGAGCATACCGAGCGCGGCCTGCAGGCGGCGGGCGAGCGGGCGCGCATCCATCGCGTCTCGACGGTGCTCAACCTCGAAGGGCTCGACGCCGAGAACCAGATGCGGCGCGCCGCGGCCTTCCTCGGCGGGCTGTTCGAGGTCGCGCGCGACCATTGGTATCCGATGCTGGTGGTGGTGGACGAGGCGCAACTCTTCGCGCCCGCCGCCGCCGGCGAGGTTTCGGACGAGGCGCGCAAGCTCTCGCTGGGCGCCATGACCAATCTGATGTGCCGCGGCCGCAAGCGCGGGCTTGCCGGCATCATCGCCACGCAGCGGCTGGCGAAGCTCGCCAAGAACGTCGCGGCGGAAGCCTCCAACTTCCTGATGGGCCGGACCTTCCTAGATATCGACATGGCGCGCGCCGCCGACCTGCTCGGCATGGAGCGGCGTCAGGCCGAAGCTTTCCGCGACCTGGAGCGCGGGCACTTCATGGCGCTTGGGCCCGCCTTGTCGCGCCGTCCGCTCAGCGTGCGCATCGGCCAGACCGAAACCAGCCCGCGCAACGGCACGCCGCGTCTGATGCCGATGCCGGGAGCCGCGCTCGAGGATGCGCGCGCGATCATTCTTGCCGCGCCGCCGCCGGAGACGGTCAGGCCGCAGCGCCGGCCTTCGCCCGATCTGCTCGACCAGCTGATGGCGGCCAAGGCCGCGCCGCTGGACATCCGCCCCGAGCCGGCGGAGCCGCAGCCCAGCGCCGAGGATCTCGCCGAGCGGCGCGAGCGGATGGACCGCATCCTGCGCGCCATCCTGGCCGAGCCGGATGCCGGGTTCCGCGTCATCGGCGTGCTCTACCAGGAGTTCGTCGTTCGCTGCCGCATCGAGGGGCTCGCCTCCGTGGTGCCCGATCTGCCGGAGTTCCGCCGCATGCTGACGCGCGCCCGCGCCGGCGTCGGCTCCGATATGGCCGAGGACGACGCCTGGCGCGACGTTTCCGTGCGCGCCTCGTTGCTGCCCGAGGACATGCAGGGCGTGTTCATGATGATCGCGCGCGCCGCCAAGGAAGGGTGGCCCTGCCCGAGCGACGCGGCGATCGCGCGGGCCTACGGCTCGCATTCGCTGCGCCGCGCGCGCCGGCTGCTCGACTATATCGAGGAGCAAGGCCTCATCGTCTGCCAGGTCGACGGCGTGGGCCGGCGCACGGTGACGCTGGTCGAACTCGCCTGGGCGACCGCGCCGGGCGACCCCAATGCCGCTGGGCAGGACAGCCTGGCTGGCTGACATCGGAAGACGCTGGCGACCAGGCTCTGGCGGCCTTTGCGCCATTGGTTGACGGCCAGCCCGATTTGTCTAGCGCACGCGGCACTACATGTTCCGATAAAATTTTCCAACAGAAATGCCAGCGACCGAGCGATGGCGAAGTCAACGCTGCGCCATCAAATCACGCCGCGCCGAAACGGACTCGGGCCCGCGCACTTTAAGTCGTTGTTTTGATGCATATCATTCGCTCCAAATCGCAGCCCACTTTGAGGGACACAGGCATCAATCGGTGGGGTGGCAGATTTGTTAAATGTCTAATGAATCGTTAATATTACGCGGCAATATATATCCCGTTATGGTTTCCAAATCATAAAAAGCTAATATACCTGACTATAGGTATGCCTGTCCCGCGATTGCGGCGACCGAGGGGGGCGCGCCAGCTAGGAGTGTTGGGGAGCGAGCGCGCAAGCGCTCGGGGTGGGTTTTTGTCTCTCAAAGAGATCTCAAAGAGAGAAGTCTTCTCGGTCAATCAGAGTGGCTTGGTCCTGACCAACCGCCGCAGGCAAGAACATGCGCCTGTGGCGACTGCGGAGTGCGCGCGCCAGGATCAGCAGTAACCGTTGGGGCGAACATTTCCATTGTTCGCAAAAGGATCACAGGGGGAAATTGGCAATGGCGACTACGACAGTTTCAGGTTCGACCGTCACGTTTTCGAATTCGGGTGCAGCCGCCGATCTGACGCAATCCGGCACAGAGGACGGCAGCCTTCAGTTCACGTTCGACGTGCTTGCGGCAAGCGGTGGCGGGACCAAGACGACGATCTATTCGGTGGATGACGGCGTCAAGAACGACGACGGAGGGGCTGGGATCATCGTCACCAACAAGGCGTTCGCCGACTACAACAAGGATCTGCTGATCCAGGATCAAGCGGGAATTCAATTCGCCGAAACCAGCGCAAATGGCGCGAAATTCTGGATCGGAAGTGACAACAAGATTCATTACGACGCGACCGCTGTAGCCCCCCTGATCAACGCGCTAGGTGCTGGAGAGCACTTTACGGACACGATCCAATACACGATCAAGATGTCGAACGGCACGCTCAGCGTGGGTACGCTGTCGGTGGTGATCAATGGTGTGAACGACGCGGCGGTGATCACCGGCACGAGCACGGCGGAGCTGACCGAGAGCAACGCGGCGCAGAACACCGGCGGCAAGCTCGACGCCACCGACGTGGACAGCTCGGCCGACTTCGTGACGCAGACCAATGCCGACGGCAGCAACGGCTACGGCAAGTTCTCGATCGCGGCCGACGGCACCTGGACCTACGCCATGAACAATGCCCACAACGAGTTCGTGGGCGGCCAGGACTATACCGACAGCATCACGGTGGCCACCGCGGACGGCACCACAAAGGTGCTCACCGTCACCATCCACGGCACCAACGACGCGGCGGTGATCACCGGCACGAGCACGGCGGAGCTGACCGAGAGCAACGCGGCGCAGAACACCGGCGGCAA
>NZ_VFVI01000026.1:0-22243 GCF_006442775.1 Mesorhizobium sp. B2-4-6
ATGCCGCCGATGATGGTGATCAGCAGGACCGCCACGACGATGGTCAGCGTGTTGAGAATGGCGGCGAAGAACGCCGGGTTGTCGTAGAACAGCCTGTAGTTGGAGAAACCGACAAAGCCGTCGCGGATCGGGTTCAGCGGATTGTATTGCAGGAACGAGAACCACAGCGTGAACGCGAGCGGCACGATCATCCATATGAACAGCAGGATCACCGATGGCGCCATCATGAAACGCGCAAGCGAACGGGTTTGCTGAGTAGCCATGACGGTCACCCTCCAAAGGTCAGCCGGATTTTCAAAGTTGTGCCAGAATTTTCCCGATTTTGAAGGGTGGCCGCCCGAACTGGGTTTCGGGCGGCCACCTGCCGGTCATGATGCGCGACCGGCATTCGGCACCGGGAGGAGCCTTACTTGATGTAGCCGCCTTCGGTCATCGCCGCGGTGGCTGCGTCCTGAGCCTGCTTGAGGGCATCGTCGACGCTCGACTGGCCGGCAAGGGCGGCCGAGAAGAGCTGGCCGACGGTGGTGCCTAGGCCCTGGAATTCAGGAATGGCGACGAACTGCACGCCGACATAAGGCACCGGCTTGACGGTCGGATGCGTCGGGTCGGCGGCGTTGATGGAGTCCAGCGTCATCTTCGCGAAGGGCGCCGCCTTCTGGTACTCCGCATTGGCGTAGAGCGAGGAGCGCGTGCCCGGAGGAACGTTGGCCCAGCCTTCCTTCGAGGCGACCAGCTCGGCATAGTGCTTGCTGGTTGCCCAAGAGACGAACTTCTCGGCGGCATCGGCCTTCTGGGTGCCGGCGGGGATCGCCAGCGACCATGCCCACAGCCAGTTGCCGCGCTTGCCGAGGCCGTTGTCGGGCGCCAGCGCGTAACCGACCTTGTCGGCGACCTGCGAGGCCTTCGGATCGGAGACGAAGGAGGCGGCGACGGTGGCGTCGATCCACATCCCGCACTTGCCCTGCTGGAACAACGCCAGGTTCTCGTTGAAGCCATTGGACGAAGCGCCTTCCGGACCGTCGGCCTTCATCAGGTCGACATAGAACTGCAGTGTCTTCTTCCACTCGGGCTGATCGAACTGCGGCTTCCAGTTCTCGTCGAACCAACGGGCGCCGAAGGAATTCGACATGGCGGTGAGGAAGGCCATGTTCTCGCCCCAGCCGGCCTTGCCGCGCAGGCACACGCCGTTCACGCCGTTGGCGCGGTCGGTCATCTTGTCGGCGGCCTGCTTGATGAAGTCCCAGGTCGGGGCATCGGGCATCTTCAAGCCCGCCTTCTCAATCAGGTCCTTGCGGTACATGACGAAGGAGCTTTCGCCGTAGAAGGGCGCGGCATAGAGCTTGCCGTCGACCGAAAGGCCGCCGGCAATGGCCGGGATGATGTCCTTGACGTCGTAGTCGTCGCCGAGCTTGTCGAGCGGCAGGAGCCAGCTCTGCTTGGCCCAGATCGGAACCTCATAGGTGCCGATGGTCATGACGTCGTACTGGCCGCCCTTGGTGGCGATATCCGTGGTGACGCGCTCGCGCAGCACGTTCTCTTCGAGCGTGACCCAGTTAAGCTGAATGTCGGGGTTGGCCTTGGTGAAGTCGTCCGTCAGCTTTTGCATACGGACCATGTCGCCATTGTTGACGGTGGCTATGGTGATGGATTCGGCTTGCGCGGCGAAAGCGAGAGCGCTGGCCGACAACAGGCCCAGGGTGAGCGTGCGAAGTTTCATCAAATTCCTCCCATAAACCAAGTTGAGCAATTGCCTTGGCTTTGGGCAATTACTCACTTGGCGTGAATTATGTCAACCCTGAATCTATGCTGCAACGCAGCAGAAATGACGTTACGTGACCCCGATCCAGCGATGCGACCGCCATGTTGGGAGAGGAAGCTAAGGGGCAGGCGGATTACGGGCGGGCGATCTCGGCCAGGATCCAGTCGCGGAAGGCGCGGATCTTCGGCACGTTGCGGCGCGCCGTCGGATAGACCAGCCAATAGGCATGGCCGTCGTCGCCGACCAGGTCGAAGGGCTGCACCAGGCGGCCGCTGGCGATCTCGTTCTTGAACAGGGCCCTGGTCAGGATCGCCACGCCATGGCCGGCCATGGCCGCGTTCGCCTCATAGGCTTGCGCGCCCATGCTGGAGCCGGGCCGTTTTGCGAGGTCGTGCCCGGTCACGCCGGCGGCCTCGAACCATTGCGCCCACCAGATGTCGCCGGGATCGAGGATCGGCAGGCGCAGCAGGTCCGCCGGCTCGTTGACGCCGCCGATGCTCGCCGCGAGCTTCGGGCTCAGCATCGGGGTGAAATCGGCATCGAGCAGCTTATGCGCCTCGAGGCCCGGCCACTTGCCGCCGCCCGAACGGATGGCGAGATCGACATCCTCGCGCGCGAAGTCGGTCAGGCGGCTCGACGTGTCGAGCCGCACGGCAAGTGCGGGATGGGCAAGCTGGAACGAGCCCAGATGCTGCGCCAGCCAGTTCGAGGCGAAGGTCAGCACGGTGGTGACGCACAGCAGGCCGTCGGCGCCGCCGCGCGCCGCGGCATAGGCCTGGCCCAGGATGGCGAAGGCCTCGCTGACGGCGGGCGCCAGGCGCTGGCCGGGCTCGGTCAACTCGATCTGCCGTGGACGGCGCAGAAACAGCGGCGCGCCGATGCGCTCCTCGAGCAGCTTGATCTGGTAGCTCGCAGCTGCCTGGGTCATGCCCAGCTCCTGCGCGGCCTTGGTGAAGGACAGGTGCCTGGCCACCGCCTCGAACACCCGGATCGCCTGCAGCGGCGGCAGCGGCGCAAGCTGCGGAGAGCTGAGATCGGGCATAAGGCCTCCTTATGGGTCATGATCGAGGTTTAATTGGAAGCACGAACCGGCCAGGCCGATATTTGGGGTCGACGACCAATCCAGTTCAAGCGCTAGAGCGCTTCGCCGTTTCACGGAAACGGCAAATCGCTCCAACTCTATGATTTTACGCAATTCCGGACGGAAAACCGCTCACAGTTTTCCTGGAATTGCTCAAGCGAAGGCTGACGATCATGACCACGGTACAGGCAAAACTCGTCTCCACCCCGGCACGCGGTTGGTTTCTCACGCTCGCGCGGGAATTTGCAAGGTTTTCGGGCCGCAGGCGCGGCTATATCGATGTCAGGGAACTATCCGAGCATCTGCAGCGCGATATGGGTTTTCTCGACGGCAACGATCCGCGCGGCCCCTCGCAATAGCCGGCTCTTTTTATGGGCAATCAGCCGGCAAGCAAGGCTTCGGCCGTCCGTTCGTCGGTGATGAGGCCGTTGACCAGCCGGCGGTTGACGGCGGCCAGGATGCCCGGCAGCTTGCGGCCGCCCATCGCCAGAGCAATGACCAGCGACCTTTCCCGCGACGGCAGCGCGGCGGAGGAGACCCGGTCGTTGGTGATGCCTTCGATCATGCGACCCTCCCGGTCGTACACCCAGCCAACGATTTCGGCGATGCCACCGGCCTTCTGCAGCGCCTTCAACTCGCTTTCCGAAATGAAGCCGTCCTCGTAGAGGGGTGCCTTAGGCCCGAGGTCGCCGATGCCGACGAAGGTGACATCGGCCTCGGCCGCCAGCGCCAATGTAGGCTGGATCATCGGCTGGTTGAGCAGCATCTCACGCTCTTCCGGCGAGGACGCAATGACCGGCAGCGGCATCGGGAAGGACCGCGCCTTGACGCGGTCGGCCATGGTGAAGATGACGTTGTAGAAGGCAGCCGAGCCGTCGGGCGAGATGTTGCCGGTCAATGACACGACCTTGTGCTGCGGGCATTCCATCGGCGGCAGTTGCTCGATCGCCGCCTTCAGCGTTCGCCCAGTGCCGATCGCCATGACGATGGGGGCCTCCGAGCGCAGCCGGCGTTCGATCTCGGCCGCCGCCGCCTCGGCGATGCCGATCGTCGTCGAATTCGAAGCCGGGTCGCTCGGCACCACTTCGACAAGATCGAGCGCGAAGCGCGACTTCAGCCGCGCGGCAAGGTCGAGGCAGTTGGCGATCGGGTGATCGACCCGCACCTTGATCAGGCCTTCCGACATGGCGAGCGATACCAGCCGCTGCGCCGTCTGCCTGGAAATGCCCAATTTGGCGGCGATCTGGTCCTGTGTGTTGCCAGCAACATAATAGAGCCAGCCGGCGCGCGCGGCGTCGTCCAACCTTGTGCTGCCGGTGTCCTGTCGCGAATTCACGTCCTGCCTCCAGCCCGCGCATGCCGAGACGGGCGCTATAGCTTACAGCGAATATGCCGGCGCGCAATTGTCTATCGAAAGGGCAATTGCTTAGACCAATGTCGAGTTACCGAAGATCAATTCGACGCGCTTCTGCCCATTTGCCCCGCGGGAACGGTTTATCTCCGCCGGGAAACCGATTAAGGGGATCGGCGAAAGGAGCCGCGCATGACGCCGAAAGCCGTTTTCTGGGATATGGACGGAACGCTGGTCGACAGCGAGCCGCTGCACGAGGCGGCACTCGCGGCGGCCCTGCGCAGCGTCGGCATCGCCCCGCCGCACGACCTGCACCAGCGCGTGCTCGGCATCGCCGCATGGCCGGTCTACGAGATGCTGCGCGACGAGTTCGGCCTCGACCTGCCCTTCGACGACTGGATCGTGCGCAAATACGATCACTATCTGCCGCTGGCCGAAACGCTGAAGCCACGCCCCGGCGCGATCGAAGTGTTCAACGAATTGCGCGCGCTCGGCGTCGAGCAGGCGGTGGTGTCCAATTCCGACCGGCTGATCGTCGACGCCAACCTTACCGCCGTCGGCCTCGTCTATCCTGGTATGCTGACGGTCAGCCGCAACGACGTGATCGACGGCAAGCCGCTGCCCGAGCCCTTCCTGCGCGCCGCCTATCTGGCCGGGATCGAGCCGGCAGACGCATTCGCCGTCGACGACAGCCTCACGGGCGCCATGGCCGGACTGGCGGCCGGCATGAAGACGATCTTCTGGCCGGAAGCGCCGATGGAAGGTCCGGCCGGCGCCATCGTCATCAACAGCGCCGAGGAATTGCGCCGAGAACTCGGACTCTGAACGACCGCCAAGGTGGGCGCCGCCCCTCATCCGGTCCTTCGGACCACCTTCTCCCCGCGAACGGGGAGAAGGAAAAAAGCTTCAATTCCGGTAGACCGGCTCTTCCTCGTCGAGGATCGCCTTCAGCTCAGCCAGATGGCGCTCGGCCTGGCCCGGGTAATCGTCCATCTCGCGCGCGGTCTTCTCGGCGATCTCGTCCGACAGCGTGCGCAGCGGCCGGCCGGTCCACAGCGCCTTGATGTAGGTCTCGGCGGCGCGCTCGAAATAGAACATGCGGTTGAAGGCGTCGGCGACGGTGTCGCCGATGACCATGACGCCGTGATTGCCCATGACCATCACCTTGACCTTGGGGTCGGTGAGAAGCTGCGAGCAGCGCTCGCCCTCCTCCTCGAAGGCCAGCCCGCCATAATTGGCGTCGACGACATGGCGGTTGAAGAACATGGCGGAGTTCTGATCGACCGGCGGCAGCGTCGAATCGGCAAGCGAGGCAAGCACCGTGGCATGGATCGAATGGACATGCATGGCGCAGCGAGCATGCGGGACGTTGCGATGGATGGCGCCGTGCAGGCCCCAGGCGGTCGGGTCCGGCGCGTTGGGACCGGACAGCGTTTCGGGATCGTTGGCATCGATCAGCAGCAGGTCGCTCGCCTTGATGCGCGAGAAATGCACCTGGTTCGGGTTCATCAGGAACTTGGTGCCGTCGTCGTTGACGGACAGCGAGAAGTGGTTGGCCACCGCCTCATGCATGTTGAGCCGGGCGGTCCAGCGAAAGGCGGCGGCGAGATCGACCCGCTCCTCGTAATAGGGCAGGTTGCTCAGCGGTTCCTTGTGCAGACGGGCAAGGCTCATCGAAAATCCTCCTGTTTGGGTGAGAATGCCGTGCGAAGCCGCTGCCAGCAACCGCAAACTGGTAGGTCAGTGGCTTACGCGGCTGACCGCTCCGACTGCAGCCCGCCCTGCGCGATGATGAAATCGACCACTTCTTGCAAGCCCTTGCCGCGCGACAGATCGGTGAAGCCGAAAGGCCGCTTGCCGCGCATGCGGGCGGCGTCGGACTCCATGATTTCGAGGTTGACGCTCACATAGGGCGCCAGGTCGCTCTTGTTGATGATCAGGAAATCCGAGCGGGTGATGGCCGGGCCACCCTTGCGCGGGATCTCCTCGCCCTGGCAGACCGAGATGACATAAAGCGTCAGATCGGCAAGGTCGGGCGAGAAGGTGGCTGCGAGGTTGTCGCCGCCGGATTCGATGAAGATGATGTCGAGGTCCGGGAATTTCTTGTTCAACTCGGCAATGGCGCGCAAGTTGATCGAGGCGTCCTCGCGGATGGCGGTGTGCGGGCAGCCGCCGGTCTCGACGCCGACGATGCGCTCTTCCGGCAGCGCCTGCAGGCGCGCCAGCATCATGGCATCCTCCTTGGTGTAGATGTCGTTGGTGACGACGGCGATGGAGAAGTCGTCGCGCAGCGCCTTGCAGAGCTTTTCGGTCAGCGTGGTCTTGCCGGAACCGACAGGGCCGCCGATGCCGATGCGAAGGGGACCGTTTTTCGACGTCATGCCGGAAACTCCGTGATGGCAAGGACTGCGAAGCCCAGCCCGATCAACAGGCAGAGCGGCGAATAGAGACGCTGGTCGAGCCGCGCGAAAGGCTGTTCGGGCGCGAGCCTGCGCCACCAGGGCGTGAAGCCCGCGGTGCCGCGTCCGAGGAAGACGAGGCCGATCATCAATGCCGTGGTGGCCAGCCCTTCCCTTGGAAAAGGCGTGGCAAAGACGCCGGCCAGCGCCAGCGGCCAGAGCGTCGCGAGCGCCAGGCAAGCGGCGACCGCGAGGCTCGCGAAGGTCGAGGGCATCTCGTCGACGCCACGGAAGCCGACGACGGCGCGCGCGCAGGAGGCCTGGTCCGTGCCCGGCCAGATGCCGCCTATGCCCCAATAGACATGCAGCGTGGTGATCAGGAGCAGGACGAAGGAGAGGATGACGGCGAGCACGATCATGAGCGGAACAGCCTGGAGTATTGCGTCTCATGCTGCATCGCCATGATGTCGGACATGAAGGCCGCGCCGCCCAGATCGTCAAGCGTCGAGGCAGCCGCGTGGGTGGCCGTGTCTATGGCCGATGTTTCAAAGCCGGCTAACAACGTGACGGCATCGACCTGACCGACAACACCCAGCCTGATTGCAGCCTGCACGAGATTGGAGAAAAAAGCCTGCAGGAAGGCAGACAGCGCCTGCGCAAGGTCGACGCCGCCGCTGCCGGCAACAGCGCCGACCGCAACGCAATAGGGGCAGTCGGCCGGCAGACGTCCCAACACCGGAGGCGACCAGGCGGCCGCCGCCTGGAGAAAGGCGGCGCCCTGCAGCATGGTTTCCATGTGCCGTTCCTGCGACCCGGCAAGCGCTTCGGCCAGCGCGGCAACCTCACTCAGATCGCCACCGTCGCGCGCACGGCGCCAGCTTTCGGCAAACAGCACGGCGTCGTTCCAGCCGGAGCCCATCTCGACCAGCGTCTCCAGCCAGCCGGCGAGATCTTTCCGATCGGCGATCAGCCCATCATGCACGGCGCGTTCAAGGCCGTGGCTGTAAGAGAAGCCGCCGACCGGAAAGGACGGCGACAGCCAGGCCATCAGCCGCAGCAGTGCGACGCTGAAAAGCCGCTCAGTCATGATGATGATGGTGGCCGTGGTGTTCGTGATCGTGATGATCATGGTCATGGTCATGATCGTGATCATGCGAATGGCCGTGGTCGTGCCCGTGTCCGGAATAAGCGCCGCGCACGGGGCTGAACGGCTGCAGAACCTCATTCACCGTGGCGCCGAGGCCTTCGAGCATCGCCTTGATGACATGGTCGCGCAGGATGAGGATGCGGTCCGCCTCGATCGCCGCCGCGAGGTGACGGTTGCCGATGTGCCAGGCAAGCTCGGTGAGATGAACCGTGTCGCGGGCGCGGATGTCGTAGACCTCCTCGGGTGCTGCGATGATCTCGAGCTGGCGGCCGTCCTCCAGCACCAGCCGGTCGCCATTGTTCAGCGCCACCGGCTCCGGCAGGTCGACCAGCACCTTGTCGCCGGTCGCGGTCTCGATGGCGCGGCGGCGCAGATGCCGCTCGTCATGCGGCAGCACGGCCTTGTCATAGGGCGGCGCCGAGCCAGCCTCGCCGGCTGGCAACACCGAGACGGCGCGCGGGAATTTGGTGAAATCGGTGGTGATGTTGAGCTTCATTTCATGGCTCCGCCATTAGAGCGCCGCGCGTCCTCTTGGACGCGCAAAGGACGCTCTAACACTTTTTAATCGACGCATCGTGCTTTCCGAAA
The DNA here is from genome assembly GCF_006442775.1 of Mesorhizobium sp. B2-4-6. Taxonomy (NCBI): domain Bacteria; kingdom Pseudomonadati; phylum Pseudomonadota; class Alphaproteobacteria; order Hyphomicrobiales; family Phyllobacteriaceae; genus Mesorhizobium; species Mesorhizobium sp. B2-4-6. The sequence goes on from NZ_VFVI01000026.1 coordinate 8,326, forward strand.
ATCGGTTCCGATTTTCGGCCCGATGCGGTGGCTTGGGCACGGGCACGAGCGGGTCGCGACAGCACACGGTCGAAATAGGCATTCACCCGTTCGGAGTCGATCGAAAAACGGCCGGCACGAGCCCAGCCGCCAATATCGCCGAGCAGGACATCGACAGCGGAGAACCGGTCGCCCAGCGCAAAGGGCTTGTCGCCAAGCCGCTGGTCCAGCGCCTTTATTTCGGATGCGAAATCATAGGCCGCGGCCGGGCCGACATCGACGCGCACGTCCTTGGGCAAAAGGAAGCGGTGGCGCAGCTTGTTCCACAGCGGCGCTTCCAATTCGCTCTGGGCGAAATGCATCCAGGAATCCATCTCGGCACGGCCGGCGAGGCCCGGATTGGCGCCCATGTCCTTATCGGCATGCTTGTCCGCCAGATAGACGCAGATGGCCGCTGAATCCGTGACCCTGAGGTCGCCGTCGATCAGGATCGGCACCTTGCCGGAAGGGTTGAGCGCATAGGCCTCCGGCGAGCGCAGTTTCACCTCGACGAACTCATAGGGCTGGCCGAGTTCCTCGAGCATCCAGAGCACCCGGCTGACCCGGGATCCGCGCGATCCGACGGCCTTGTACATGGTTGGATCCTGCATTTTCTGAAATCTAGACCATAGCGTTCGCTCAGACGATGGTGTCGAAGAGCCGCAGGATGAACGAGACCTGATAGATAAGCGCGGCGGCGACGAAGGCGATGTGAAAGCGGCGGTCGCGCACCAGGATCGCCGCCAGGCAGAGCGCGACGAAGACCGGCGTCCGGAACAGGTATTCGTTGCCGAAGCGGGCAAAATGCTCCGGCCCTTTCAGCAGCGTGTCGATGACGTCGAGCAGATAGGTCGCCGCCAGCAGGCCGAAGAACCAGGCGCGGCGCGAGTAGAAATAATCCTCATAGGAGGTGTAATCGAGCATCGAATCCGGAAACAGCAACGCGCAAAGCAGGAACAGCGTGATGGCGTAGAAGATGATGAAAAGGTATTTGCCGAAGGTCCAGGATTGGATGGCGTAGAGCCCGAACTCCCACCACCAGAAATGCACCAGCATCAAAAGCACCGAGCCGACCCAGGCGAGATGCACCGCATAGAGCCGGTATTGGCCGGGATGCTGGACGATGCGGGCGACACCCGAGAGCAGCCGGGTGACGCCGAGGCCGATCACCATGCCCATGACGATGCGGATATGCGGGAAGATATCGTGCGGAGAGGCGATTTCGGTGGCCATGGCCTACTGACAGCGCTCTCGATGTTGGGAGGCCAGCCAACAGGCCAATGCAAAGTGATGTTTCATTCGCGAATAAGTTTGTCCGCTGACCAGGGAACGCCGGGGAAAAAATCATGATCGAGAATTTGGCTGATCGTGTACGGGCAATCGACGGGAAAATCCCGCTCCCTCAGACCGGTCTCGTCGGCCGCTTTCAACTTCGCTATTTTGAATTCCTGACCAAGCTGTTTTCCCGGATAGGTTTTCAGGCTAGGACTCTCGTCGAGTAGATTTTCGATCCGAAATCGCTGTTCGTGGATCGTCGCCAACCAACCTGTTTTGCGTTTTTCAGGCTGAAATTCCCATTTGAGCAAATGCTGGAGCAAGGTGCCCAATCTGCTCGCAATTTCCCTCTTGTCGCTCCGCCCCAAGCTCTCGATCTCCTCGGCAAGATTCTCGCGATCGAGGTCGGAGAGACGACCTTCTCGCAATAGTGCGCCCTGCTCGGCGCACCACTGAGCATAGTCGGTCTCGTAGGATGCAGACTTATGCCGGCGCTGTATCTGGATCTTGTTCATGACCACATAATGCGCTGTTTTCCATCTCAAGCCAATCGCGGGTATGCCAACCCCGCGATTTGGCATCAGAACAGGAAATATCTCTGAGCCATCGGCAGCACGGTCGCGGGCTCGCAGGTCAACAGCTCGCCGTCGGCCCGCACTTCGTAGGTTTCGGGGTCGACCTCGACATGCGGCGTGGCGTCGTTGAGCACCATGGAATGCTTGCCGATGCCGCCGCGCGTGTTCTCGACCGCGACCATCGCCTTGTCGACGCCCAGCTTGCCCTGCAGGCCGGCATCGAGTGCAGCCCTGGAAACGAACGTCACTGAGGAGTTGGTGAGCGCCTTGCCATAGGCGCCGAACATCGGTCGGTAATGCATCGGCTGCGGCGTCGGGATCGAGGCGTTCGGGTCGCCCATCGGGGCGGCCGCGATCGAGCCGCCGACCAGCACCATCTCCGGCTTGACGCCGAAGAAGGCCGGATTCCACAGCACCAGATCGGCCCGCTTGCCCACCGTGACCGAGCCGATCTCCTTCGACAGGCCGTGCGCGATGGCCGGGTTGATGGTGTATTTGGCGATGTAGCGGCGGACGCGGAAATTGTCATTGTCGCCGCTCTCCTGCGCCAGCGCGCCGCGCTGCCGTTTCATCTTGTCGGCGGTCTGCCAGCAGCGGATCGCCACCTCGCCGACGCGGCCCATGGCCTGGCTGTCGGAGGAGATGATCGAGAAGGCGCCGATGTCGTGCAGTATGTCTTCCGCCGCGATCGTCTCCTTGCGGATGCGGCTTTCGGCAAAGGCGATGTCCTCAGGGATCGACGGCGACAAATGATGGCAGACCATCAGCATGTCGAGATGCTCGGCCAGCGTGTTGACCGTGTAGGGCCTGGTCGGATTGGTCGAGGACGGGATGACGTTGGGCAGGCCGCAGACCTTGATGATGTCGGGCGCATGGCCGCCGCCGGCGCCCTCGGTGTGGAAGGCGTGGATGGTGCGGCCCTTGATGGCCGCCACCGTGTTCTCGACGAAGCCCGATTCGTTCAGCGTGTCGGTATGGATCATCACCTGCACATCATAGTCGTCGGCGACCGACAGGCAGCAGTCGATGGCGGCGGGGGTCGTGCCCCAGTCCTCGTGCAGCTTCAGCGAGCAGGCGCCGGCCAGCACCATCTCCTCAAGCGCCGCCGGCTTTGACGCATTGCCCTTGCCGGACAGGCCGATATTCATCGGGAAGGCGTCGAAGGACTGGATCATGCGCGCCATGTGCCATGGCCCCGGCGTGCAGGTGGTAGCCAGGGTGCCGTGCGCGGGACCGGTGCCGCCGCCGAGCATGGTGGTGATGCCCGACATCAGCGCTTCCTCTATCTGCTGCGGGCAGATGAAATGAATATGGGCGTCGAAGCCGCCGGCGGTGAGGATCTTGCCCTCGCCGGCGATGATTTCGGTGCCGGGCCCGATGATGATGGTGACGCCAGCCTGCGTGTCCGGATTGCCGGCCTTGCCGATGCCAGCGATGCGGCCGTCCTTGAGGCCGATATCGGCCTTGACGATGCCGGTAAGCGCGTCGACGACGAGCGCGTTGGTGATGACGGTATCAACCGCGCCGCCGGCCCGTGTCACCTGGCTCTGACCCATGCCGTCGCGGATGACCTTGCCGCCGCCGAATTTCACTTCCTCGCCGTGGACGGTGAAGTCCTTCTCGACCTCGATGAAGAGCTCTGTGTCGGCAAGCCGCACCTTGTCGCCGACGGTCGGCCCATACATCTGCGCATAGGCGGCGCGGGTTATCCTGGCCATCAGCGATTGCTCCCGAAATTCCAATTGGTTGCGCGCGGGGCACACATTGTCGCCATCCAATGGTCATGCAATGACCCGTCCAGCGACACTTTGAGCGCCCATTTGGGCGTTCCCATCGGGCCGGTGAGGCGGGCGGCACCATTCCCAAGCCAATGGAAGGAATATCCATGCGCAAAGCGATCATTCTCGCCGCGACCGCCACCCTGATGATGGCAGGGGCCGCGAGCGCCCAGCAGCAGCCGACGCCACAGCCCAGCCCAGCGCCGACCGCGCCCGCCGCGCCGAAGGCTCAGCCCGCGGCGCCATCGATCCAGAGCGTCAACGTGATCGACATCACCGAACTGCCCAAGGACACGCAGACGCAGGTCAATCAGATCGTGGCGCAGCGCGGCGATGCCGGCCTGCAGACGCTGCGCAAGTCGATCGACGCGACGCCCAAGGTGAAATCCGCCCTCGAAGCCAAGGGCGTGAGCTCGGCGCAGGTGATCGCCGCCAGCCTGCAGCCCAATGGCGCGCTGACGCTGATCACCAAGAAGGCAAGTTGATTGCACGCCCAGGCGGGCCGCTTCGCGGTCCGCCGGCCAGCTTTCGAAGGGAACCTGCGGCCAGGCAGCACCGTTTCGCTTTTTTCGCCCCGCCATGAGTTCAGTCAGGAGCGAGCGATGGCGAACGCCCCGCGCCTTGCAAAATGGAGTTCCGTGGTTGCCGCCACGCTTTTCGTGGCCGCGCCCCATGTTGCACTCGCGGCGCAGCCGCTGGACAGCGACAGGCCTGCCGCGGCAATCGTCGATTCCGACATCCGCCAGGAGGAGGCGCTCTCCAGGACGGAAGCTGGAAAGGTCATCACGGCCATCGATCGCACCCGCGACAACATCGGCGCGGTGCGCAAGACCACCAAGCTCGACAGGGTCGACATCGTCTTCCTGACCGACGCGGCGCGCAGCGAAGGCGGGCCGCCGCCCGTTATCGAGAACAAGGTGAAGCAGCATAAGGACGATGTCGCCGAACTTCGCCAGGAGATCGAGGCGAACGCCCTGCTCTTCAACGCGATCGATTCGCGCCGCGTTCTGGCCGAGGACGTGCTTGCGGTGGAGTTCGACAATCCCGGCAGGATTGTCATCTACGCCGCAGCCAAGCCTCCGAAATAATATCAGCGCGGCGGCGGACCTCACAACTTGCCCATCACCTTCTGTTGGAAGCCATAGACCTCGCGCTTGCCGCCCAGCGGCACCAGCGTGACATCGCGTTCCTGTCCCGGCTCGAAGCGCATGGCGGTGCCGGCGGCGATATCGAGCCGCATGCCCTGCGCGCGTTCGCGGTCGAATTTCAGGCCCTCATTGGTCTCGAAGAAATGATAGTGGCTGCCGACCTGGATCGGCCGGTCGCCGCTGTTGGCGACCTTGAGCGTCACCGTGGGCAAGCCCTTGTTCAGATCGATGTCGCCTTTGGCCGTGATGACTTCGCCGGGGATCATCGCGCCCTCACAACACGCCGAAGACAAGACCGAGGCCAATCGCCGCGCAGGCGGCGCCGGCGGCGCGCGCCAGGCCGCGGAAACGCGAGCCTAGCCCGAGACCGGCCACGATGCCGACGCCGTGGAGCAGCGCCGTGGCGGTGGCAAAGCCCGCCATATAGTCGAGGCCACCGGCGTTTTCCGGCACTTCGGTGCCATGCGCGTGCCCGTGGAACAGCGCGAACAAGCCGATGATGGCGACCCCGGCTGAGACCGGCAGGTCAACCGCCAGCGCCACCAGCAGACCGAGCGCCACGACGGAAGCGAGGATGCCCGGCTCGACGAAAGGCACCGGCACATGCAGCATGCCGAGCGCGCCGCCGACCAGCATCACGCCGACAAAGGCGAGCGGCCAGGCCCAGATAGCCTTGCCGCCCTTCAGCGCCGCCCACAGGCCGACTGCGATCATCACGGTCATATGGTCGAGGCCGGACAGAGGGTGTGCGACGCCGGCGGTAAAGGACGAGGTCGCGCCGACGCCGACATGGGCGTAGGCCGGCATGGCGGCTGCCAGGAAAAGGATCGCGGCAAGCGTGGTACGTTTCGTCGAAGCGGGGATCATTTTTCTGCCTTTCCAATTGACCTGGTCAAGCGGCCTTGCGCGGACCGCAGCCTTCGGCCTTGAGCACGCGTTTGGTCGATGGCGGATATTTCGTCAGCTTGGCCGCCGGCCGGATCGGCCGCGGCGAGAAATTGCCGCCGCAATTGGGGCAGACGCCACCCAGCACATTATCCACGCAGTCGGCGCAGAAGGTGCATTCGAAGGTGCAGATCAGCGCATCGGCCGCGTCCGGCGGCAGATCCTTGTCGCAGCATTCGCAATTCGGCCTGAGCTCCAGCATCGGTCTCACCTTATGGGTTCGTGTACGGTCACCAGCTTGGTGCCGTCGGGAAACGTCGCCTCGACCTGGACGTCGTGGATCATCTCGGCGATGCCGTCCATGACCTGGGCGCGGGTGACGACGTGGGCGCCCGCCTCCATCAGTTCCGCGACCGGGCGGCCGTCGCGCGCGCCTTCGACGACGAAGTCGGTGATCAGGGCGATGGCTTCGGGATGGTTCAGCTTGACGCCTCGCTCCAGCCGCTTGCGCGCCACCATCGCCGCCATGGCGATGAGCAGCTTGTCTTTTTCACGCGGCATCAGGTTCATGCAATGTCCCGGCAATCGAAATCAGAGTGACCACAATTTAGGCAGGCCCGCCCGCCCATTGAGCAGTTCGACCAGCGGAACCAGCCGCTTGCGGAGCTGGTAGCCGTCGCCGGCACAGAGCCTCGCAAGAAGCTTGCCAGATCGGCCGACGCGCCAGAAACTGGCGCCGCCCCACTCGCTGTTGACGGGATCGCCGATGATGGCGCGGGCCGGTTCCAGCAGGCTTTCGGCCTGCGGCGAAACGAGCAGCAATGTGGCGATGGCAAGCGCGCCGCCGGTCGCCGCCGGCCGCCGCAACGTTGCCGCGATATCCGGCCCAACGCGAAAATCCTCCGCATGGATCAGCGCGCCGCCCTGGCGGACCCGCCAGCGGTCATGGAAACTGCCGGCGGTCGTGCGCTCGCCCATCGCCAGCCGGCCGAACAGCGTGGCTTCGAGCACCAATGCCTCGGCACCGTCGCCAAGCTCGACATCCAGCGTGCGAGCGAAGGCGGCGCGGTCGAAAACGATGGTTTCCTGCGGCAGCCAGGCCACGCGGCCACCCGGATCGACCCGCAGGCGGACGCTTGTCTCGGCCCTGTCGGCGGCGGCGCGATAGACCTTCTCGCAGGCCTGGGTGGTGATGGCGGCGGAGGCGTCGGCGCCGACCTCGATCGTCCAGCCGAGGCGGTCGCCGCCGGTCAGCCCGCCGGCGGTGTTGATCAGCACCGCCTCGAGCGGATCGCCTTGCACCGCCGGCAGGCGGATCTTGGCCGATCCGTCCTGGTAAAGCCGCTGTAGGCGCGTCCGGCCGCCGCTTTTGCCGCAGAAAAGCCTGCCTAGGCCGGCGACACGTTGCGCGGCAGGCAAGGAAGGAGCCGCCAGGGGCGAGGCAGGTTGGGATGTCAAGGTGTCGTCGATCATGTCCACGATCCCAGGTTAAGCACTCCGGCGGCTTTGTCGATATCGCTTGTTGCTTGACATCGTTTCGGTTTCTATAGAGGGAAGCCACCTTGGAGCGGTCGCGCGGTGCCTGGCGAGGCAAGGGCGACGGCGTTTGTTGGGTCCGGGGATCAAAAAGGGGCGCTGATCAGTTGGCGTCGGGCAACGACAGGGAAGGAACCGAATGGCTGACCAACTGACGACCGAGATCATCGAAAAGATCAAGGCGCATGCCGATACCGGCGGCGAGGAAATCACCGCCAGCACCGATCTCGGCACGCTCGGCATCCATTCGCTGGAGCTGACCGAGATCATCTTCGATCTCGAGGAAAAATATGGCATCGAGATCGAGATGAACACGGTCGACGCCTGGAGCAATCTCAAGAACGTCGGCGACATGGTCGAGGCGGTTCGCGAACTGATCGCGAAAAAAGCCTGACTTCATGCAAAAACGCGTCGTCATCACCGGCATTGGCGGGATTTGCGGGCTTGGCAACGATGTGCCGGCGATGTGGGAGGCCATGCGCGCCGGCCGCTCGGCCATCGGCCCTATCGACAACCCGTCGCTGCATGATCTCAAGGTCAAGACCGGCTGCGAGATCAAGGAATTGCCGGACCACGGCGTCGACCGCAAGCAGGTCGTGTCGATGGACCGCTTCAGCCTGCTGGCGGTGATCGCCGCGCGCGAGGCCATGAGGCAGTCCGGATTGACGGCCCATGCCGACAACACCTACCGGATGGGTGCAATCGTCGGCATCGGCGTCGCGGGCTTCGAGACCATCGAAGAGAATTACCGCGCCATTCTGCTCGAGGGGCGCAACCGCGCCGCGATCTTCACCGTGCCGAAAGTGATGCCGGGCGCGGCCGCCGGCCAGGTCAGCATGAATCTCGGGCTGCGCGGCCCTGTCTTCGGCGCCACTTCGGCCTGCTCGTCCGCCAACCACGCGATTTCCTCGGCCGTCGACCAGATCAGGCTCGGCCGCGCCGACGTGATGGTCGCCGGCGGCACCGAAGCGCCGCTGGTGTGGGGCGTGCTGAAGGGTTGGGAGGCGCTCAGGGTGCTTTCGCCCGACACATGCCGGCCGTTCTCGGCCGACCGTGCCGGCCTTGTGCTCGGCGAAGGCGCCGGCATGGCGGTGCTGGAAAGCTACGATCACGCGATGGCGCGCGGCGCCACCATTTTGGCCGAGATCGCCGGCGTCGGGCTTTCGGCCGATGCCTCCGACATCGTCGCGCCGACCGTGGAAGGGCCGGAAGCGGCCATGCGTTTCTGCCTGGCGGATGCCGGGCTCAATCCCGAAGATGTCGACTATCTCAACGCGCACGGCACCGGCACCAAGGCCAACGACCAGATCGAAACCGCGGCGATCAAGCGTGTCTTCGGCGAGCATGCGCGTTCGCTTTCGGTATCGTCGACCAAGTCGATGCATGCGCATTGCCTCGGCGCTTCCGGCGGGCTGGAGATGATCGCCTGTGTGATGGCTATCCGCGACGGCATCGTGCCGCCGACCGCCAATTACCGCGAGCCGGACCCGGAATGCGACCTCGACGTGACGCCGAACACGGCGCGCGAGCGCAAGGTGCGCGCCGCGCTCAGCAACAGTTTCGCCTTCGGCGGGACCAATGCGGTGCTGGCCTTCAAGGCGGTCTGATCGAGCGATTCCGTTGACTGTGCGTGCACGGCAAGCCGATTGCCGGTGTATTGATCCCGGCCGGCCAGGGTCCTAATTCTTTCTTCACCCGCCATGAGCGCCGCCCCGACGCCAATCCGCATCCGGAGTTCCCGATGACCGACCTGTCCGCCTTTCCGATCGCCAAGCGCTGGCCGGCCGAGCACCCCGATCGCCTGCAGCTTTATTCCGCTACGACGCCCAATGGCGTGAAGGCGTCGATCGCGCTGGAGGAGATCGGGCTGCCCTACGAGCCGCATTACGTCGACATCGGCAAGAACGAGAGCTGGACGCCGGAATTCCTGTCGCTCAACCCGAACGGCAAGATACCGGCGATCATCGATCCGGACGGTCCGGGCGGCAAGCCGATCGGCTTGTTCGAGTCCGGCGCCATCCTGCTCTATCTGGCCGACAAGACCGGCAAGCTCATTCCCGCCGATCCGGCGCGGCGCTACGAAACGATCCAATGGGTGTTCTTCCAGATGGCGGCAATCGGCCCGATCTTCGGGCAGGTCGGCTTCTTCCACAAATTCGCCGGACGCGAGATCGCCGACAAGCGGCCGCTGGAGCGTTACCGCGACGAGTCGCGGCGCCTGATCGGCGTGCTCGAAACGCGCCTGAAGGGCCGCAAGTGGATCATGGACGACGATTACACCATTGCGGACGTGTCGATGTTGGGCTGGGTGCGTAACCTGATCGGATTCTACGAGGCGCGGGACTTGGTCGGCTTCGATGATTTCCCGACCGTTGCCGAATGGCTGGAGCGCGGCCTGGCACGGCCGGCGGTGAAGCGGGGCCTCACCATCCCGGCGAAAGGCTAGGAGCTATTTCGCCTTGGCCTTGGCGCCGCCGCGGCTGAACACGGAGGCAGCGAGCCTCGCAGTGGCGACGACCGCTCCTGTCGCGACGCTGGCCACGGTGCGGATCGGCCCCGATTTGCCAGCCGGCGACTTGGCATGTTTCGCACTCTTGGCCGCGACCTTATGGGCCGCGCCAGGCGTCACTTTCTTTGGCGCCGCCTTGCCGAAAGCCGGCTTGGCGTCTTTCGACCGCTCAGCGATTGAGGGGCCGGCGCCAGCCTTCGCCTGCGTCGCCCTGGATTGGCTGGCCCTGCTTTTCTTGGGCGCGGGTTTTCTGCTGTTGGTTGCCATTTGACGGCTCCTGTCATTTTCTTTTTTGCAATTCCGGAGGCAAAGCGGTGCGCGCCTTCCTGGAATTGCTCCGGCGCCGGACAATTCGGGACAGGGTCATAACGGCGTGAAAACCTTAAAGTTCCCGCCGGAAAGTATTGAAAATTGAGCAGGTTAACCAATGACCATGTCCGCCGGCCGGCGCCGCGCCAGCACCCGCTCGATGTTGGGCATGTCGTTGGAGGCGATCCAGGCGCGGGCGTCCTCGTCGGACTTGCCATGCTCCCGCCAGCGCTCCATCAGGCGGCGCTCGAGCTCGTTGCGCGGCACGTCGACGAAGATGGTGAAGTCGAACAAAGGCGCCAGACGCGACCACGGCTCCTCGTCGAGCAGCAGGTAATTGCCCTCGACCAGGATGAACTTGGTGTCGGCGCCGACGATTTCGGCCGCCGCGCGCGACAGTTCGATGCTGCGGTCGAACACCGGGATGGCGATGTCGGGTTCGCCGGAGCGGATGCGCTTCAGCAGCGTCTCGAAGCCAGCGAAATCGAAGGTCTCCGGCGCGCCCTTGCGGGGGCGCAGGCCGCGACGGTTGAGAATGATGTCGTCATAATGGAAGCCGTCCATCGGCACGACTTCCGAACTGTCTTCCGGCAGCAGCTCATGCAGCGAAGCGGACAATGTCGACTTGCCGGAGCCGGGCGGACCAGCGATGGCGACGACGAAGCGCCTGGCCTTGCCGGCGCGCTTGAAGATGGCGGCTGTGATATGGGCGATCTCGGACATCGGCGGCTTTCCGGCTGCTGTTCGGCCGGCATCTTGGCGGGTGCGGATGGAAATTTCAAACCTCGTTCCGAAGTTTCGGCGGCCAGCACGCCTTCGAGATCAGCCGAGGCGTCCATCCGATCGTCATCCACGGGCGGAGCAAGGAGCGTAGCGACGCGGTGCAGACCCGGGGATCATGCCGTGCCCTGAGGCGTTGCAACGGCGCAGAATTCTGCTCGGCTCGCGCCTTTCGATCGAGATAACGGCATGGATTCCAGAGTCTGCGCGACGGAGCTTCGCTCCTTGCTCCGCCCTGGAATGACGAATTTCCAGACGCGCTGCCCCCGGACCTCTCAGGTAGGAACCGAGCGGCCGATGCGCAGGAACCCTCCGTCGAACGGCGGCTCGCGCGCCGCGCCGCCGGCGGTCACGACGCGCAACCGGTCAGGCGCCGATTCCAGGCCGCCCGGCGGCTCCACACCCGCGAACGGAACCGCGCCGATGACATGGCGGAAGGAGACCGACCGTCCCTCGGCGAGCGCGAAGGCCGTTGCCACGCCTTCATGCTTCAACCAGTTATCGCCGAGCGAGGCGGCGTGCCCGACGGCCGTGCGGCCGTCCTCGACGCCGAGCACGCCGATGTGGCGGCCGCTCCAGGGCGCATAGTCGCGGCCGCCATTGCTGAACCACAGCATGGTCACCGGCAGTTCGGCCGGGTTCTTCAGCACCAGCACCAGGTCTTGCTCGGCGTGGCGCGCTATCGCCGTCCAGCCCGGGCCGCCATGATCCGCCTCGACAAGGGTTATGAAATCCTCGCGCCTGTCTTCCATGCGGTAGCCGGTGAGGTCGGTTGTGCCGCCGGCGGCAAGCGGGAACTGCGTAAGGTCCGTGGCGCGGGCCGGATAGCCCAGCCGAAAACGGCCCCGCGCCGGATCGGGCTCCGGCGGCGTCGGGGGCGTGACGGCCATGCGCTTCGGCGAGAAGGCCAACCGGCCGCCGCCCTTCATCACCGTCATCGGATGGTGGGCGACGGAGATCGCGCCGGAGCCGCCGGAAAAGATGTGCTCCTGGTAGAGGAAGGGATGGCCGTCGCGCAGCGTGAAGACCTTGTCGATGGTGGCGCCCATCACCTTGCGGCGCAGCCGGAAGACGGCGCGCCAGCCGCCGGCGATGGCGCCGTTCTCGACGACGTCCCACTGACTGTTGGCCGGCCAGCCATGCAGGGGTGCCACCTCGACATCGCTGGTGGAGAATGGCGCGCAAAGGAAATCGCCGGACAGGCGGACCGTGCCTTCGGGCAGGGTTTCCGGCAGACTCTCGCGCGGCGAGCCGACCCAGGGCGCGCGATGCAGGGGTTTCAGAACGCGGCCGTCGGCTTCGATGTCCATGGCGGCGATATGGCCGACCGCGAGATCGAGCGAGACCGAGATGCCTTTTGCGCCGATCGTGACGGTGTCCATGAATTCCTCCCGCGAATCTTTGCGTAAGAAAAGCCTGTTCGATGGCGCGCGCGCAAGCGGAGCAACCAGCATTTTGCATCACTGCGTTTGCGCCCTATGAAATCCCTCTCTTGGATTTTTTACGACTTAGCTCGCTAAGATCGTGAAAATCCTTTCTTCCCCACAAGCGGAAGATGGCGCAACACCGTGGCGATGGCGATGATCGAAGCCGCGACCGCGGCGCCGAGCGCGATATGGGCGGCAAAGGGGGTGGGGATGGCAAGTGGGGACGGGCGGTGTATCTGAACAGCTGCAAAACCTGGGCAAATGCTTTGCTGTGCGCGTTAACCAGTTGGACGCGGCGGATGGGTTACGCTAGCTTCGCCGCGTCTCAGCAACAGCTTTAGAACAAGTCTTGCCCCGTCCCTTCCCTTTCCTTCAGAGACCCATCGCCATATTGGCATTGCTCGCCCTGGTTGCCGGCTGCACCACGACACCGCCGGAAAGCGTGCTGGCCGTGCCGGCGCAACCGCAGAAATATGCGGCGATCGTGGTCGACGCTTCGTCGGGCAAGACCCTGTTCGAGGTCAATTCGAGGTCGCAGCGCTATCCCGCGTCGCTGACCAAGATGATGACGCTCTACATGCTGTTCGAGGCGTTGGAGTCCGGCCGCGTCACCAAGGAAACGCGGATCCCGGTTTCCGACCACGCCGCTTCGCAGCCGCCGACGAAACTGCGTTTCCGGCGCGGCGAGACGATCGACGTCGATTCCGCCATCCGCGCCATGGTGGTGAAGTCTGCCAACGACGTGGCGGTGGCCGTGGGCGAATATCTGGGCGGCGGCTCGGAGGACCAGTTCGCCGCCATGATGACGGCCAAGGCGCGCTCGCTCGGCATGACCGGCACCAGTTTCCACAATGCCTGCGGCCTGCCCGACGACGGCCAGGTGACCACGGCGCGCGACATGGCGGTGCTGGGCATGGCGCTGGAGCACCGCTTCCCGCAGCATTTCCACTATTTCTCCGAAAGCGACTTCATGTTCCGCGGCCGGCTGGTGCGCGGCCATAACGACATGCTGGGACGCGTGCGCGGCGTCGACGGCATCAAGACCGGTTACATAAGAGCTTCCGGCTACAACATCGTCACCTCCTACAATGCCGACGGGCGGCATCTGATCGTGGTGGTGATGGGCGCCGATACCGCGCGCCAGCGCAACGACCATGTCGAGGCGCTGATCCAGCGCAGCCTGGCGCCCACGACCGCCGATGCTACCCAGCCCCGGCTGATGTATTCCGGGCAGCAGCTGGCCTCGCCACTTCCCCAATTGCCGCCGCCGGACTCGGTTTTGCCAGGGCTGCCGCCGCCGGGTTCGGCGACGCCTGCCTCAACGCCGGATTCGCTTGCATCCGATCTGCCGTCGGCGGATCTGGCCTCGCCCGGTGCGCCGCTGCTGCCGACGCAGTAGACAAGGCCAACAGGCGCGCCTCCTTGAACGACGGCGAAGCCGTTCCTTCGTCATTCCAGGGCGGAGCAAGGAGCGAAGCGACGCAGCGCAGACCCTGGAATCCATGCCGTGACCTGTGAACGTCACGGCGGCGCAGACAATGGCACCGGAGCGCCAGCCTAGGCAGCCTCTTTCCGCACCGCTGCATTCCTCGGCAGGCGTAACGGCATGGCAACTGTGTTCACGCGAATGCGGTTTTATCGCGCATGATGGCGTTGAGGACGACCAGGAGCTTCCTTG
>NZ_VFVI01000027.1:0-20789 GCF_006442775.1 Mesorhizobium sp. B2-4-6
TCGCTCAACTGCCTCTCCAAAGAATCCTTTCTCAGCCTAAACTCAACCCCAAAAGCGCCATATGCGATTCCCCTGCCGTTCACGGGGAGACGATGGCGGCAGCCAGATGAGGGGCGGCGCAGACGGTGAAAATTGAGCAGCTCAGCTCATCGGAAAAACAAAAACCCGGCGATCAAGAACGTCGGGATCAGCACCGCGCCCGACCACGCCATGTAGCCGAAGAAGCCGGGCATCTTGAAGCCGCGACGCCTGGCGATGGCGAAGACCATGAAGTTCGGCGCATTGCCGATATAGGTGTTGGCACCCATGAACACCGCGCCCGCCGAGATCGCGGCGAGCGTCGATGCTGCCTCCGTCATCAAATGCCGGGCGTCGCCGCCGGCGAGCTCGAAGAACACCAGATAGGTCGGCGCGTTGTCGAGGAACGACGACAGCGCCCCGGTCAGCCAGAAATAGGCGAGATCGTTGGGTTGGCCGTCCGCGGATGCGACCAGTGCCACCAGCGGCGCAAGCGCGCCGTCGTGGCCGGCCCGCAGGATGGCGATGACCGGCACGATGCAGACAAAAATGCCGGCAAAGAGTTTCGCCACCTCGGCGATCGGTCCCCATGTGAAGCCGTTCGCCTCGCGGTGGCTCTTGTACGAGACTTTTAGCGACAGCAAGGCGAGCGCCAGGATGATGGCGTCGCGCACCAGGTTCTGCAGCTCGAGGCTGACGCTGAAAATCGGGATGCTGACGCCCGGCTTCCAGCTCGCCGAAAGCAGGATCGCGCCGATCACGCCGGCGAGCAGCGGCAGGTTGGCCAGGCCGCGCAGGCGCACCTTCGTATCCGGCGTCGGGTCCTTGATCTTCGGCATCCCGCCCTCGCGGCGATGCAGCACGATATCGAGCGCCAGGAAGACGGCGAGCACCAGCCCGCCGGTGAACAGCGTCTCGCGCCACAGATTCGCGGTCGTCCAGAAGAAATCGACGCCACGCAGGAAGCCGACGAACAAAGGCGGATCGCCGAGCGGCGTCAGCGAGCCGCCTATGTTGGAGACCAGGAAGATGAAGAAGATCACCACATGGGCGTTGAACGGCCGGTTGTCGTTGGCGCGCAGCATCGGCCGGATCAGGATCATCGAGGCGCCGGTCGTGCCGATGACCGAGGCGAGCATTGCGCCGATCAGCAGCAGCCCGGCGTTGACCAGCGGGGTGCCGTGGATGTTGCCGGCAAGCAGGATGCCGCCGGAAATCGTGTAGAGCGCGAACAACAGGATGATGAAGGACGTATATTCGGTAAGCAGCGTGTGCAGCACCGCTTCGCCTGCCGAGGCAAGGCCGAAGGCCACCGCCAGCGGCACGACCACCAGCACGGCCCAGCCGGCGGCGATCTTGCCGTAGTGATGTTCCCAGACATGCGGGAAGAGCAGCGGTCCGGTCGCGATCGACAAGAGCAGGCCGGCAAAGGGCAGGCCCCACCACAGCGACATCGCGGCGCCGGGCAGTTCGTGATTTTCAGCGGCGAAGCCAGATTGCGGGAAAGCGAGAATGAGTGCGCCAGCCATGCCTGTCGCCAAAACCCCCGCAAATGTCGTGATGCCCCCTCGCTGCCTCACCGTGGCGTCAATCCGCCGAATGATCTTCAAGCGTCACGCCGGCTTCGTGCATGCGCTTCAGCATCGCCTCGACCGAGCCGTTGAGGTCGATGCCGCGGCACGCGTCGAGCCGCACGGTCGTCCTGAACCCCTGCTTCACGGCATCAAGGGCTGAAAAGGCGACGCAGAAGTCGGTGGCGAGGCCGGCCAGGGTGATCGTGTCGACGCCGCGTTCCCTTAGGTAGCCGCCAAGGCCGGTCGGGGTTGTATGGTCGTTCTCGAAGAAGGCCGAGTAGGAGTCGATCGCGGTGCGGAACCCCTTGCGGATCACCAGCTCCGCCTTGGTCCAGGCGAGCCCGGAATGGAAATCGGAACCGAGACTGCCCTGGATGCAATGGTCCGGCCACAGCGTCTGCGGCCCGTAAGGCATCTCGATCGTCTCGAAAGCCTGCTTGCCGGAATGGCTGGAGGCAAAGCTCGAATGGCCGGCGGGGTGCCAGTCCTGCGTCAGGATTACATGCTCGCTGCGCCGGACCATGTCGTTGACCAAAGGCACGATCTCGTCGCCGCCGGCAACCGCCAGCGCGCCGCCTGGGCAAAAATCGTTCTGCAGGTCGATGACGATGAGCGCTTCTTCGGCCATGCGGTTCCCTCTCGTTCAGCTTGGGGGCTCCAGTCCAAAAGCCGCTCACGCGACCGGACACGGAACCTTGACCAGATGGCCGGCGGCGTCAACCTCCGGCGCCATAACGATCTCGTTCAGGTGCTGTCGGCGGCAACTCTGGCTTTGACAATTGCCGCCGGCCTGATATCATTTGCATACGAATGAAATTTGACCGGTGCGCATGCCGGCGGGAAGGCCCGAAGCAGGCACTTCGGAGGGCTAGGGAAGGCCCCTTTCGGGAAGGCCCAATTGTCTGGAAGGCAGAGCGTGATCCGTTACGCGAAACCCACCACGGTCGACGAGGCGCTCGCTTTGCTTGGCGAGGACCGCTGGCGCATTCTGGCCGGCGGCACGGATTTCTATCCGGCACAGGGCGCCAACCCCTTCCGCGACAACATCCTCGACATCAATGGTCTCGCCCAACTGCGCGGCATCGCCGAGGCCGACGATCATTGGCGAATCGGCGCCCGCACCACCTGGACAGACGTTGTCCGCCATCCGCTGCCGACGGCGTTCGACGCGCTGAAGGCCGCCGCGCGCGAGGTCGGCTCGGTCCAAATCCAGAATGTCGCCTCGGTAGCCGGCAATCTTTGCAATGCCTCGCCCGCCGCCGACGGCGTGCCGGCATTACTGGCGCTCGAAGCCGACGTCGAACTGGGCTCGGCCAAAGCCGTCCGCCATCTTCCGCTCGGTGAATTCATCCTCGGCAATCGCCGCACGGCGCTGCAGCCGGGCGAGATGGTCACCGCCATCCGCGTGCCGAAGCGCTCCGCAATTGGCACCTCCGCCTTCGTCAAGCTCGGCGTCCGGCGCTACCTGGTCATCTCGATCGCCATGGCGGCAGCCCGGCTCGTGGTCGAGGGCGGCGTGATTGCCGATGCGGCGATCGCCGTCGGCTCCTGCTCGGCCGTTGCCCGTCGTCTCGCCGGCGTCGAGGCGGCGTTGCGCGGGCAGCCAGTCACTTCTGCCCTTGCGGACACGGTGCTGTCGGCGCCGATTGATGAACTGTCGCCGATCGCCGATGTGCGCGGCAGCGCCGAGTATCGGCAGGACGCGGCGCGCGAGATCGTCGTCCGCGCGGTGCACGCCGCGATCGGTTCCGGCGAAGGCAAGGTGGCCGCATGAGCATGACCCAGCCTGGCATGGCCAAATCCGGCATGGCTCAATCTGACATGGCCCAGTCCGGCATGGCCCGGTCCGGCGTGCAACGCGCCGAGATTGCCTTCGAGGTCAACGGCACGGCCGTCAGCGTATCCGTGCCGCCGGTCAGGCGATTGTCGCAGGTCTTGCGCGACGAGTTGCGGCTGACCGGCACCAAGGTCGGCTGCGATGCCGGCGATTGCGGCGCTTGCACGGTGCTGGTCGACGGCAATCCGGTTTGCGCCTGCCTGATGCCGGCGGCCTCCGTGGTCGGCGCTTCCGTCACCACCGTCGAGGGCCTTGCCAATGGCCAGCTGTCCGCCTTGCAGGCCTCTTTCCTTGAACACGGCGCCGCGCAATGCGGCATCTGCACGCCCGGCCTGTTGGTCGCAGCCACCGCGCTTTTGGAACGCAACCCCACGCCAAGCGAGGCCGAGACGCAGGATGCGCTGGGCGGCGTGCTCTGCCGCTGCACCGGCTACAGGAAGATCGTCGCGGCGGTGATGGGCGCCTCGCGGCATATGAACGGCATAGATATTCGCCTCCCGGAAGCGGGCCACGCCGTCGGTGCCTCTCCCATCCGCCTCGACGGCGTGCCGAAAGTCACGGGCGACGAGATGTTCGGTGGAGACTCCTTTCCGGCCGATGCCCTGGCGGTGCTCGTGGTGCGCTCGCCGCATTATCATGCCCGCTTCAGCTTCGGCGATCTCGATGCCTGGACGAAAGCGCATCCCGGCATTGCCGGCGTCTTCACGGCGGCCGACATCCCGGGCCACAACTGCTTCGGCGCCATCGGTCCCTTCGCCGACCAGCCGGCGTTGGCCGAGGGTTTTGTCCGTCTGCGCGGCGAGGCGGTGGCGCTGGTGGCGGGCGAACGCGAGGCGATCCTCGATCTCGACCTGACGGATTTTCCGATCGGATGGACGGAATTGCCGCATATGCTGCAGCTTGCCGAGGCGAGGGCCGAGGGCGCTGCGCTGATCCACGGCCACCGGCCGGCGAACCTGCTCACCTCCGGCCTGGTCGAACGCGGCGATCCTGAGGGAGCGCTTGCGGGCGCGGCCGCCACCGTCTCCGGCTCGATCGAAACCTCCTTTGTGGAGCATGCCTATATCGAGCCGGAAGCCGGCTACGCATACATGGACGGCGACGAGCTGGTCGTCGTCGCTTGTACCCAGGCGCCCTACATGGATCGCGACGAGACGGCCAAGGTTCTCGGCCTGCCCGTTGAAAAGGTACGCATCGTGCCGACCGCCACCGGCGGCGGCTTCGGCTCGAAACTCGATGTCTCGCTGCAGCCCCTCATCGGCCTTGTGGCGATGAAGACGGGCCGGCCGGCGGCGCTCGCCTACACGCGCAACGAATCGATGATGTCGACCACCAAGCGCCATCCGGCCGAGATGAAGGCGACCATCGGCGCCGATGCCGAAGGCCGCGTCACCGGCATGGTCTTCGAGGGCGATTTCAACACCGGCGCCTATGCCAGCTGGGGGCCGACGGTCGCCAATCGCGTGCCGGTGCACGCTTCCGGCCCCTATCTGACGCCGAACTACCGGGCGACCGGCTATGCCATCCACACCAACGGCCCGATCGCGGGGGCCTTCCGCGGCTTTGGCGTCCCCCAGTCGACGATCATGCAGGAGACGCTCTATGATGAGCTCGCCGGCAAGCTGGGCATCGATCGGCTGGACTTCCGGTTAAGGAATTGCCTGCGTGACGGCTGCGAAACGGTCACCGGCCAGCGCCTCGAGTCGGGCGTCGGCATCGGCGAATGCCTGGAGCAGCTTCAGCCGCGTTGGTCTCGCGCGCTGGCGGACGCGGAGGCGTTCAATGCCACCCACGCCGCAAGCAAGCGTGGCGTCGGCGTCGCCTCCTGCTGGTATGGCTGCGGCAACACCTCGCTGCCCAATCCCTCGACCATCAAGGTCGGCATCACGGCCTCCGGCGACGTCGTCCTGCACCAGGGCGCGGTCGATATCGGCCAGGGCTCCAACACGGTCATCACGCAGATCTGCGCCGACGCGCTCGGCTTGCCGCTGGGCAAGTTCAAGCTGAAGAGCGCCGACACCGGGATCACGCCTGACGCCGGCAAGACATCCGCCTCGCGCCAGACCTTCGTGTCCGGCAAGGCGGCGGAGAAGGCAGGCCGCGCATTGCGCGAGAAAATCCTGCGCTTCGCCAATGTCTCCGGCCAGGCGACGATTGCGCTTGACGGCTCCAGCATCTCCATCCGCGAAGGCGATGCCGCGCGACGCATCGATCTCGCGGCACTCAAGGCCGATGCCGACGGCCTGGTGTTCGTCGCCGAGGAAACCTACGATCCGCCGACGCTGCCGCTCGACGCCAAGGGCCAAGGCAAGCCCTACGCCGTCTACGGCTATGGCGCGCAGATCGCCGAGCTCGAGGTCGACCTCAAGCTGGGCACGGTGAAGCTGATCAGGATCACCGCCGCGCATGATGTCGGCAAGGCGATCAACCCGGTGCTGGTCGAAGGCCAGATCGAGGGCGGCATCGCGCAGGGCATCGGCATGGCGCTGATGGAGGAATATATCCCGGGCCGCACCGAGAACCTGCACGACTACCTGATCCCCACCATCGGCGACGTGCCGCCCATCGAGCATATTCTGGTCGAGATTCCGGATCCTGAAGGGCCGTTCGGCGCCAAGGGTCTGGGCGAGCATGTGCTGATCCCGACAGCGCCGGCGATCCTCAACGCCATCCGCCATGCCACCGGCGTCCTGGTCACCAAGGTGCCGGCGACGCCGAGCCGCATCCTTGCGGCGATCCGCGAAAAGGAGGCGCGCCGATGAGCGAGCTTGCCGAACGTTTCGAAACCCACGACCCCGGCGAAAAGCAGGTGGCGGAAAAGATCCGCTGCGATGCCTGTCCGGTCATGTGCTACATCGCCGACGGCCGCACCGGCGCCTGCGACCGCTACGGCAATATCGGCGGCCATATCGTGCGCATGGACCCGCTGACCATCCTCGACCACGCGGCCGAAACCGGCGGGGCGGTCGTGCCGTTCGTCGCCGAGGGCGAGGCGTGGAACGGCGAACTGGTCAACACCGGCCGCCGCTTCGTCACCGCGATCGGCGCCGGCACCACCTATCCGGACTATAAGCCGGCGCCCTTCATCGTCAGCCAGGAGGTCGAAGGCGTCGATCTCGTCACCGTCGTCACCGAAGGCATCTTCTCCTACTGCGGCGTCAAGGTGAAGATCGACACCGACCGCCATATCGGCGACGAGGCGGCGACGGTGCGCTCGGAAGGCGAGGCGATAGGCCATGTCACGACCGGCGAATACGGTTCGCAGATGCTGTCGCTCGGCGGTGTTCACCATCTGACCGGTGGCTCGAAGGCTGAAGGCCGCGCCACCTGCGATGCGCTGCTCGATCTCTGCAACAGGAAACCGGTCGAGCTCACCATTGACGGCGGCGCGACGGTGATCGTCGAAGCCGGCAAACCGCCGGTCATCGACGGCAAGGTCGAGCACCGCATGCGCGTCGGCTGCGGCTCGGCCACCATCGGCATGTTCGCCACGCAATGGCGCGGGCTGGTCGACGAAGTGGTGGTGGTCGACGATCACATCACCGGTGTCGTCTCCGAGCATCAGGCCGGCAAGGTGCTGGGCTGGGAGGATACCGGCATCAAGATCATCGGCCGCCGCTCGACGCCGGGCCGCTATTTCAAGGTGTCCGAGCCCGGCCTCGGCTGGGGCGGCACGACGATCTCCGATCCGCTGTCGATCCTAGGCGACTGGAACGCCAAGAAAGGCGCGCGTCCGGGCCTGTCCCTACTGATGGTGTCGACCACCGGCGAGCAATTCGCCTATTACGAGCTCGACGATGAGCTGAAGCCGGTCGAAAAGCCGTTCCCGGACCGGCTGCAAAAGTCCGTCGGCCTGATCGAGGAGAATTGCGAACCGGCTTTGTGCACGGTTCTCTTCATCGGCGGCGCCGGCGGCTCGCTGCGTGCCGGCGTCACCGAGAACCCGGTCAACCTGACCCGCTCGGTGCAGGGCCTGAAGACCTATGTGACCGTCGGCGGCGCGCCGGTCTATGTCTGGCCGGGCGGCGGCATCACGCTGATGGTCGACGTCACCCGCGTGCCGGAAGGCGCCTTCGGTTATGTGCCGACGCCGGCGCTGGTGGCGCCGATCGAGTTCACCATGCGCCGCGACGACTATGTCAGGCTCGGCGGCTACGAAAACGAGATCCGCAACGTCGAGGACATCCTCGCCAAGGGCGGCGAATACCTCAACCCGCGCAGCAACACCGGCGCGCCGGCCGGCAATCCCTGGCCGCCGCTGGCGCAACTGCGGCGTTCCGCGGCGAATGGTGCCGGCTGATGAACGGCCCGCAGGCGCACTGGCTTGCCGACGGCAGGCGGCTTCATCTCAATCATGGACCGATCGACCTCATCGTCGAGGCCTTTGGCGAAGCGGATGAATGCCGCGCCGCTTACGAACAGGCAGTAGCCCGCTTTCAGACGATCCTGATCGAGGTGGTCGAAGAGCTGCCCGAATTGCGGCTTCCTGCATTCTTCCTGGCGCCGCGCAGTTTTGCCGGCCCTACGGCGCGCCGCATGGAAGCAGCCGTCACGTCATTGGCGGAATGCTTCATCACGCCGATGGCGGCCGTCGCGGGCTCGGTAGCCGACGAAATTCTTGGTTCCCTGCTCGCCGGCCGCCGGCTCGACCGCGCTTACGTCAACAATGGCGGCGACTGCGCCCTCCATCTCGGCAGAAACCAGTTGATGACGGTGGCCATCGCCGGCACCGGGAGTGGCATGGCCGATCGCGTCACCATTCGCGCCGAGGACGGCGTGCGCGGCGTTGCCACCAGCGGCTGGCGGGGCCGGTCGTTTTCATTTGGGATCGCCGACGCCGTTACCGTTCTCGCCCCGACCGGCGCCGAGGCCGACGCGGCGGCGACGCTGATTGCCAACGCTGTCGACCTGCCTGGACATCCTGCCATCGCCCGCGCCGCGGCGCGCGACCTGGCGCCGGACAGCGATCTCGGTGAGATGCTGGTGACACAAAGCGTCGGCGCGCTCGCGCCCGGCGAGATTGCGCGGGCGCTGGACAACGGCCTTGCCGTCGCCGAAGATTTTCGCCGGCGCGGCCTGATCGCCGCATCGGCGCTGTTTCTGGCGGGCGAGGCCCGCATCAGTGGCTCGGTGGCGCTCGCCGCGCCCAACAAACATAAAGCGAAGGAAACTGCCCATGCCTGACTTTCCGATCCGCAAGGTCGCGGTTCTGACCGAGGAGATTTTTCACGACGGCGGTCCTGTGGCGAAAGAACCCCGCCTTCGCGCCGCGGCTCTCGCCGTGGTCAAGAACCCCTTCGCCGGCAGTTATGTCGAGGAACTGCAAGGCGCGATGGAAGACCTGAAGCCGCTCGGGCTGCTTCTCTCCGACAGGCTGATCGCAGCGCTCGGCGGCGACGTGAAGAAGATCGACGGCTACGGCAAGGGCGCCATCGTCGGCTCCGCCGGCGAACTGGAACACGGCGCGCTGTGGCACGTGCCCGGCGGCTACGCCATGCGCGAGCGACTGGGCGACGCCAAGGCCATCGTGCCGTCGGCCAAGAAGGTCGGCGCCTTCGGCTCGCGGCTCGACGTGCCGCTCGGCCACATCAACGCCGCCTATGTGCGCAGCCATTTCGATGCCATGGAAGTGGGCATCAGCGACGGCCCGCGCCCCGACGAGATACTTTTCTGCCTCGCCATGACCTGCGGCCCGCGCGTCCACAACCGCATGGGCGGCCTGGCGGCGCAGGACATCAAGGCATGGGACGGCTTGAGATGAGCGGCGAGGACAATCTGCTGCGCCTGGTCGAGGCCGAAGACGGCGACGAGAACAACTACCATCTGCAGGACCAGGTCGGCTTCATCCTGCGCAGGGCGCATCAGCGCCATGTCGCGCTCTTCGCCTCGCACATCGGCGACCTGACGCCGCCGCAGTTCGCGGCGCTCGCCAAGCTCTACGATATCGGTGAAACCTCACAGAACCAACTCGGAACGCTGATCGCGATGGACGCCGCCACCGTGAAGGGCGTCATCGACCGGCTGAAGGCGCGGGGACTGGTCGACGTTTCCAAGCACGAGGTCGACAAAAGGCGGCTGCTGGTCAATCTTACCCCGGAAGGCCGCGAGGCGATCGAGCGTCTGATCCCGCTTGCCCGCGCGATCACGGAGGAGACGCTGGCGCCGCTGACCGCCAAGGAGGCGGCGACATTCCTGCGGCTGTTGGTGAAGCTGGCGTGATTAGTTAGCCGGGTCGATCTCGAACATCTCCTTGGCCTGCTCGGCCGTATAGTAACCAAGCCGGACATCCTCGGCGACCTGCTTCGGGTCGCGCTCGCGCGGATCGCCATAGCCGCCGCCGCCCGGCGTGCCGACGCGCACGCGGTCGCCGGCCTTGAGCGCGATGTCCTGCTCTTTCGAAAGATGCGGCGGCACATGCGCTTCGCCGTTCCGGAACACGGTCACGCTGTTCGGCGCGCCATCCTTGCCGCCGAGCGCGCCCTGCGGGCCGAAGCGGCCATGGTCCATGACGAAGGACGCGCGGGCTTCACCGCGTAGGATCTCGACTTCATAAGCGAGCCCGAAGCCGCCGCGATGCTTGCCCGCGCCGCCGGAGCCCTCACGCAGCGCGTAGTGGCGGTAGAGCACCGGAAAAGCCTGCTCCATGATCTCGACCGGCGGCGACTTCGAGATGCCGATGGTCGAGCAGCCATTGCTCAGCCCGTCATGGCCGGCATTGCCGCCATAGCCGCCGCCGGAGATCTGGTACATGACATAGTCGCGGCCGCGCGCCGGATCGTTGCCGCCTAGCGCGAAATTGCCGCTGGAGCCGGCGGGCGCCGCCGTCACCTTGTCCGGCAGCGCCTGCACCATGGCAGCGAACACCGCTTCGGCGATGCGTTGCGACACTTCCGCCGCGCAGCCTGATACGGGCCGCGGGTATTTTGCGTCGAGGAACGTACCTTCCGGCCGCTTGACGTGCAGCGGCTCGAACGCACCGGCGCTGATCGGCACTTCCGGGAAGATATGGCGCATGGCGAGATAGACGGACGACAAGGTCGTCGCCAGCACGCTGTTCATCGGCCCCACACAGGGTTTTGAGGAGCCGGCAAAGTCGAAGGTCAGCGTGTCGCCTTTCTTCTCGACGGCGAGATCGATGGTCAGCGGCTCGTTCACCACCCCGTCGGAATCGACGAAAGCCTGCGAGCGATAGACGCCATCGGGGATGACGGCGATCGAGGCGCGCATCTGCTCGGCGGCGCGACGGCGCAGCTCGGCGATCGCCTCGACGACGGTTTCGTCGCCGTAACGATCCAGGATTTCATTGAGCCTGTCCTGGCCGATCAGCAATGCGGCGGCCTGCGCGCGGATGTCGCCGATGCGCTGGTCGGCGACCCGGATGTTGGAGCAGATGATGGCGTAGATCTCGGGATCGAGCACGCCCTTCTTGAACAGTTTGACCGGCGGCAGCCGCAGGCCCTCCTGCTCGACCGCGGTGGCCGAGGCCGAAAAACCGCCCGGCACCGAGCCGCCGATATCCGGCCAATGACCGGTGTTGGAAAGCCAGCAGAAGATCTTGCCGTCGCGATAGACAGGCATGACGAAGCGCACATCCATCAGATGCGTGCCGCCGAGATAGGGGTCGTTGACGATGTAGATGTCGCCCCGCTCCGGCGCCAGGCAGCTTCCGTCGGCGATCATCTCGATCACCGTCTTGGTCGAATATTGCATGACGCCGACAAACACCGGCAGGCCTTGGCTGCCTTGCGCGATCAGCGAGCCGTCGACGGCCGAGTAGATGCCGTCCGAGCGGTCGTTGGCCTCGGCGATGACCGGCGAGAAGGCCGCGCGGGAGAAGGTCAGGTCCATCTCGTCGCAGACCTGCTGCAGGGCGGCCTGCAGCACCGAAAGCGTGATCGTGTCGAGCTTTGCCATTTCAGGTCTCGCCGATGTCGATGATGATGTTGCCGTCGACATCCGAGCGGGCCCGGTCGCCGGGCTCGAGCACGGTCGTGGCGTCCATCTGTTCGAGGATCGCGGGTCCCTCGATCACGGCATCGAGCGGCAGCTTTTCGCGGGCATAGACCGGCGTGTCGTGCCAGCGCCCGTCGTACCAGACCGGCCGGATCTCGCGCCGCGCCTCCTCGAGCGTTGCCGCACGTCCCGCCGGGTCGATCAACCGCGACAGGTCGATCTGCGGCCGCACCCCGGTGACCGAGGTGTTGAGGTTGACGAGGTTGGCGCGGATTTCGGGCAGCTCGACCTTGAAACGGGCGAAATAGGCCTTTTCGAACAGAAGCTGCAGCGTTTCTCGTGAAACCGAAGAGGAGGGCAGCGGCACGTTGATGATGTGCGTCTGGCCGACGAACTGCATGTCGGCGGAATGGGTGACGCGGATCGCGTCCGGCTTCACCGCTTCCTTGGCGATCAGCGCCTCACCTTCGTTACGGTGCCGTTCCAATACCTCGTGAAGCGAAGCTTCATCGAGCCCGCCGACCGGCTGATTGATCGTGTTGACGAAGTCGTGGCGCAAATCCGCGACGACGCAGCCGAGCGCATTGGTGATGCCGGGGCGCGCCGGCACCAGCACCCTGGGCAGGCCGAGTTCGCGGGCGAGCGCCGTCGCATGCAGCGGCCCGGCGCCGCCGAAGGCGAACAGCGCGAAATCGCGCGGGTCGTGGCCGCGCGACACCGACACCATGCGGATGGCGCCCGCCATCTTCATGTTGCCGAGCCGCAGCACCGCGCCGGCGGCTTCGACGCCGGAGAGCCCTGTGCGCTTGCCGATCTTGTCCTCGAAAATGCCGGTCACGCGCTCGACGGTGACCGGATTGTCGACGGCGAGCAGCTTCTTTGGCGCCAGGCGGCCGAGCACCAGATTGGCGTCGGTGATGGTCGGTTCCACGCCGCCGCGCCCGTAGCAGATCGGGCCTGGATTGGCGCCGGCGCTTTCCGGGCCGATCTGGATCAGCCCGGCCGCGTCGACGCGCGCGATCGAGCCGCCGCCGGCGCCGACCGTGTGCACCGCCACCATCGGCACATGGATCGGCATCGCATATTCGATCTCGATCTCGTTCGACACGGCGGGTTCCGCGTTGCGGATCAGTGCCACGTCGGTCGATGTGCCGCCCATGTCGTAGGTGACGAGATTGCCGAAGCCGGCGCGTTTTCCCGTATAGGCGGCGGCGATCACGCCGGAAGCCGGGCCGGACATCACGGTCTTGGCTGATTCCTGCGTGACGAAGCGGGCCGAGATCATGCCGCCATTGCCGTTCATGATCAGGAAGTCGCGGGCGTAGCCCTTTGCCGCTAGTTCCTTGCGCAGCCGCTCGACATAGCGCTCCAGGATCGGCTGCACCGAGGCGTTGACGGCAGCCGTCACGCCGCGCTCGAACTCGCGCGCTTCCGAGAGCAGCGCATGGCCGGTGGTGATGTGGCCGTTCGGCCAGACCTCCGCCGCGATCTCGGCGGCCCGCCGCTCATGCGATGGGTTGGCATAGGAGTGCAGGAAATGGATGACCAGTGACTCGCAGCCGGCGTCGAGCAGCTTCTTCACTGCATCGCGCATCTCGGCTTCGTCGAGTTGAATGCGCACGGCGCCCGACGCCTCGACCCGCTCCGATACTTCGAGCCGAAGGTCGCGGGGAATGACCGGCACGAAAGTTCCCGTCATGCCATAGGCCTGCGGTCGTGTGCGGCGGCCAAGCTCGATCACGTCGCGAAAGCCGCGCGTGGTGATCATGCCGGTCCGCGCCAGGCGACGCTCCAGCACGGCGTTGGTGGTCGTCGTCGTGCCATGCACGATGAGGTCGATGCCGTCGATCGGAAAACCGGTGGCGCCAAGTGCCGCGACCACGCCGAAGGCCTGGTTCTCCACCGTGGTAGGGGTCTTGGCGATATGGACTTTGCCGCCCGCCTTGCCGTCGATCAAGAGCAGATCGGTGAAGGTCCCGCCGACATCGATGCCGGCCACGACGCTTCCCGCCGACGCCGAAAATTTCTCATTCATTGCCGAAACCCGAAATGCCAGGACTACGGATATGCCTCGGTTTGGAAAGGCGTTTTACGCCGCCATCTTGACCTGGAGATCATTTGTATACTAATAAATTCCCGACACAAGAGCTTACCGCTTGGCAGTGTGCAGGGAGCACGCCGGAACCTGACCGTTCGGGCGCGCACGAGAAGGTTTGGCGCCAGAAGGTCCGTCTGGGCTGGAAAGTTGGGTTGGAATGAACACGACATCCGCGTTGAACGTCGCCGGCTCGAAGCCGCTGCAGTTCCCGATCCCGGCCAATGTCTATGCCGAGACCGTGGTGTCGGTGAAGCATTACACCGACCGGCTGTTCTCGTTCCGCATCACCCGCCCGCAGTCGCTGCGTTTCCGCTCCGGCGAATTCGTCATGATCGGCCTGCCCAACGCCGAGAAGCCGATCTTCCGCGCCTATTCGGTCGCTAGTCCCGCCTGGGACGACGAGCTCGAATTCTTCTCTATCAAGGTGCCGGACGGTCCGCTGACCTCCGAGCTGCAGAAGATTGAGGTCGGCGACACCGTCATCATGCGCCAGAAGTCGACCGGCACGCTGGTGCTCGACGCGCTGACGCCTGCCAGGCGCGTCGTCATGATCTCGACCGGCACCGGCATCGCGCCTTTCGCCAGCCTGCTGCGCGACCCCGATACCTACGAGAAGTTCGACGAGGTCATCCTCACCCACACTTGCCGCGACAATGCCGAGCTTATCTACGGCCAGGAACTGGTCGCGGCGCTCGAAAGCGATCCGCTGATCGGTGAGCTGACCGGCGGCCGCGTCACGCTCTACAATTCGACGACGCGGGAAGAGTCGGCGCGCATGGGCCGCATCACCGCGCTGATCGGCTCGGGCAAGTTCTATTCCGACCTCGGCATCGACAAGCTCAATCCCGAGACCGACCGCATCATGATCTGCGGCTCGATGCATATGCTGAAGGACGTCAAGGAACTCGCCGAGAGCCTCGGCTTCCAGGAAGGCTCGCTCAGCCACCCGGCAAGCTTCGTCGTCGAGCGCGCCTTCGTCGGCTGAGGCGCGCCGCCGCCCGCCAGCTCTGTTGGAGGCATCTGAGATTAGCGACGACATTCGCGCTTCGTCATTCTAGGGCGGAGCAAAGAGCGGAGCGACGCGCGCAGACCCTAGAATCCATGCCGTTACGCTAAGGCATTGCGGCGGTTACAGAATTCTGCACCGCCGCACTCTGCGGCAGAGGTCACGGCATGGATACTCGGGTCAAGCCCGAGTATGACGAGAGATAGGCGTTTCGGCTAATCTCCAACGCCGGGAGCATCTGCTCAGCATGACGTTTTGACCATGCGGTCAAAAATTGGCTGCTTTCGCCGGCTTTTTCCGCTATGACCCTTTGAAAGACTCGTGAAGCGCTGTTTCACGGGTTATCTTCGGCGTGAGGTCGCCGAGATGAAAGGGCTGGAGATGAGCACGATCCGCGAAGCGGGCGCAGGCGCAGGCGCGTCCAAGGTGATGCCGCTGCCGGCGCGCGCCGCCGCCAACACGCCGCTGCCGCCGGAACACGGCATTGCCCGCAATCCCGGCATGAAGCTCGATCTCGGTTTCCTGGAATCGGTGCGCAGCGTCAACCGCTCGGCGCTGGAGAGGCGGGTCGCGACGCTCACCAAGCGGCGCTCGATCAAGGCCGACAACCAGGCAGCGTGGCTGTTGCGGGCGATCGCCTGCATGGACCTCACCACGTTGAACTCCAACGACACCGACGAGCGCGTGCGCCGGCTCTGCGCCAAGGCGCTCAACCCGCTGCGCCGCGATATCGTCGTCGGCCTGGGCATTGGCGCAGAGACCATCCGTCCGGCGGCGGTCTGCGTCTACCATCCCTTCGTGGCCACGGCAGTCGACGCCCTGCGCGGCACCGGCGTCCATGTCGCCGCCGTCTCGACCGCTTTCCCGCACGGCCTTGCGCCGCTCTCGACCCGCCTGCAGGAGATCGAGGCCTCGGTGAAGGACGGCGCCGACGAGATCGACGTCGTCATCCCGCGCGGCCTGGTCTACGGCGCCAAATGGCGCGAACTGTTCAACGAGATCGTCGCCATGCGCGCGGCCTGCGGCGATGTGCATCTCAAGGTCATCCTCGGCACCGGCGACCTCGCCACGCTACGCAACGTCATGCTCGCCTCCATGGTGGCGATGATGGCGGGGGCGGACTTCATCAAGACGTCGACCGGCAAGGAAAGCGTCAACGCCACGCTTCCCGTCGGCCTTGCCATGGTGCGTGCCATCCGCGCCTATTTCGAGGAGACCGGCTACCTGATCGGCTTCAAGCCGGCCGGCGGCATCTCCACCGCCAAGGTGTCACTGGACTGGCTGGTGCTGATGAAGGAAGAGCTCGGCCGTCCCTGGCTCGAGCCGGACCTGTTCCGCTTCGGCGCGTCCAGCCTGCTCACCGACATCGAACGCCAGCTCGAACATCATTTGACCGGCCACTATTCGGCCAACCACCGCCACGCGATGGCGTAGGGCGAAGGCCTTGAGCGCCGAGTTCCTTCTCGCCCCCCTCTGTCCTGCCGGACATCTCCCCCACTTGTGGGGCGATTGGCTGTCATCGATGATTTCGCCAATCGCCGACGTTGCAGGACGGCAGCCGCCAGGCGTGAAGGCTGATCTCCCCCGTTGTGGGGGAGATGTCCGGCAGGACAGAGGGGGGCGCGAAGGATCGCCTGCCAAGACGATTACCAGGAGCATGTTATGAACATCCTCGAACGCTATCACGCCATGGAATACGGTCCGGCGCCGGAAGCCCGCAACGAGGCAGATGCCTGGCTCGCGGCACGCGATTTCTCCAAGGCCCTGTTCATCGACGGCGCCTGGAAAGCGGCGGCCAGCAGCAAGACTTTTGAGACCAGCGAACCGTCCTCCGGCAAGCTGCTTGCCAAGGTCTCGGATGCGGGCGCCACCGATATCGACGCCGCGGTCGCGGCCGCCGCCAAGGCGCTGCCGAAATGGAGCGCCAGTTCAGGCTACGCCAGAGCAAAAGTGCTCTACGCCATCGGCCGCGCCATGCAGCGTCACCAGCGCCTGTTCGCGGTGCTGGAATCGATCGACAACGGCAAGCCGATCCGCGAGAGCCGCGACATCGACGTGCCGCTGGCGATCCGCCACTTCATCCATCATGCCGGCTGGGCGCAGGCGCTCGAGAAGGATTTTCCCGACCACAAGCCGGTCGGCATCGTCGGCCAGGTCATCCCGTGGAATTTCCCGCTGCTGATGCTGGCCTGGAAGATCGCGCCGGCGCTGGCCGCCGGCTGCACGGTGGTTCTGAAGCCGGCCGAATTCACGCCGCTCACCGCCATCCTGTTCGCCGAGATCTGCGAGCGGGCGGGCGTGCCGAAAGGCGTCGTCAACATCGTCCAGGGCGGCCCTGAAGCGGGTGCTGCCATCGTCAATCATCCCGGCGTCCAGAAGATCGCCTTCACCGGGTCGTCCGAAGTCGGCAAGATCATCCGCAAGGCGACGGCCGGTTCAGGCAAGAAGCTCTCGCTGGAGCTCGGCGGCAAGTCGGCCTTCGTCGTCTTCGAGGATGCCGATCTCGACAGCGCCGTCGAAGGCCTGGTCGACGGTATCTGGTTCAACCAGGGTCAGGTCTGCTGCGCCGGCTCGCGCCTCCTGGTGCAGGAGGGCATTGCGGAAGCCCTTATCGCCAAGGTCAAGGTCAGGATGAGCCGGCTGCGGGTCGGCAGCCCGCTCGACAAGAACACCGATATCGGCCCGCTGGTCGACCGCAGCCAGCTCGACCGCGTCAAGGGCCTGATCGCCGAGGGCGCGAAACAGGGCGCAGTCTGCTGGCAGCCGGACGCCGCGCTGCCGACAACCGGTTATTATCATCTGCCCACGCTTGCGACATCTGTTTCGCCGGCTAATATTCTGGCACAGGAAGAGGTCTTCGGGCCGGTTCTGGCGACGATGAGCTTCCGCAACACCGAGGAAGCGATCGAGCTTGCCAACAACACGCGCTACGGCCTGGCCGCTTCGGTGTGGAGCGAGAACATCAATCTCGCGCTGCACGTCGCGCCGCAATTGAAGGCCGGCGTCGTCTGGGTCAACGGCACCAACATGTTCGACGCCGCCTGCGGCTTCGGCGGCTACCGTGAGAGCGGCTTCGGCCGCGAAGGCGGCCGCGAAGGCATGTTCGAATATCTCACCGCCAAGCTGCCGGCCGGCCCTGCCATCAGGCCGGCCGCGGCCGGATCGGCCCAGCCGGTCGAGCAGGCCGACGGCACGGCCATCGACCGCACCGCAAAGCTGTTCATCGGCGGCAAGCAGGTGCGGCCGGACGGCAACTACTCGCTTGCCGTCGCCAGCGCCAAGGGCAGGCTGGCCGGCGAAGTCGGTCTCGGCAACCGCAAGGACATCCGCGACGCCGTCGCCGCTGCCCGTGCCTGCAAGGCCTGGCCGGATGCGACGGCCTATAACCGCAGCCAGGTGCTCTATTATCTTGCCGAAAATCTGTCCGGCCGCGCCGACGAGTTCGCCGCGCGCCTTGTCCAACTGACCGGCGTGACGGCGAAGGCTGCGCGCGAAGAGGTCGAGCAGTCGATCGAGCGGTTGTTCCTCTATGCCGGCCTCGCCGACAAGTTCGAGGGCCGTGTTCACCAGCCGCCGGCCCGCGTCGTCACCTTGGCGCTGCATGAGCCTGTCGGCGTCGTCGGCATCGTCGCGCCCGACAATCAGCCGCTGCTCGGCTTCATCTCGTTGGTGGCGCCGGCGCTCGCCATGGGCAACGCCGTGGTCGCCGTCCCGTCTGAGCGGCATCCGCTTTTGGCGACCGACCTCTACCAGGTGATCGAATATTCCGACATCCCGGCCGGTGCCATCAACATCGTCACAGGCCGCAGCGCCGAGCTGGCCGGCGTGCTGGCCAAACATGACGACGTCGACGGGCTCTGGGTGTTCGCCGACGCCGAGACCTGCGCCAAGGCGGAGGCCGACTCCATCGGCAACCTCAAGCGCGTCTGGACCGGCAATGGCCGCACGCTCGACTGGGCGTCAAGCGAAGCGGCCGGCGAGGCCTTCCTGCGCCGCGCCATCGAGGTCAAGAACGTCTGGGTTCCCTATGGCGACTGAAGCCCTTCGCACGAGGCGCGTCCGCAACCTTGCGGCAACGATAGTCGGCGCCGGAGCCGGTCTGGCCGCTGTCGCAAAGGTGAATGGCGTTCGGGCTTGACGCTCGGACCAGCGTTCTTTAACGAGAAAAAACATCTTTATCTGTGAAGCGGGACTTAGGCCGCACGATACTGGCGGTCTGGTACATGACGCCAGGGCTGGCCATCGATAGACGCGGACGCATTAAGCATTCCAGGAAAAGTGCGAGCGGTTTTCCGTCTGGAATTGCGTCAAAACAAGGAGATAGAGCGGTTCGCCGTTTCCGTGAAACGGCGAACCGCTCCGGGCAGGCGAGGAGAAGAACATGGCGGATCTGGCGGGCAAAGTGGTCGTGGTCACCGCGGCGGCGCAAGGCATCGGCCGGGCTAGCGCGCTGGCCTTCGCTAAGGCGGGCGCGACCGTTCACGCCACCGATATCAACGAGCCGTTGCTGGCCGAGCTGGGCAAGACGCCCGGCATCAAGCCCCGCAAGCTCGATGTGCTGAACGACGCGGCCGTCGCGTCTGCCTTCGCCGAGATCGGCCGGGTCGATGTGCTGTTCAACTGCGCCGGCTTCGTCCATGGGGGTTCGATCCTCGAGATGAAGGACGAGGATCTCGACTTCGCGGTCAACCTCAATGTCCGCTCGATGATCCGCACCATCCGCGCCGTGCTGCCCGGCATGCTGGAGCGCGGCGACGGCTCGATCATCAACATGGCCTCGCTGGCAAGCTCGCAGAAGGGCGTGCCGAACCGTTTCGTTTACGGCCTGACCAAAGCAGCGGTGATCGGCCTCACCAAGGCGGTCGCCGCCGACTATGTCGCCAAGGGCATTCGCTGCAACGCGATCTGCCCGGGCACGGTCGAAAGCCCGTCGCTGCAGGACCGCATGCATGCGCACGGCGACTATGAGGCGGCCCGCGCGGCCTTCATCGCCCGCCAGCCGATGGGCAGGCTTGGCACGCCCGAGGAGATCGCCGACCTCGCCGTCTACCTTGCCGGCGCCACCTACACCTCGGGGCAGGCCTACAACATCGACGGTGGCTGGTCGATCTGAGGGATCGGAACGGGCTTGGCAAGAGATCGGGGTTCTGCATCGATCAGTCTGAAAATCCCTTTCGCCAGATCGCCCGATGCGGCGTTCGCGCTTGCCGGGGATCAGATCGATGGCTACGGTCCGCCCGGCTTTCGCAACGTCACCCCAATCGAAACGAATTTTGCAAAAATGGCTTCAGGCCGCACCTTAGGAGAAGAATGATGAAGTTGTTGCGCTATGGCGAAGCTGGCAGCGAAAAGCCCGGCCTGCTCGATGCGGATGGGACGATCCGCGACCTTTCGGCTCATGTCGCCGATATCGCCGGCACGACGCTCCATCCGACCTCGCTGGAGATGCTCTCGAAGCTCGATCCAAAATCGCTGCCGGTGGTTTCCGGCAAGCCGCGCCTGGGCGCCTGTGTCGCCGGGACCGGAAAATTCATCTGCATCGGCCTCAACTACTCCGATCACGCCGCCGAGACTGGCGCCACCGTGCCGCCGGAGCCGATCATCTTCATGAAGGCAAGCTCGGCCATTGTCGGGCCGGATGACGACGTTTTGATCCCGCGCGGCTCGGTCAAGACCGACTGGGAGGTCGAGCTTGGCGTCGTCATCGGCAAGACGGCGAAGTATGTCTCGGAGGAGGACGCGCAGGATTATGTCGCCGGCTACTGCGTCGCGCACGACGTTTCCGAGCGCGCCTTCCAGGCCGAGCGGCAGGGCCAGTGGACCAAGGGCAAGTCCTGCGACACCTTCGGCCCGACCGGCCCGTGGCTGGTGACCAAGGACGAGGTAGCCGATCCGCAGAACCTGAAAATGTGGCTGACCGTCAACGGCAAGACGATGCAGAACGGCTCGACCAAGACCATGGTCTACGGCGTGAAGTATCTGGTGTCATACCTCAGCCAGTTCATGTCGCTGCATCCCGGCGACATCATCTCCACCGGCACGCCGCCCGGCGTTGGCCTCGGCATGAAGCCGCCGGTGTTCCTGAAGGCCGGCGACGTGGTGGAGCTGGGCATCGAAGGGCTCGGTCAGCAGAAGCAGACGTTCAAGGCGGACGAGTAACGCAGACTTTCCGTTCTCTCCTTTTGATATTCCGGAAGTGAGAAGGTGGTTCGCGCCTTTCCTCTCCCCCCCTCCGGAGCAGGGGAATCGCATATGGCGCTTTTGGGGTTGAGTTTAGGCTGAGAAAGGATTCTTTGGAGAGGC
>NZ_VFVI01000028.1:0-15913 GCF_006442775.1 Mesorhizobium sp. B2-4-6
GATCGGGGGAGAGGTGGTTTGCGCAGCAAACCGGAGTGGGGGTCGACCCTGCCGCCAGCATCGCCGATATGGGAGGATCTGACCATGGCACGCGCAGTCACCACCCAGCACAAGACCATCGCCACGGCCGCGGCCTGGATCGTCGCCCTGCTGATCTTCTTTCCGATCCTTTATACGATCATCACCTCGTTCAAGTCCGAGCAGGAGGCGATCCAGGGCTTCGCCCTGATCCCGTCCGGGACCTTCGAGAGCTATTCGGAGGTCCAGCAGCAGAGCGGCTACTTCAAGTTCTTCTTCAATTCGGTGCTGCTGTCGGTCGGCTCGACCATCCTGGCGCTGCTGATCGCGGTCCCCGCGGCATGGTCGATGGCGTTCTCGCCGACCAAGCGCACCAAGGACATCCTGATGTGGATGCTGTCCACCAAGATGATGCCGGCCGTCGCGGTGCTGTTCCCGATCTACCTGATCTTCCGCGACACCGGCCTGCTCGACAGCCGCATCGGCCTGATGGTCATGCTGATGCTGATCAACCTGCCGATCGTGGTGTGGATGCTCTACACCTATTTCCGCGAGATCCCGGGCGAGATCCTGGAAGCGGCGCGCATGGACGGCGCCTCGCTGTGGAACGAGATCATCTATGTGCTGACGCCGATGGCCGTTCCCGGCATCGCCTCGACCATGCTCTTGAACATCATCCTGGCCTGGAACGAAGCGTTCTGGACCATCCGGCTCACCACCACCAATGCCGCGCCGCTGACCGCCTTCATCAGTTCCTTCTCCAGTCCGCAAGGCCTGTTCTGGGCAAAGCTTTCCGCGGCCTCGACGCTGGCCATCGCGCCGATCCTGATCATGGGCTGGTTCAGCCAGAAGCAGCTGGTGCGCGGCCTCACCTTTGGCGCCGTGAAGTAACAACGCCCAAGCGGCGGACGACGAAGACCATCCCCGGGAGGAAACCATGGGAAACATCGCGCTCAAGAACGTCTCCAAGTCCTTTGGGTCGACGGTGATCATTCCAGACATCGACCTCAACATCGAGGACGGCGAGTTCGTCGTGTTCGTCGGCCCATCGGGGTGCGGCAAGTCCACGCTGCTCAGGCTGATCGCCGGGCTCGAGGACACCAGCGGCGGCACCATCAGCATCGATGGCCGCGACGTCACCGGCGAGGCGCCGGCCAAGCGCAAGCTTGCCATGGTGTTCCAGTCCTACGCGCTCTATCCGCATATGACGGTCGCCAAGAACATCGCCTTCCCGCTGAAGATGGCCGGCGAGGACCAGGCGACCATCGACAAGAAGGTGAAGGACGCAGCCCGCGTGCTGAACCTCACCAACTATCTCGAGCGCCGCCCCGGCCAGTTGTCCGGCGGCCAGCGCCAGCGCGTCGCCATCGGCCGCGCCATCGTGCGCCAGCCTTCGGCCTTCCTGTTCGACGAGCCGCTGTCCAACCTCGACGCCGCACTGCGCGGCACCATGCGCCTGGAGATCAGCGAGCTGCACCATCAGCTCAAGACGACGATGATCTACGTCACCCACGACCAGGTCGAAGCCATGACCATGGCCGACAAGATCGTCGTGCTCAACGCCGGCAACATCGAACAGGTCGGCTCGCCGATGGAGCTCTACAAGACGCCGAAGAACCTCTTCGTCGCCGGCTTCATCGGCTCGCCGAAGATGAACCTGATCGAGGGCGCGCCGGCTGACAAATACGGCGCCAAGACCATCGGCATCCGGCCCGAGCATCTCAACATCTCGACCACCTCGGGCGACTGGAAGGCGACGGTCGGCGTCGCCGAGCATCTTGGCTCCGACACTTTCCTGCACGTCCATGCCAATGGTCTGGGGACGATCAATGTTCGCACTGACGGCGAGGTAGCGGTCAAATATGATGACACCGTCTATCTGACCCCGGACCCTAAGCGTATCCACCGCTTCGGCCCGGACGGTCGGGTGCTCTAGCTTCACAAGTGTACATTCAGGAACCGCCCGATAAGCGCCGATCAGGCACGAACAGGTAACAAGGAGAATCATATGCGACTGGCTGGAAAAACGGCATTGATCACCGGATCGGCGCGCGGCATCGGCAAGGCTTTCGCCGAAGCCTATGTGCGCGAAGGCGCCACGGTGGCGATTGCAGATATCAACCTCGAAGCCGCGCAGAAGACGGCTGCCGAGATTGGCGGCGGCACCTATGCGGTGAAGCTCGACGTCACGGATCAGGCATCCATCGAGGCCGCGGTAAAGGCGGTGGAGGACAAGGCCGGCGGCCTCGACATTCTGATCAACAACGCCGCCTTGTTCGATTTGGCGCCGATCGTCGAGATTTCCCGGGCGAGCTACGAAAAACTGTTCTCGGTCAATGTCGCCGGCACGCTGTTCATGCTGCAGGCGGCCGCTCGCTCGATGATCGCGCGGGGCAAGGGCGGCAAGATCATCAACATGGCGAGCCAGGCCGGCCGTCGCGGCGAGCCGTTGGTCGCCATCTATTGCGCCACCAAGGCCGCCGTCATTTCGCTTACCCAGTCGGCGGGACTCGACCTGATCAAGCATCGCATCAACGTCAACGCCATCGCCCCGGGTGTCGTTGACGGCGAGCACTGGGATCACGTCGACGCGCTGTTCGCGAAATACGAGAACCGCCCACTCGGCGAGAAGAGGAAGATCGTTGGCGAAGGCGTCCCATTGGGACGGATGGGCAAGGCAGAAGACTTGACGGGCATGGCCGTGTTTCTGGCCAGCGACGAGGCCGAATACATTGTCGCCCAGACCTACAATGTCGATGGCGGCCAGTGGATGAGTTGACCGATATGACGAATGCCAATGTCGACGAGGCCTAAAATGAAAGCGATCGTTTTCCACGACAGAGGCATCGTGCAGGAGACGGAGGTCCCGGTTCCGGTCCTAAGGCCTGGGCATGCAATGGTCAGAGTCCAGGCTGCCGGTCTTTGCCATACGGACATTGAGGTTCTGCACGGCCGTTATGGAAAGGGCGTGTTTCCCCTCGTTCCAGGGCATGAATACGCTGGTGTTGTAGAATTGGTCGCTGACGACGTTAGCGGCATTCGGCCGGGGGACCGAGTCGTCATTGACCCAAATATTACTTGTGGTCAGTGTCCGCAGTGTCGCAAAGGCCTCACAAATCTTTGCGCTCATCTCAAGGCTTACGGGGTCACGGAGAACGGAGGTTTTGCGCAGTTCAGTGTTGTCGATGCGAGGCACCTACATCATATCGGGCAGCTACCTTTCGATCTGGCGGCTCTTGCCGAACCTCTCGCCTGCGTCATGAACGGTCTGGGCGCAGCTGGGATCCTCGGCCAATCGGGATTGCCGCAAAGTGCACTGGTGATCGGTGCCGGACCGATAGGCCTTTTATTAGCCAATTCACTAAGAACCATTGGCGTGGCGCGTGTAGCCGTTGCAGATCGTAACGACAACCGCCTGGCTATGGTGCAGGCTTTTGGTTTCGAGGCTTTTGCTGCCGGATCCGATGCGCTGCGACAGGAACAGCAAGCCTTTGATTTCGTGGCGGACGCCACTGGGGTCGTGGCGGTCGTTGAGGGCATGATCCAATATGTTGCGGACGGTGGTGCCGCGCTGATATTCGGCGTCTGCCCACCGGACTCCAGGGCATCATTCGCGCCTTTTGAGCTATTCAGGCGCCAGATCCGGCTCGCTGGGTCGCACTCGCTAAACCGAAACATTCCTCAGGCGTTGGATCTCCTTACTCGTGATCTGACGATATCCAAGCTCGTCACGCACCGGTTGCCACTTGCAGAAATGGTGCCATTCTTCACCAAGGGCGGCGATCCAACCACGATGAAGGTTCAGTTCGTCGCGGCCGCGGCGGGTTAGCGATATTGACAAATCGTACGATTGTTTACATTCGGCGTGTTTTTAAGTCACAGACCCAGTGACTGTACGGCCGAAAGAAACGCGATATGCGTAAGCGCATCAAGACGATGGAGGAGTTTTCTGAATTCGTAGGCCTGTCGCGACCGACGGTCTCCAAATATTTCAACGATCCAACTTCGGTCCGTCCGTCAACGCGCATAGCGATCGAAGCTGCATTGCGCCAGTCAGGTTTCCGCCCCAGCATTTTGGCAGTCAATCTCAATCGCCGCCGCAGCAACATGCTGGGTTTGATTGTGCCGGATCCGACCGATCCATTCTATATGGGATTAACCAGCAGGATCGAAGTGATCGCGCGGGATGCGGGCTTTCTGTCGTTTGTGCTTTCCTCGGACGGTAAGGCCGACATGGAAGAGGAGGCGCTCCTGACATTCAAATCCATGAACATCGCAGGGGTGATTATTGCCCCATTGGGAGCGAGCTCGCGCCAATCCAATCTGATGGAAGTCGTTAAAAGCATGCCCGTGGTCTTTGTTGATTCGGCGTTGAACGACACCTCCTCCTTCGTCGGAACCAACAATTCCCAGAGCGTGGGTCTAATTGTCGACTACCTCTGCCGGTCAGGGCCCCCGCCCTGTTTTTTTGGTATGCCCACAGTCAACAACAACGCCTTCGAAAGACAGCAGGCGTATGTCGACGCCATGCGGCGTCACGGAGCGGCACCAATGGTGATCGATCTTACGCCGAGCGATTCCTGGCACTTTGAGAAGTTCGCCTTTGACGAAACAATGCGCATTCTGAAAGGCGGCCGGCGCTTTCCCAGTAAAACGGTTCTGTGCGCAAACGATAGAATCGCGTTCGGCCTGATAGGCGCCGCCTATCAAATGGGGCTGTCGGTGGGGCATCAAGCAAACTGTGACTTGAGAGTGGCAGGCCATGATGACCACCTGCTCGCCCGCTATACCTGCCCTCCCCTGACCACAGTTTCTCAAGACGTCGATTTGATCAGCCGGACGGCCCTTGAAATCCTGATGAAGCGTCTCGGTGGCGATATGGGTGCCCATTCTGCCGAGGGCGAACGGATCTTTCTGAATGCGGAGATCATGCTGCGCGGCTCAGCCTGACTGCGTGCGTCCGACCCGCGGTCGCATGGCACCGTGGATTGCGGAATCGGGACCGCAAGCGAGGCATTCGACCTTTGATGTCCCCCGGCTGTGGCCGACAAGATTAGACCTTTGCAGTTGGTGATGACGCGTGGTTGTAACTGCGCACAACGTTGCGCACCGCTTCCACCATCAGCGCTTTTGGAGTCGCTTTCACCTTGCCCGCCGCAACGGCGGGGTAGAGCGGGCCGAGATACTGGCTGATCAGCGTCTCGGGGATTGCGCGTCCGTCCAGCCGCTGCAGCAGGGCGTCGACCGCAGTGGATGCCTGCGGATGGGGCCAGTAATAGCGGATGCGATCGCTGTAGGAGAAATGGCGCTGCAGGCGCAGTTCCTGGGCGTCGCCATGATAGTATTTCTCCCAGTTCTTGGGCTCGGCCAGCAACAGCCGTTCCATCTTGCCGCGCAGAGTTTCCTCCTCCGGCAGGCGGTCCAGGAAGGCGGCGATCTGGTCGAGGCCATAGAGCGCCTCGCGCAGCGCGAAGGTCAGGCCGGGACCGACCTTGAGGATAGCGAAGCCGTCGCGAACCAGAGCCGAAAGCGCCTCTTGCGGCTGATAGTCGGTCGAATGCGCCTCGAAGATGAATTGCGGCATCTGCTTAAGGACGCCGCGCAAGGCGACAGCCTTGGAACCGTCGTAGACGACGACATTCTCGTTGCCGAATTCGACGCCTGGCTGCACCACCGCGCCGATGGCGCGGGAGAAGGCATCCTGTAGCCCGAGCGCGGCGAAGGCCCTGCGGTGAACCTCGATGGTTTCGAGCGCGGCTTCCGGCTTGGTGAGTTCCAGGTGATCGAGCGCCTCCATCGCCCCACCGGGGATCGGGACCTCGGTGCCGACGATGTAGACCGGCAGGTCGTAGCCGGCCTCGGCCGCCGCCCTTTCAGCAACCTTCGCCAGGCGGGCGGCGCGCGCGGCGGTCAGGGCGTCTGGGAGCGCCACCGGCTCACCCGCGCAACCCATCGACGTGTCGAGATGGATTTTCGTAAAGCCGGCACGCACAAAGACATCCATCATGGTTTCGGCGCGCTGCATCGCTTCCTCGGACGGCAGGTGCTTCCACGGATTGGGACCAAGGTGATCGCCTCCCAGGATCAGGCGCCCGGTGTCGAATCCCAGCCGAGCGGCAATGGCCTCGACGAAACGGCGAAAGTCGGCGGGCGTCATGCCGGTATAACCGCCTTCCTGGTTGACCTGATTGCAGGTGGCTTCGATCAGCACCGGTGAGCCGGTCGCGATTCCCTCCAGGAGAGCGGCCTCCACGACGAGCGGATGGGCGGAACAGATCGAGGTGATGCCGCAGCGCTGCCCGCTCGCGTGGCGTGCGGGCAGCCCGCTCAGGATGTCGGTGCTCATGCCGGAACTCCATGCTTGTTCAGAAACGCTTCGATCTCGCCCATGGTGGACGTGCCTTCCATCGGCCCCTTGACACTTACCGCCCGCGCGCCGGTGGCGTTGGCGACGATCAATGCCTTGCGCGGTTCCATGCCGCGCAGCCAGCACGTCACAAAGGCCGCGCCAAAACTGTCGCCGGCGCCGGTCGGGTCGACTTCCTGGACCTTGAATGCCGGAACGAAGGTTTCGCCGGACCTGTCGAAATAGCTGGCGCCCTGCGCGCCACGCTTGACCAACACGGCCTTGATGCCGCGGTCGAGCAGGTCAGCGACCGCGGCCTTCTCGTCGGCCGCTTTGGTAAAAAGGAAGATCTCCTGGCCGCTCGGCATGAACAGGTCGGTATTATCGAGCGCATGGGCGAGCGCTTCGCGCATCCCTGGCAGTTCCAGCATTTCCTTGCGGATGTTGGGGTCGAAGGAAACCGTGCCGCCCCTGGCCTTGATGCGCGCGGTGGCCTCGAAGATGGCGGTCACGATGCCGTCGAAGAACAGCGCCGAGCCCATGATATGCAGGTGGTCGGCGCCGTCGATGAGCCTTTCCGCCTCCGGCGTGAGGCCGATGGCGCTGCAGGCGCTGTGGCGGATGTTGTAGATGAAGTCGCGATTGCCGTCCGGCCGGTAGCGCACGAAAGCGCTGCCGGTGGCCGCGGTTGCATGGATGCCGATGGCCGAGACATCGACGCCGTCACGGCGCAAACGCTCGACGTTGAGCGTGCCGAAATCATCCTTGCCGACAGCGCTGACGATGCCGCAGGGCTGGCCGAGCTTCGCCGCCTGATCGATGAAGATCGCCGGCGCGCCGGACGCGAAGGGACCGACGAGTTGAATCGGAGCGGTGAAGCCAAGGCCCGGCTCGACGGCCATGATCTCGACGAGGATTTCGCCTATGGTGATGATCTTCTTCATGTTTCACCCGATCACGTTCTGACGGACTTGCTGCGCACATCGAGCCAGACGGCGACGAGAATGACAATGCCCTTGACGATCAGTTGGAAGAAGTAAGGCACCGACAACATGTTCATACCGTTGTTGATGACCCCGATGATGAGAGCGCCGAGAATGGTGCCGATCATCGTGCCGACGCCGCCGGCAAGCGAGGTGCCGCCCAGGACCACGGCGGCGATGGCGTCGAGTTCGTAGCCCATGCCGGCATTCGTCTGAGCCGAAGACAGACGCGAGGAGAGCAGTATGCCGCTGATCGCGGCCATGACGCCCGAGATCATGAAGACGATGATCTTGACGCGGTCGACGCGGATGCCGGAATAGATCGCCGCTTCTCTGTTGCCGCCGGTCAGGTAGATCTGCCGCCCGAAGATCGACTTGGACAGCACGACGTGGTTGATCACGAACAGCACGGCCATGATCCAGATGATGATCGGTATGCCCAGCCAGCTGTCGGCGCCGATCGAGAGCCACGCCTCGTTGTCGATCATCGCCGGGGCGCCATTGGTCGGCAGGCTGACCGCGCCGCGGTAGATGCCCATCGTGGCTACCGTCACGATAAAGGAGGGTAGCATCAGCTTGGCCGACAACGCGCCGTTGAGCCCGCCCATCAGCGCGCCGGCAGCCAAGGTCAAAAGCACCGTCGGCAGGAAGCCGAAGCCCATGCTGAAGGCTTGCGCGGCCACCATGCCGGCGACGGCGATGATGGAGCCGATGGACAGGTCGATGTCGCCCAGCAGGATGACATAGGTCATGCCGTAGGCTGCAACCGCGATCACGGCCACCTGCTGCACGATGTTCATGAAATTGTTGAAGGCCAGGAAGCGCGGGTTAAGCACCGAGAACACGATGCAGAGCACGGCCAGAGAAATGATGATGCCGCCATATTGGCGCACCATCGGCGACCTGAGAAACGAGCGGCGGACCTCTGCGTCCGCGGCCTTCTTATGGATGTCTTGGACGTTGCTCATGCGTGCATCCCCGCTGCATAGTTCATGACGGTTTCCGGTGTGAGGCCATCGGCTTCGAGCACGGCGGCCAGTTGCTTGTTGTGCATCACCACGACGCGATCGCTGAGGCCCAGAACTTCAGGAAGCTCGGAGGAAACCATCAGGATCGCGGCACCGTTGGCGGCAAGCTCGCGGATGATGCGGTAGATCTCGAATTTGGCGCCGACATCGACGCCGCGGGTCGGCTCGTCCAGGATCAGCACCCGCGGCTTGATCAGGAGCCATTTGGCCAGCACGATCTTCTGCTGGTTGCCACCGCTCAGCGAGCCGGCAATGGTGTCGATCGATGCGGTCTTGATGGACAGGCGTCGCACCTCGCTTTTGGCGGCTTCACGCTCCGCCGAAGCGCGCATCAGGCCGAGAGGCCCCGCAAGCTGGCCCAGCGCGACCATGTTGATGTTGCGCTCCACGCTGTGAGGCAACACCAAGCCTTCTTCCTTGCGGTTCTCGGTCACGAAGGCGATGCCGTTGCGGATCGCCTGCGAGGGCGAGGCGAGTGTGAGCGGTTTGCCGTCGAGGATGATTTCGCCCTGCGGCTGGTACATGCCGAACAGGGCTTTCATGACATCGGAGCGGCCCGAACCGACGAGGCCGAACAGACCGACGACTTCGCCGGGTTTGACGTCTATCGAGACATCCCGAAACTTGCCCGGAACGGTGAGGTTCCTGGTCGCCAGCATCGGAGGCGTTTCAGCAGGGGGACGCGGCGCCTGGCGCGGTGGGTAGATGTTGTTCATCTCGCGTCCCACCATCAGGGCGATCAGCCGGTCGATGCTGGTCCGGCCTTTTTCGGTAGTGGTGACATACTCGCCGTCGCGCACGACGGTGATGTCGTCGGATAGCCGCATGATCTCTTCCATGCGGTGCGAGATGTAGATGACCGCCTTGC
Organism: Mesorhizobium sp. B2-4-6; assembly: GCF_006442775.1. NCBI lineage: Bacteria > Pseudomonadati > Pseudomonadota > Alphaproteobacteria > Hyphomicrobiales > Phyllobacteriaceae > Mesorhizobium > Mesorhizobium sp. B2-4-6. The sequence continues at coordinate 9,244 of NZ_VFVI01000028.1, forward strand.
CCCGCGCCTTCAGCCTGTCGATGATCGTGAACAGTATCTCGGCCTCGCTGTCCGAAAGCGATGAAGTCGGTTCATCGAGAATGATCACGTCGGCGGGCAGGCTGAGGCCCTTGGCGATCTCCACAAGCTGGCGCTGGGCGATGGAAAGGTCGCCGAGCTTGGCCCGGACGTCGACCGGCAGGCCGAGCTCGCGAATGAGTTGTTGGGCAGCCGCATTCAACTCGCGCTCCCGGATGAAGCCGAAATGGCTCGGCTCGTGGCTGGCGAAGATATTCTCCGCCACCGACAGGTTGCGGCATAGACTGAGTTCCTGGAAGACAATGGAAATGCCGTGCGCGCGGGCGTCGCGCGGGTTTTGCGGCACATAGGGTTTTCCGTTCAGGACGATGCTGCCTGACGTAGGCTTGAAGACACCGGCAAGGATCTTCATCAGGGTGGACTTGCCGGCGCCGTTTTCACCAAGCAGCGTGTGCACGCGCCCGCGCCGCACGGTCAGGTTCATACGCTTGAGCGCCACGATGGGGCCGAACGATTTCGCGATATCGCGAATTTCGAGCACCGTGTCGGTGGCGCTCGACCCGTTGGTATCGGGATTTGGGTTGTTGACTGTCACGAGTTGCTCCTCCACTGCCTTGCGGCTCGCCCGCCGGTGACATGGCGAGCGAACCACTTTTCCTTTCTCCAGGCGCGATGGTGCCGGCAATCCGACCGCACCATCGAGTGGAGAGGTAACGGCGACACCTCCCAGCCGCCGTCGTCGAACTGGCTACTTGGTTTCACCGTCCTTGGTGACGACGCCCGGAACGATCGGCTGCTTGGCCGGAACGGTCTCGCCCTTGATCACCTTGGCGGCGGTCTCGACCGCCACCTTGCCCATCTCGTCCGGATACTGGGCGATGACGCCTACCATCACCGGGTCGTTCTTCACGGCGTTGCGGGCCTCTTCCATGCCGTCAAAGCCGATCACCTTGACCTGGGCCTCGAGCTTGGCCGCCTTGACGGCAGCCGCCGCGGCGAGGGCCGCATCGTCGCCGAAGCCGAAGATGCCGACGATGTCGGGATTGGCCTGCAGCATGTTCTGCGCGGCGGCCAGCGCTTCCGGACGGGTGATGCCCGGCTGGATCGCGACGATCTTGACGTCAGGGTGCTTCTCGAGGCCCTTCTTGAAGCCCTCGACGCGGTCCACTACCGATTGGACCGTCGGATAGTCGATGATGGCGACGTTGCCCTTGTCGCCAATGGACTTCGCCATCAGCTCGGCCGCCTTTTCGCCGCCGGCGAAATTGTCGGTGCCAACGAAAGAGGTCACTTCCGCGGCATTGGCCGGAATGTCCACGGTGATGACCTTGATGCCTGCCTTCTCGGCCTTGGTGATGGCCGCGCGTACGCCTTTGCTGTCCACCGGGGAGATGATGATGACGCTGACGCCCTTGGTGATGAAGTCCTCGACGTCAGCAAGCTGCTTGCTGAGATCCTGATTGGCGATGGCGATTTCAAGCGGCACCTTCTCCACATCGGCCTCCTTCTTCATCGCGTTGGCGAGTGAAATGTAGAACGGGTGCTGCTGGGTCAGAAGCGAGGCACCGATGCCTTCAGCGGAAGCGACGCCCGCCATCATGGCGAGAGCGGTTCCGGACAGAAAAATGCGGCCGAGCGTTTTACGAAACATGATTTCCTCCGAATGGAGCCGGTGCTGGCCGGCTCGTTGCTGATCTGAACACGAACGATGCGTTCCCGCCCGCTTGCCGCTGCCAGGCGGCAACTCCCGAGGCAAGATTCAGCCCGAAACCCGGGCTGCGGTTTACATGTCATATTTTTCTTCTACGTGTCAATTTATTTTTTTACACGTGATAATAAATATACCGATGAGCGGTCGAGTAATTGCACGGCGCCTGCCGTTCTCGCTCTGCCATGAGCGGAAAGGATCACTCGCTAACCGCTTTTATGGGTTGTCTCGGTAAAAAAATAAATTTACGCATGGAAAAATCCTGTTTCGCCCTTCACGGGCGTCTCAAGCGCGGGAAGTCGAACATGAGCGAACCGAAGATCAGGACCATGGAAGAGTTTGCGACCGCCAGTGGGCTGTCTCGGCCGACGGTCTCGAAATATTTCGACAATCCCGACAGCGTGAAGCCGTCGACCCGGGCGCGTATCGAAAAGGCGCTGAAGGATTACGACTACCAGCCCAACATCTTCGCTGTCAGCATGAACCGGAAGCAGCCGAAGAATATTGGCGTCATCGTTCCCCACATTTCCGATCCATTCTACGCGGAGGTCGTTCGTCAGATCGAAATGCGCTGCCTTGCCGAAGGGTACTGGGCGATCGTTCTGTCCTCACATGGGGAACGCAAACTGGAAGCCCGCGCGATGCGCACGCTGATGTCGCTCAATATTGCTGGTGTGCTTATGGCGCCGCTGGGTTTCGAGACGGACGCGACCCTGTTGGCCAGCCTCGTGAAAGCGATGCCGATGGTGTTCCTCGACAACCGCGTCAATGTTGATCAACCATTCGTGGGAACCGACAACCGACAGAGCATCGGCAATATTACCGAGTATCTATGCCGCACCGGGGAGCATCCCTGTTTCCTGGAGATGCCGGCGGTCAACCAGAACGCGCTGGAGCGCCGCGCGTCTTACATCGCGACCATGGAGCGCCTCAATCTCGAGCCCATCGTGTTGCCGATCCAGGCCAAGGGCTGGGAGTTCGAGGAACTCGGCTACCGGGAAGCTTGCCGCGTTCTCGACAATGGCGGCTTCCCGACCAGGACTGTTCTGTGCGCCAATGACCGGCTTGCCTTCGGCGTCATCGCCGCCGCCTTCGAGCGCAAGCAGCCAGTCGGACGGGAGGGGGATGGCGAATTGCGCGTTGCGGGTCACGACGACCACCCGCTGAGCCGCTTCACATGTCCGCCACTGACGACGGTGGCGCAGGACTATCGCGGCATCGCCGCCGCCGGTGTGGACATGCTTTTCGCGCGGATCGGGGATGGCCCTCAAGCGCTTGATGGCGGATCGGAAGTCAAACGGCTCGAAGCCAAGTTGATCATGCGCGGTTCCGCATAGATCTCCAATCGGAGGTCGAACGACAACGATGCCGTCAGAAGAGGGCTGCGCCCCCGCTCTGGTGAGCCCAGATCACCATCTTCGCACTGAGGCGTGGTTGTATTTCGCCAATACCTGGTCGATCGGTTTATTTCTGCTCTCCATGAATGGGATTCTTCGACTTGATCGAGCTGATGGCGGGTGAGGCCCGGTGCGCTGCGCAGTCGGCGTTGCCGATCTGGCAATCGAAGGCATGCGCGTGAAAGTAACCGCGCTGGCAGCAAAGCACAGTTGACTGCCGTGCCTTTGTGGGGCGGGTCGCGCAGCGTGTCGCGGCCGAAGGGTGACCGAGCTTTCGTGGTGACGTAGGTTTACGGCGCGCACCAGGCTGCGGGCTACGTGGAACCGACGCCGGCGAGCGCACGATGCCGACTTGGTCGCGGCCGACCTCCTTGTCGAAGAAGGGGCATCCCTCACCATGGTACAATTGATCAGTACGCGAAGCCGCCGATGGTCATTCCCCCGTCGACAATCAGCATCTGGCCGAAAACATAACTTGCGGCGCCTGAGCAGAGCCAAACGGCGGCTTCCGCGATTTCGGTCGGCTTACCGCCTCGTTTGGCCGGAATGGCGTTCGTCGTCTGTGCCGCAAAGGATGGATTTTGGGCGCTCGCCGTTACGACCATTGGGGTTTCGGTCCACCCCGGCGCCAGGGCATTCACTCGAATCCCATGTGCGGCATTCTCCATCGCGGCGACCCGCGTCAGCCCATGAATGCCATGTTTCGACGCTGCGTAGGCACACATCCCGCCCGGGCCAGTCAGTGCCGCGACGGAGGCCGTGTTGCAGATCACACCGCCGCCGCTGCGCTTTAGAAGCGGAAGCTCATGCTTCATGCAGAGAAAGACGCTGCGCAGGTTGGTGCACAAAACTCTGTCGAAATCATCCGTGGGATAGTCTTCGATCCGATGCGCGCCGCCGGTGATCCCAGCGTTGTTGAAGGCGGCGTCTAGCCGACCCGCGTCGGCGGCGATGCGCGAGAGAAATATCGCGACGTCCTCCTCCGACGAAACGTCGACCCGGGCGACCTGCACTTTACCGCCCGCCTTTTCGACGAGAGCCCGGGTCTCCGCGAGGCCCTGCTCATTGGTGTCCGCGCCGAAGACAAGGGCGCCGCGAGCGGCGAACGCCAAAGCGGCCTCCCGACCTATCCCCGACCCGGCACCAGTGACCAAAACCACCTTGCCATCGAAATCATTCAACATGACATGCTCCTGCCGGAAGCTTCACTCTCGCGGCAATGGCTTCACCGTTGCTGCCGGTTGCGTTATTCGGTGCGCGGCCAGATCAGGCCAGCTTGATCAGGTCCTGAGCCACCAGGGTGCCGCCAAACTGCTGCAGATGGCTGGCTTGCCGCAGGGTGCCGAGGTCAAGCGCCGCATAGCCGAGTCGCTCGATGAGAGCGGCAACTTGGGACCTGGCGCCGCCGTCATCGCCAGACAACACCACAACACGTCGTCCGCCCGCCTGCGCTGGGGGCGCTTCCAGTTTTGCGGCCGGGACTGTATTGAAGGCCTTCACGATGCGGGCGCCGGGAAACGCCTCCGCAACGACCTCGGTTGAGAGCCGGCCGCCCAGGTCGGCAGGTTTGAACGACGGAAAGTCGATCGCGTTGCTCGCGTCGATCACCAGGCGGTTGTTCCAATTTGCACCAGCGGCATCCGCGTTCTCGACGAACGCACGAATGGCACCAAAGGGAATCGCAAGGAACACCACGTCCGCATGGGCCGCGTCACCGGTGGCGGCAGGCCTGATGTTGGGACCGAGCGCGTAGACCATGTCTGTGAGCGACGACGGTCCTCGACTATTGGCGACCATTACATCGATGCCTTGGCGCGCGAACTGCGTTGCGATGGCATGGCCGATGGCGCCAGATCCGATTATCGCACAAGTCATTTGCTCGGTCCCTCAAACGTCGGTTGGGTGGTCTGTTGCGTAGGCTAGCGCTACTGACCTAGGGTACGAAACTTGTAAAATTTCGAGTCTTCCGTTCGAGGAAATCGGTATGTCTGATCCCGGCACGCCAACGTTCGATCAGTTGCGAGTGTTTCTAACAGTGATCGATGTTGGAAGTTTCGCGGGCGCGGCGCGCCAACTCAACCGGGCCACTTCGGTTATCAGCTACACGATCACCAATCTGGAAGCGCAGCTTGGCGTCACGCTGTTCGAAAGGGATTCCACCCGCCGGCCCCGCCTCACCGACGAAGGCAGAGCGCTGCTTTCGGAAGCGCGCAATGTCGCCCTGGGCTTCAATCGATTGCGTGCGAAGGCCAAGGGTCTTCATCAAGGCCTCGAACCGGAGGTCCACGTCGCCCTTGACGTGATGCTGCCGGCGTCGCGCATCGTAGCGGCGCTCAAGAGTTTCCGCGACGAATTTCCCACCGTCCCGCTCAAGCTGAGGGCGGAAGCATTGGGCGCCGTGACGCAGCTCGTCCTTGATCGCACATCGATGATTGGCGTTCGTGGGCCGCCCGATGTGGAAATCGACGGACTGGAGCGGATTGGCGTCGGAAGTGTTCATCTGGTTCCAGTCGCCGCACCCGACCATCCCCTGGCGTGCCAAGTAAATGGTCTCGGAGCTGGGCGGCATCATGTCCAGCTGGTCCTTACCGATCGGACCTCGCGCACTGCCGGTGAGGATTTGGGTGTCATGGGCACGCACACCTGGCGCGTCGCCGACCTGGCCACGAAGCACTTGCTGCTTCGGGAGGGTATTGGCTGGGGGACGATGCCGGAACCCATGATCCGCGAGGATCTCGCGTGCGGTAAGCTCGTTTTGCTGGACCTGCCGGACTTCAAAGGCGGTCACTATCGCTTCTTTGCGATCCACCGGACGGACATGCCTCCAGGCCCGGCTGCCTCTTTCCTGATCAACCAGTTCGAATGGCAATCCCACGGCATGAACGGTGGCACCTTTGCATCGACAGATACAGCCGCGCCCATTGTTGTCGATGCCTCCGGCCCTGGCGGCGCAGTAGAAATCGAAAGCCGGCTCATTCACGGGCGACTGAGGTCAAATTGAGCCATGAAACCAAGAACCGCGAGCTAGGGCGCTGGCCACTCCAGCGGTCTTAAAGAAGCATCGCGCTGCCGTGGCTATCCAAGGTCCCCTTTCTTCATCGGCACCGCCAAGCGATCGGCCTTTCACCGCGGCAACGGCCTCGCCGCGAGACCGATCCTCTTTCGCAGTGCGAGCCAACGGCAGGTCCGACGGTCCGCACGCCTCATGATCGCTTGTCGATCACATCGAACGTCGCGCTCGACCGTATCTGGCTGTTCGCATCAGGCAATTACGGTCAAATCTGACGCCGCACTAACCACATGTTCGACCATTTGAATTTGAAGATTGAACCATCATGCAGATGGGCGCAGGCCCGTCCGCGAAAGCGACAAAAGGAAATTACATGGCCGCTGCAGTATTCCCCAAGGTTGGTCTCGAGGCGATGTTGACGCCCGAAAATTGCTGCCTTGTGCTTATCGATCATCAGGCTTTCCAGGTTGCTGGGGTTCGGAATATCGACCCGCAGACCATGATCAACAACACGGTCGCCCTTGCGAAGATCGCCAA
>NZ_VFVI01000029.1:0-13213 GCF_006442775.1 Mesorhizobium sp. B2-4-6
ATCTCGACCACCTCGGGCGACTGGAAGGCGACGGTCGGCGTCGCCGAGCATCTTGGCTCCGACACTTTCCTGCACGTTCAGGCGGACGGTATCGGCACCGTCAATGTCCGCGCCGACGGCGAGGTCGGCGTGAAACACGGCGATACCGTCTACCTGACTCCCGACAAGGCCAAGCTCCATCGCTTCGGCGCCGACGGCAAGGCGCTGGCCCAGTGAGGACGGGACAGTGAGGCTGAAAGACAAATCGGCGCTGATCACCGGATCGGCGCGCGGCATCGGCAGGGCCTTCGCCGAAGCCTATGCGCGCGAAGGCGCCACGGTGGCGATTGCCGACATCGACCTCGAAGCGGCCGAAGCGACGGCGAAGGTGATCGGTCCGGCCGCTTACGCGATCCGGCTCGATGTCACCGATCAGTCCTCGATCGAGGCGGCGGTGAAGGCGGTGGAGGACAAGGCCGGCGGCCTCGACATCCTGATCAACAACGCCGCCTTGTTCGATTTGGCGCCGATCGTCGAGATCTCCCGGGCGAGCTACGAAAAACTGTTCTCCGTCAATGTCACCGGCACGCTGTTCATGCTTCAGGCGGCCGCCCGCTCGATGATCGCGCGGGGCAAGGGTGGCAAGATCATCAACATGGCGAGCCAGGCCGGCCGTCGCGGCGAGCCGTTGGTCGCCGTCTATTGCGCCACCAAGGCCGCCGTCATTTCGCTTACCCAGTCGGCGGGACTCGACCTGATCAAGCATCGCATCAACGTCAACGGCATCGCGCCGGGCGTCGTCGACAGCGACATGTGGGACCAGGTCGACGCGCTGTTCGCCAAATACGAGAACCGGCCCAAAGGCGAGAAGAAGCGTCTGGTCGGCGAAGGCGTTCCTTACGGCCGCATGGGCAAGCCCGAGGACCTCGCCGGCATGGCGGTGTTCCTCGCCAGTGACGAGGCCGAATACATTGTCGCCCAGACCTACAATGTCGATGGCGGCCAGTGGATGAGTTGACCGGGATGGGCTGAGGGGAAGGCGCTTCTCTTTTTCCTCCGGAGAAGACGCCATGGGGCGGGTGAGGGGCGGCATGCTGGAACACCAGGTGTTGCCCCTCATCCTCGCTCTCCCAAGGAGGCGTAAACAGTCGGGCTGCGGATCGGCCAAAGGGTAAAATGAGATGACCGTGAAACTCTCTTCCTCGAACCTCGCCAGGCTGCCGGCCAAGGTCGCCGGCCCGAAATACGACCGCTCCGCCCTGAAGGCGGGCATCGTCCATTTTGGCGTCGGCAATTTCCACCGCTCGCACCAGGCGGTCTATCTCGACGACCTGTTCGGCACCGGCGAGGGCCATGACTGGGCGCTGATCGGCGCCGGCGTGTTCGAGGGCGAGAAGATCGGCCGTTCCAAGCTGCAGGAACAGAACTGGCTGACCACGGTCGTCGAGCAGGACCAGGGTCATATGAGCGCCCGCGTCACCGGCGCCATGATCGATTTCCTGACGCCCGGCGATGCGGACGCGATCATCGACCAACTCGCCGATCCGGCGATCAAGATCGTCTCGCTGACCATCACCGAGGGCGGCTATTTCATCGACCCGGCCTCCGGCAAGTTCAACCCGGCCCATCCCGACATCGTCGCCGACGCCCAGCCGGGTGCTGCGCCGAAGACCGTCTTCGGCATCATCCTTGCCGGCCTGCTGCGCAGGCGCGCCGACGGCATCGTGCCGTTCACCGTAATGTCCTGCGACAACATCCCCCATAACGGCCACGTCACCTCCGACGGCGTGATCGGCCTTGCCAGGCTGATCGACGAGGATCTGGCGAAATGGGTGGAGGACAAGGTCGCTTTCCCGAACGGCATGGTCGACCGCATCACCCCGGCCACCAGCGACCGAGAGCGCAAGATCCTCGCCGACGATTTCGGGCTGGAGGACAATTGGCCGGTGTTCTGCGAGCCGTTCAAGCAATGGGTGCTGGAGGACCGTTTCACCGCCGGCCGCCCGGCGCTGGAAAAGGTCGGCGTGCAGTTCGTCAAGGACGTCTCGCCTTACGAGCTGATGAAGATCCGCATCCTCAATGGCGGCCACGCCACGATCGCTTACCCGGCCGGGCTGATGGACATCCATTTCGTCCATGAAGGCATGCAGGAGCCGCTGGTGCGCGCTTTCCTGTCGAAGCTCGAGCATGACGAGATCATCCCGACCGTGCCGCCCGTGCCCAACACCGATCTGGAGGACTATTACCAGCTCATCGAGCGCCGCTTCTCCAACCCGAAGATCGGCGACACCATCCGCCGGCTTTGCCTCGACGGCTCCAACCGCCAGCCGAAATTCATCATCCCGACGATCGCCGACCGGCTGAAGGCGGGCGAGGGCGTCGCCGGTCTCGCGCTGGAATCGGCTTTGTGGTGCCGCTACTGCTTCGGCACCACCGACAGCGGCGCCGTCATCGAGCCGAACGACCCGAGCTGGGACCGCATGCAGGCCACCGCCAAGGCGGCCAAGGACGATCCGAAGGCCTGGCTGGCGATGGAGGATATCTATGGCGATGTCGGCCGCTCGCCCGTCTTCGCCGACGCCTTCGCCCATGCCTTGAAAGCCCTGTGGGCGAACGGCGCGCGCGAAACCCTGACGCGCTATCTCGCCGGCAAGCCCTGAAAGCCTCTGTCTCTTTTGACGCAATTCCGGACGGAAAACCGCTCACACTTTTCCTGGAATTGCTTAGCTGGAAGCAACAGCCATGACGCCGGAACTGGTCATCTTCGACTGTGACGGCGTGCTGGTCGACAGCGAGGCGCTTTCGGTCTCGGCGCTGCTTGGCATGATCGAGCTCGCCGGCGGCACGGTGAGCGAGGACGCCGCCTACGAGCATTTCCTTGGCAAGAGCATGAAGAGCGTGCGCGAGATCCTCGGCCGCGATTTCGGGCTCGACATCAGCGACCGGCATCTGACCGCCATGCGCGTCGACCTCATGCGCAAATTTCGCGAGGAGTTGAAGCCGGTTCCCGGCGTCAAGGAACTGCTGCCAAAGCTCGGCCGCCCCTTCTGCGTCGCCTCGTCCGGCACGCTGGAGCGCATCCGCTACGCGCTCGACGTCACCGGCCTGCTTGCCTTGCTGGAGCCGCATCTGTTCAGCGCCACCATGGTCGAACGCGGCAAGCCGGCGCCCGACCTTTTCCTCCACGCCGCCGCCAGCATGCGGGCGCATCCGCGCGAGTGCCTGGTCATCGAGGACAGCCCGGCCGGCGTCGCCGCCGCCCGCGCGGCGGGCATGCGCGTTTTTGCCTTCACCGGTGGCTCGCACGCGTCCAATCCCGCCCTCAAGGCGCGGCTTGCGTCGACGGAACCGGACTTTATATTCGCTGACATGCTGCAATTGCCCGATCTGATTGCAGGCCTGGGAGCGAGAGAAAAAGCATCTTGACGAAGAGTTTCGTTTGCGCGGTCGATGTCGGCACCGGGAGCGCTCGCGCGGGCATTCTCGACGCGCGCGGCAACCTGCTCGGCCGCGCCGATCATCCGATCGCCATGCATCAGCCCAAGCCCGATCACGCCGAGCATGATTCGGAAGATATCTGGTCGGCGGTGTGCAAATCCGTGCGATCCGCTCTGCAGAAATCCAGCGTCGCCGCCGGCGATGTCGCTGGCATCTCTTTCGACGCCACCTGCTCGCTGGTCGCGCGCGACAGGCAAGGCAGCCAGATCAGCGTCTCGGTCACCGGCGAGAAGCGCTGGGACACGATGGTCTGGCTCGATCATCGCGCCATCGCCGAGGCCGACGAATGCACGATGAGCGGCCACGCCGTGCTCGATTATATCGGCGGCGTGATGTCGCCGGAGATGGAAACGCCGAAGCTGATGTGGCTGAAGCGCCATCTGCCGAAGACATGGAATGAAGCCGGCTATCTATTCGACCTCGCCGATTTCCTGACCTGGAAGGCATCAGGTTCGCTCGCCCGCTCGCAATGCACGCTGACGGCGAAGTGGACCTATCTCGCGCATGAGGAAAAAGGCTGGCGGCGCGACTTCTTCGAACTTGTCGGTCTCGACGACCTGTTCGAGCACGGCAACCTGCCGGAAAAGGCCAGCCCCGTCGGCGCCGATATCGGTCCGCTGACGGCCGAGGCCGCGGCTGAACTTGGCCTCACCGAAAAATGCCGGGTCGGCGCCGGCGTCATCGACGCCTATGCGGGCGCGCTCGGCGTTCTCGGCGGCTTTGCCGGCGACGAGAAGGACATTGGCCGGCATCTGGCGCTGATTGCCGGCACATCGTCCTGCGTCATGGCGATGTCGCCCGATCCGCAACCTTTTGCCGGCGTCTGGGGCCCTTATTTCGGCGCGGCATTGCCGACGCTGTGGCTGTCGGAAGGCGGCCAGTCGGCCACCGGCGCGTTGCTCGACCACATCATCCGCTGGCATGGCGCCGGCGGCGAGCCGGACGCGGCCATGCATATGAAGATCGCCGGGCGCGTCGCCGAGCTGCGCGCCGAGGACGGCGATGCGCTGGCTGCAAGGCTGCATGTGCTGCCGGATTTTCACGGCAACCGCTCGCCGCTCGCCGACCCGCATGCGGTCGGCGTCATCAGCGGCCTGACGCTCGATTCCTCCTTCGACAGCCTGTGCAAGCTCTACTGGCGCACCGCCGTCGGCATCGCGCTCGGCGTGCGCCATGTGCTCGAGGCGCTGAACGAGAACGGCTATCTGATCGACACGCTGCATGTCACCGGCGGCCATACCAAGAACCCGCTTTTGATGGAGCTCTACGCCGACGCCACCGGCTGCACGGTTGTCGAGCCGCTGGCCGACGAGGCGGTGCTGCTCGGCACCGGCATGGTGGCGGCGACCGCCGCCGGGATCTATCCCGATCTCAACGCCGCCTGCGTCGCCATGCAACAGGGCGGCAAGATCCGCGCGCCCAACAAGGCCGCCGGAGCTCGCTTCGACCGCGACTACCGGATATTCCTCGAAATGCATCGCCAGCGGCAGATGCTCGACGCGATCGGATAGTTTTCCATTTCTCTGCTTGTTTTCCTGGAATTGCTCTACCGCCTGCGCAGCGACTTGCCTGTCTCGGCGCCGAACAGATGGATGCTTTCCTCGTCGACGTGTAGCGCACGGGCGCGCTCTGCCGCGGGCATTCGCGGGCCGGCACCAGCGCTGATCTCCTTGCCGCCAAAGCCGAACGTCACCAGCGCGTCATTGCCATGGAACTCGATGCGGTCGGCGGTGCCCTGCAGCAGGTTTCCCGCGCCGGCTTCCGCCGTCTTCGGATCCGGAGGCCGGATGCCGAGCACCACGCGATCGCCTACATACCCGGCGGCCGCAAACCGCTGCTGTGGCGGACTGAAGCCTGAACCCCGCCGCATCTGGCGGCGACGCAATCGCGCTGCCCGGCGCTTGTGTCATTTGCTACGGACGCGGCTCGTTGCGTTGGCTGGATCAATCGCTGGCCGGGCCTCCTCCCTTGCCAACATGTCGCATTTCGTTCACAAGGCGACGCAAATGGCGCCATTTCGCGCCGTTGTTGTGCGGCTTCCGGCCCTTTGGCCGACGCGCCGTGTTCTGAAAGAGCAGAACAATGTCTGCGATCGAAGCCGGCGCTCGCGCGCCGGAAAACCTTTGGCGTCAGGAAATCAGGGCGACGATCGCGCTCGCCTGGCCGATGGTGCTGACCAATCTCGGCCAGACCGCCATGACCGCGACCGACGTCATGATGATGGGCCGTCTGGGATCCGATACGCTCGCCGCCGGCGCGCTCGGCGCCAACCTCTACTTCATGCCGCTGATCTTCGGCCTCGGCCTGATGCTGGCGACCTCGCCGATGATGGCGACCGAGCTCGGCCGCCGCCGCCATTCGGTGCGCGACCTGCGCCGCACCGTGCGCCAGGGCCTGTGGCTGGCGATCCTGATCTCGATCCCGATCTGGATTTTTCTCTCGCATGGCGAAGAGGTGCTTTTGGCCATGGGCCAGAAGCCGGAGCTCGCGCATCAGGCAGGCATCTACCTGCACTGGCTGCAATGGGCGGTGCTGCCTTTCTATGGCTATATCGTGCTGCGCTCTTTCATCTCGGCGCTGGAGCGGCCGGGCTGGGCGCTGATCATCGTTTTCGTCGCGGTCGCCTGCAACGCCTTCTTCAACTGGGTGTTCATGTTCGGCAATCTCGGCGTCGAGTCGATGGGCATCGCCGGCTCCGGCCTCGCCACCACTTTGTCCAGCACGCTGATGTTCGTCGGCCTGGCGGCGGTGGTGATGCTGGAGAAGAAGTTCCGCCGCTACCGTCTGTTCGGCCGCTTCTGGCGCTCCGACTGGCCGCGTTTCCGCAGCCTGCTGAGACTCGGCATGCCGATCGCCGGCATCCTCGCCTTCGAGGTCACGATCTTCAATGCGGCGGCCTTGCTCATGGGCCTGATCGATGCGGATTCGCTGGCAGCTCACGCGATCGCCATCCAGATCGCCTCGATCTCCTTCATGGTGCCGCTCGGGCTCAACCAGGCGGTCACGGTCCGGGTCGGCCTGGCGCATGGCGCCGGCAACCCGGAAGGCGTTTCGCGCGCCGGCTGGACAGCCTTCGTCATAGGCGTCTCGTTCATGGCGCTGATGGGCCTGGTGATGATTCTGTGGCCGCATGCGCTGATCAGCGCCTTCATCGATCTCGCCGATCCGGCCAATGCCAGGGTGATCACGCTTGCCGTGTCGTTCCTTATGTTCGCCGCGCTGTTCCAGATTTTCGACGGCGCCCAGGCGGTCGCGGCCGGCATGCTGCGCGGGTTGCACGACACCAAGGTGCCGATGATCTACGCCGCGATCGGTTATTGGGGCGTCGGCCTGCCGCTCGGCGTGCTGCTCGCCTTCCATTTCGGCTTGAACGGCGTCGGCATCTGGATCGGCCTGGCATCCGGACTGGCCGTGGTGGCGGCGCTGCTCCTCGCGCGCTGGCTCAGGCGCGACCGCATCGCGCCAGCGCTGGCCCCCGGGCATTGACAGGAAAAGCTGCCGGCACGATCGGCAGCCTTGCGCCGGCTCAGCGCGCTCCGGCGCGTTGCTCCAGCCGCCGCGCATATTGCGTCAGCGGGAAGCACATGACGAAGAAGATCAGCGCCACCAGGCCGTAGACCTTGAACGGCTCGAAAGTAGCGTTGTTGATGGCATTGGATGTCCTGACAAGTTCCTCGAAGCCGATGATCGAGGTCAGCGCCGTCGATTTGATCAGCTGCACCAGGAAGCCGACGGTCGGCGCGCGGGTGATCGCGAAGGCCTGCGGCAGGATGATCAGCCGCAATTCCTGCAGATAATGCAAGCCGAGGCTGGCGCCGGCGTCCCATTGGCCGCGCGGCAGCGCATCGACGCCGCCGCGCCAGATCTCGGCCAGGTAGGCGCTGGCGAAGAAGGTGAGCCCGAGCATCGCCGCCGTCCACGGCTCGATGCGCAAGCCCAGCATCGGCAGGCCGAAGAACATCAGGAAGAGCTGCATCAAAAGCGGGGTGCCCTGGAACAGCGCAATATAGCCCGAAGCGATGCGCCGGCTCCATTTGGTCTTGGCGATGCGGAAAAACAGCACGATCAGCCCGACCAGCGCGCCGCCGACAAAGGCGGCAAGCGACAACAGCACCGTCCAGCGCGCGGCGAGGAGCAGGTTGCGCAGGATGTCCCAGAAGGTGAACTCGATCATGACACGCCGGCTCCAAGAACTCGGCGCCCGCCGCCGACGAGCAGCTGGCGCAGCCCAATCGACAGGCCGAGATAAACCATCGTCACCACGAAATAGGTCTCGAAGGCGCGGAAAGTACGCGCCTGCAGCATGTCGGCCTCATAGGTCAGCTCGCGCACCGCGATCTGCGACACCACGGCCGATTCCAGCATCATGATAACGATCTGGCTGGTCAGCGCCGGGTAGATCACCTTCAGCGCCTGTGGCAGCACGATTTTGATGAACACCTGGCGAGGCCTGAGGCCGAGCGCCAGTGCGGCTTCAGTCTGGCCGCGCGGCACGGCGTCGAGCCCGGCGCCGACGATCTCGATCGTATAGGCCGCCATGTTGAGCGTCATCGCCAGCATGGCGGCCAGGATCGGCTCGAGCCTGATGCCGAGGCTGGGCAGGCCGAAGAAGATGAAGAACAGCTGCACCAGGAATGGCGTGTTGCGCATCACCTCGACATACCAGCCTATGGCCCGACGCAGCAGCACGGGCCCGTTTCGCCGGCCGGCAGCGCCGAGAATGCTGAGCAGCGTTCCCGCCACCGTGGTCACGACGATCAACAGGATCGTCGTGGCCGCGCCGTGAGCGATGTCGCCCACAGCGCCTGGAAGCCAGCCGAAGGCCACGGGAACTCAATCCTTAAGGTTGTCGGGATTGAGCGGCGTCTTCAGCCAGGCCTTCGAACTCTCGTCGAGCTTGCCGTCGGTCAGCAACTTGGCGACCGCGTCGTTGACCGCCTTCGTCAGCCGGTCCTCGTTCTTGTTGAGGCCTATATGCGAAGGCGAAGTGAGCAGCTGGAATTTCTGCTCCGGCTGCAGCGCGTCCTGCTTGGCCAGCACCTGGGCGCCGACATCGTTGCCGACCACCATCAACTGGGTCTGGCCGGAGATGAAGGCCTGGATGACCGCATTGTAGTTGTCGAAGCGGCGGATGTCGGCGGAAGCCGGTGCGGCTTCCGTCAGCGAGGTGTCCTCCAGCGTGCCGCGATTGACGGCGATCGACTTGTCGGCGAGGTCTTCCTTGCCTTTGACCGCCATTGCCTTCGGGCCGATGACGGCGATGTAGTAAGGCGCGTAGGCGGCGGCGAAGTCGATGACCTGCTCGCGTTCCTTGGAGTAGCCGACGCTCATCAGGATATCGACGCGCTTGTCGGTGAGATACGGGATGCGATTCTGGCCGGTGACGCTGACCAGGTTGAGCTTCACCTTCAAGGCATCGGCGATCGCCTGCGCGACGTCGACGTCATAGCCCTTGATGCTCATGTCGGCGCTGGCCGACGAGAAGGGCGGGAAGTCGGAGAAGATGCCGACATTGATGGCGCCGGTCTTGGTGATGTCGTCGACGGCATCGGCTTTCGCCTGAGTGGCGAGGCCGGCGCCGACGATGACGGCCGCGGTGATGACGGATTTCAGTGCGTTGCGAAGAGTCATTGTTGTTCCCCTGCTGGAAGCTTGTTTGTTGCATCCGGCCGCCGGCTCCAGCGCGGCGGCCGTGTTGGTATGGCATCAGCCCTTCTTGATGGCCGGGCTGAACACCATCAGGCTGAGAATCTCGAACAGGACCTGGGCGCCGACATGGGCGGTGTTGGTGGTCGCGTCATATTGCGGCGCCACCTCGACGACGTCGCCGCCGACGATGTTGAGGCCCTTCAGGCCGCGCAGCAGCTCGAGCACCTCGCGGGTCGTCAGCCCGCCGACTTCCGGCGTGCCGGTACCCGGCGCGAAGGCCGGATCGATGCTGTCGACGTCGAAGGAGATGTAGGTCGGGCCATCGCCGACGATCTTGCGCGCCTTCTCGATGATTGCCGGGATGCCTAGCCCGGTCACCTCCTCGGCATGGACGACGGTCAT
Organism: Mesorhizobium sp. B2-4-6; assembly: GCF_006442775.1. NCBI lineage: Bacteria > Pseudomonadati > Pseudomonadota > Alphaproteobacteria > Hyphomicrobiales > Phyllobacteriaceae > Mesorhizobium > Mesorhizobium sp. B2-4-6. The sequence continues at coordinate 9,529 of NZ_VFVI01000029.1, forward strand.
GCCGGACTCGTAGGTGAACTCCCACAGATACTCGGCCGAGCCGCGAATGCCGATCTGGATCGTGCGCGAAGGATCGAGCACGCCGTCCAGCACTGCGTTGCGGAACGGCCCGCCATGGTGGAACTTGGTCATGTCGAACAGCCCGCTGGTGTCGCAGTGAGCATCGATATGGATCATGCCGACCGGCGCTTTTTTGCCGACCGCCTTCAGGATCGGATGGCTGATCGAGTGGTCGCCGCCGACCGAGAGCGGCAGCACGCCGGCATCGACGATCTGATTGGTGCGGCGTTCGATATCCTCATGGCTGATCTCCAGCCGGTAGCGGCTGCGGAACGGCGTGTCGCCGATGTCGGCGACGCGAAGCTCATGCGTCGGCGCGCATTCCAGCACATGGTTGTAGGGTCCGATGCGCTCGATGGCGCGCAGCGCGCGCGGCCCGAAGCGCGAGCCGGGACGGTTGGTGACGCCGAGGTCCATCGGCACGCCGATCATCGCCACCTGCAGGTCGCCGAAATCCGGATTGTCGGCCGATATTTCGCGGTAGGGCGCGGCGAGGAAGGTCGGGATGCCGGAATAGGGCGCCAGCCTTGTGCCCGACTTGTTGAAGATCTTGTCGGCGACCTTGCGGAATTTCGGGTCGAACATCTCGCCGCCATGGCTCTCGCCATATTTGCGGCGCAACGCTTCGAGCTTGCCGCGATCGTAACCCATGTCCGGTCTCCTCCCTTGCCTGCCTGCAGCGCTGCCCGCATGGGCGATTTGCCAAGCCAGCCTGTTGTCCGGCTGGATCGTTGCCCGCCGGCTGTGCTGCGGATTTCACGTCTCTTGAAGCTGTTCCGGGCAAAAGTGTCGGGCAGCCGCTTTGAAAAATCAATTGATATTGTTAGGGTCTTGGCTGTGAGAAAATCTCACAAAGTAGGAGCCGACCCATGGCCAAGCGCCTGCCGCCGCTGAACCCGCTGCGCGCCTTCGAAGCCGCGGCGCGGCACGCCTCGCTGACCAAGGCCGCGGGTGAGCTGAATGTCACGCACGGCGCCGTCAGCCACCAGATCAAGGCGCTCGAGCAATCGCTTGGCGTGAAACTCTTCGAGCGCACCGGTCAGCGCGTGAAGCTGACGCCGCACGGCGCCGAGTTCCTGCCGGCGGTCTCGTCCGCCTTCGACGGCATCGCCGCCGCCACCCAGCGCATGACCAGGCCGGCAAGCGCCGGCGCGCTCTCGGTATCCTGCGTGCCGGCGCTGCTCTTGCTCTGGATGACGCCCCGGCTCGGTTCCTTCACGGCGCAATATCCTGACATCCAGCTGACGCTGATTCCATCCAACGACGCCCGTGATATTCGCGCCCCGCAGATCGACGTCTGCGTGCATTATGGCGACGGCAGCTGGAGCGATTGCTGGATACGCAAATGGTCCGGGCTGGAACTTTTCCCCGTGGTCAGCCCGACGCTGATCAACAACCGGCCGATCCGCGGCGTCCGCGACCTTGCCGATCACGTCTTCCTGCATGGCGACGACGGCCGCGAATGGCACACCTGGCTGGCCGCCGCCGACGCGCTCGATCTGGAACGCGGCCGCCGCCACCGTCTGGGCGATGCCCGCATGGCGACGGAGGCCGCCGTGCACGGCCATGGCGTGGCGCTCGGCGATTCCGTCACCGCGCGCGCCTTGCTCGCCAGGGGCATGCTCGTCGCGCCTTTCAGTTTGTCGGTGCCGGCGGTCGACGATTTCTATGTCGTCTGCCGCAACGAAATGCGCTCGGCGCCGATCGTGCAGCTCTTCATCGACTGGCTGTTCGCCGAAAAGGAGCAGGACGAGGCCCGCGCCGACGCGCCGGTGGCCGGCCGCGTGCCGAGCCGCAGAAAGCGGCCCACGCTCAAGGGGATAGGCGCCAGGGCCGGATCCTGATGGCTGGACTTGCATAGCTGCTTTTTGTCGGGCCAGCTTGCAAAGCAGCAAGCGCGTTCGGAAATACGGTGCTAAGAGGCAGTTGACTAAAGCAATTCCGTGCAACGGGCCTCCGTCCGGAATTGATCGAACAAGGATTTGAAGCGTGACGCCCGCGTTTCCGCGCGTTGTACTTTATGGATGAGCGAGCATGGCAAAAACCGATATAGCGCGGCGCGTCTACAACCATACTTGGAAGCTCGACCCGATCGTCCGCAGCCTGCTGGACACCGACTTCTACAAGCTCCTGATGCTGCAGATGATCTGGGGCATGTATCCCAAGGTCGACGCCACCTTCTCCCTGATCAACCGCACCACCTCGGTGCGCCTGGCCGACGAGATCGACGAAGGCGAATTGCGCGACCAGCTCGACCATGCCCGCACCTTGCGTTTTTCCAAGAAGGAGATGATCTGGCTGGGCGGCAACAATTTCTATGGCCGCAAGCAGATCTTCGAACCGGAATTCCTGGCGTGGCTGGAGAATTTCCGCCTGCCCGACTACGAGCTTTCCAGGCGTGACGGCCAGTACGAGCTCTCCTTCCCCGGCTCCTGGATGTACACCACGCTCTGGGAAATCCCGGCCTTGGCCATCATCAACGAGCTGCGCTCCCGCGCGGCGATGCGCTCCTACGGGCCGTTCGCGCTCGATGTGCTTTACGCCCGCGCCAAGGCCAAGATGTGGACCAAGACCGAGCGGCTGAAAGCGCTGCCCGGCATCCGCATTTCCGACTTCGGCACAAGACGCCGCCACTCCTTCCTGTGGCAGCGCTGGTGCGTCGAGTCGCTGAAGGAAGGCATCGGCGATGCCTTCACCGGCACTTCCAACGTGCTTTTGGCCATGGACAACGACCTCGAAGCTTTGGGCACCAACGCGCATGAGCTGCCGATGGTCTTCGCGGCACTGGCCAATTCCGAGGCGGAGTTGCGCGAGGCGCCCTACAAGGTGCTGCAGGACTGGCAGCGCTACTATGGCGGCAATCTCCTGATCGTGCTGCCCGACGCCTTCGGCACGGATTCCTTCCTGCGCGACGCGCCGGACTGGGTCGCCGACTGGACCGGCTTCCGCCCCGACAGCGCCCCGCCGATCGAGGGCGGCGAAAAAATCATCGACTGGTGGCGCAAGAAGGGCAAGGACCCCAAGCAGAAGCTGCTCATCTTCTCCGACGGTCTGGAGGTCGAGACCATCGAGGAGACCTACAGGCATTTCCGCGGCAAGGTGCGCATGTCCTTCGGCTGGGGCACCAACCTCACCAACGATTTCGAAGGCTGCGCCCCGACGGAGACCGACAGCCTCGACGCCATCTCGCTGGTCTGCAAGGTCACCGAGGCCAATGGCCGGCCGGCGGTGAAGCTCTCCGACAATCCCGCCAAGGCGACGGGGGACGAAAAGGAGATCAAGCGGTATCTGAGGATTTTCGGCGAAAAGGGCCGGGTGGAGCAGCTGGTGAAGGTGTAGAGGGCACCGCCGATCTGACGTCGTCATGCGGGACTGCAAAGTTGGATAGGCTGAGTTCCTTCGCGCCCCCCTCTGTCCCGCCGGACATCCCCCCTACGCGAGGGGAGATTATGCTGTCATCCCCGCTTTCGCCAATCTCCTACGTTGTGGGAGGAGAGCCGGCGTCGAGACCGCCAATCTCCCCCACGAGGGGGGAGATGTCCGGCAGGACAGAGGGGGGCGCCGTAGAGCGCCGTCGTTATAGGTTGGCCTTTATCGCGTCCACCCTTGCCCTCCTTCCCACCCC